>CAMDNW010000001.1 GCA_945903275.1 Thermoflexus hugenholtzii JAD2
TTTCGGGTCGAAGCCTTCGGCGCGCTTGACGTTCTTTGGGGCTCCGGAGTCTGCCATTGGGCTGCCAGCCGGTGCGCCGCTTGATGCTGAACTGCCACTTGATGCTGAACTGTCACCGCCGCCGCAGCCGAGCAACGCAGCCCCTGCGATGCCTGCAAACCCGACCGCGCTACCGCGCAGGATGGAGCGGCGAGCCACAGAAGTGCGTAACCAAGTTCCTTGTTCCATATGAACCTCCCTAGCTGGCTGGGTTTTGCGAGCAAGCCTCCGCCGGAATGGCATTCAGAAAATAGCCGTGACCTACGCTCGTTGTATACCACACAGCAAGCCATAATCTGCGCTAGTCGACCCATTATCTATTACAGAGTCGCGTTCTGAGTGCTAAAAGGCCCTCGAGAACGCTTCGGGCGGCCTTGATTTGTGCTACGAGAGCGCCGCCACGATGCGATTGGGTTCTTCCCAGTCGATGACGCGATGCTCGCGGAAGGCAGCGATCTGGCTGGCTGTGTAGCCGAGCTCTTCCATTAGGCGGACGGTGTGCTCGCCGCCGAAGGCGCCAGGGCCGAAACGGCCGGGGGAGTCCGAGAACTGCACGATGCCGCCGTGCCGCAGGTAGCGGCCGACGCGCCCGCTGGCGCTGTTGGTCTCCTCCGCGAGATGGTTGGCGACGGCTTGCGGGTGCTCCTCGAAGAACTCGCCGCTGTCGCGGTGTGCCTCGACGCAGGCGACGCCGACGGCGGTGAGCAGCGACTCCCACTCGGCGGACGGCTTCGTGGCGAAGAGAGTCTCGAGTGCCTCGATGAGTTCGGCGTCGTGCTCGCGGCGGGCGGCGTCCGAGGCGAAGCGCGGGTCTCCCAGCAGGTCAGCGTGTTCGGCGGTGCGGCAGAACGCCTGCCACTCGGCGTCGGTCAGCGCGGCGAGGAAGACCCAGCCCTCGCTCGCACGGTAGAGGCGGTAGAGCGCGTGCAGGCCGTAGCAGCCGGCGTCGGGGATGGCGTAGCCAGGGCGTCCCTCGAAGTCGTAGGCCTCGTCGGCGTTGGCCCAGGCGTTGGCCTGCATCATGGTGGCCCAGATCGACTGGCCACGGCCGGTGACCTCGCGGGCGTAGAGGCCGAGCATGATGCTGGTGCTCACGGCCTGCGAGGAGTTGGGGTCGGGGTTGCCCTCGTTGGCGCGCATGAGCATGCGTGCGGTCTCGCGGATCTGTGCGAGATCCATCGGCTGGCTGGGGTCGGGCGGCATGGAGGCACCTGCCTGCCGGAGCGCGCCACCGAAGAGCGCGCCGGGGAGCGGGTGTGCGCCGGGGCGGCGGTGGTGCGGCCCGGTGGGGCCGTATGCGCCGATGTACATGTGGATGAGGCGCGGGTTGATGGTCTGGCAGGTCTCCCAGTCGATGCCGAGGCGTGCGGGGACGCCGGGTCGGAAGTTGTGCAGCAGCACATCGGCGTTCTCGATCAGTTGGTGGACGATGCGCTGACCATCTTCGGTCTGGAGGTCGACCTGGATGCACTCCTTCCCCGCGTAAAGTTTGAGGCCGTTGAGGGCGTTCGCACCGGCGGCGCTCATGCGGGTCTGCTCGCGCTCGGGGGTTGCGTCGACCTTGATGATGCGCGCGCCCATGTCGCCGAGCATCGCCGCACCATAGGGGCCGGCGATGACGGTGGAGAAGTCGAGAATTGTGACGCCATCGAGCACCGCCTTCGGCGCGCCGTTGCTCACGGCGGCAGAGGCCACTGCCGGCGCAGGCGTCGCGATCTTCGCGAGTACCTGTGCGGTGTGCTGACCGACCTCGGGAGCGGGGCCGCCGACCTTGCCGGATGTCTCGCCGAGGTTGGCGAGGAGGCCGAGAATCTTCGCCTTGCCGACGCGCGGGTCGTCGACCTCGACGACGTGCTCGTTGTGCAGGAACTGCTCGTGCTGCATGCCTTCGACGGTGTAGAGGTACGGCTCAGCGGCGACATTGCCGTCGTCGACGTAGATGCGCATCCACTCATCGAGCGTCTTCTCCTGCGCGGTCTCGAACATGATGTCGCGCAGTTGTTCGCGAGCCTCGTCGTTGAGGGCGGGGGCGGTCTTGAATCGGTCGTCCTCGAACACCCAGCCAAGGCCGACCGCGCGCAGGTAGGAGTGGTAGAGGCGCACCATCAGGTTCGCGTGCTGCATCCAGCGGCCGTCCTTGGTACGGACGGGGGTGTACTGGAGCGTCGGCATCCCCGCGCCACGCGCGGCCGGGAACGACTGCGGGTCGCGGCGCGTGAAGGGGCGATTAATCAGGCGGCCTTCGTAGGGGATCATGCCCTGCAACAGGCTGGTCTGTACCCACTGGCCTCGGCCACGCTCATTGCGGACGCGCAGCACGGCGAGCGTGCCGCGTACCGCGGCCTGGCTCGCAGCCCATGTTGCGGTGCGGACGGCGACGTAGACGGGGCCTTCGCGGTCTGGCTGGCCCTCGAACTGCTTCATGCGGCCGGACTTCGCGGCGATGGCGCCTTCGGAGGCAGGCACCTGCGCGAGCGGGCCGTGCTGGCCCCAGCCACTGATCGAGGTGTAGACGAGCAGCGGGTTCGCCTTCGCGAGCGTGTCGTAGCCGAGGTCGTAGCGGGCCATAGTGCCGGGCGGCGAGGATTCCAGTAGTACGTCGGCGCGCAGCGCGAGTTGCCGCGCCTGCTCGCGACCCTCGGGTGTTTCGAGGTCGATGACGGCACTTTGCTTGCCCCGGTTCCAGCCGATCCACGCCGCTTCCTTGCGACCGGGGTCACCGCTGGGCGGCTCGACCTTGATGACCTCAGCGCCGAAGTCGGCGAAGACAGCCCCGGCGAGGCCGCCGGCCATGCCGCTGCTGAAGTCGAGCACGGTGAGTCCTGTGAGTGGTCCGGGCATGGTGGCTCCCTCTATCCCATCTCCCGCTTACTCGCGCGAGGCGCCGCGAGGTCGGAGCGGGTGCTCCGCGCATCATAAACGTGATGCAAGGCGCGTGGTGCGATCTACTGAGGGATGCTTGCCGCGCGCCGCTGCGGAGTGAGCGGCGTACACTCGGCCAGCATCGGCAGCCGGCATCAAGGAGTCAGCATGACCGGCGGACAAAGTGGGTCGCGGCTGCGAGTTTCCCTCGACGCGACGCTGCGCCCGCAGGGGCGGGTGTTCTACGGGTGGTGGATGGTAGGCGCGGCGGCGGGTGTGCAGCTCGTGATTGCGGTGCTGTTCAACCAGGTGTTTGGCACGTACGCGGCGGTGCTGCGGAGCGAGTTCGGGTGGAGCCGAGGGGCGCTGTCTGGGGCGTTCTCAATGGCGCGGCTGGAGAGCGGGATGCTCGGGCCGGTCGAAGGCTGGCTGCTGGACAAATTTGGGCCGCGCAACGTGATGCTGATCGGGATTGTGCTGCTGGGTGGCGGGCTGATTGCGTTCGCTTTCATCCAGTCGCTGTTGCATTTCTACATCGTCTACTTCGTGATGGCAGTGGGCGGCACGCTCGGCGGCTTCCTCGCGATCACTGTCTCGCTCGTCTCGTGGTTCAACCGGCACCGCTCGAAGGCGCTGGCGATCGCGCAGATCGGGTTCGCGGCGGGCGGGCTGCTGGTGCCGATTACGGTGGCGGCGATCGAGCGCTTTGGCTGGCGGCCGGTCTCTATCGCCTCGGGTGTGCTGATTATGGTGTTCGGCCTGCCGCTGTCGATGATAATGCGCCACCGTCCCGAGCTATACGGCGACACACCGGACGGCTTGCCGATCATCTCGGCGGCAGATGCGCAGGCATCGCGTAGCCACGGCGAAGTGGCGCGCACGGTGGCGCTGGATGGCTCCGAGGACTTCACAGTGGGGCAGGCGATCCGCACGCCGGGATTCTGGTACATCTCGCTGGGGCACGCCGCGGCGTTGCTGATCGTCTCGGCTGTGATGGTGCACGTCTCGCTGCACCTCACGGAAAACATGGGCTACACGCTGACGCAGGCGAGCGGGTTTGTGGCGCTGATGACGGCGATGCAGATCGGCGGGCAGATCAGCGGCGGTATCCTTGGGGATCGCTTCGACAAGCGGGTCATCGCGACAATCTGCATGTTTTTTCACGCGCTGGCGCTGGTGCTGCTGGCGTTCGCGAGCAGCACACTGATGGTGGTGGCGTTTGCGGTGCTGCATGGTTGGGCGTGGGGTACGCGCGGCCCGCTGATGCAGGCGATCCGCGCCGATTACTTCGGCACGACGAACTTCGGGAAGATCATGGGGGTTTCGTCGCTGATTGTGACACTGGGCAACACTACTGGGCCGATCGTGGCGGGTGTGCTAGCGGATCGTACCGGAGACTACCGGATGGGCTTTACGATCCTCGCGATCGGTGCGCTGCTTGGGTCAGGCTTCTTCTTGGCAGCGAAGCGGCCGCCGCCGCCGAAGCAGACGGCGGGTAGCTTCGATGAGGCCGTTACCACGCCGAGGTAACGACGGGGCCGTTATCGACGGCCTCGAAAGCGCTGCCGGGCACGGTCTTCAGTTGGTTCAGATCGCTGTCATCCCAACCGGGTTCAGTCTCCCCCGTGATGTACCGGTTGGAGCCGTTGTCTGAGACGAACATGCCGTAGCGACGTAGCGCTTCGAGGACGCCCCGCACTTGACCCGGGAACCGCGAGATGTCGCAGTCGGCGCGCAGGCGTAGCCCCATCGGCGGTGCGTTGGGATCGGTGATCGAACTGACGTAGTGGGTGACGGGAGTGATGAACGAGCGCTGGGTACGGGACACCGTGAAACGCAGGGCATGGTTGATGGCGCCTGCGCGCACCTCGTCGATGCGGACGAGGCCGGGGATGGTCGGGAGGCCGGCGGCGTCTGCCGAAGTCCAGCCGCGCGGTCGGAGCGCATTGGAGCGCAGATCGAAGAGGGCTCCCGAATCGGCTTGCCAGCCTACTGAGGTGCGCATCAGCGCGAACAGTTCGTACAAGCGGCATTCGCCTTCGCGCACAATCAGCGCGTGTCGATCGGAGCCTGCCTTGATGCGGACATCGACGGAAATTGGGTAGAGGTCGGGGTCGCTCTCACCGGCGTACTCGAAGACGACCGGAGTCGTGGGTTGTGTCGCGGGGACGATGGTGTAGGGGATGCCGTACTCAGGATTCGAGCCGAAGTCGGCATGGAGATTGCGGTTCCCGCCGATCGCGAGGATGTAGTTGATGTAGCCATCCGAACGCGGATGCACGGGATAGCCCGAGATGTCTGTGGCCCACGGATTGTCGTCCGGGAAGAGCGGGCATGCGCCGATGGCGCGGTTCGCTGAGGGTGCTGGTGCGGGACTCGTGTAGACCACAAGCACTGCGCCCGGAGGCATCACGCGCGAGGGGAAGCGCGCCTCGAACGTCTAGTTCACCAAGGCGGGCGCGCCGCGCAGCCAGCCTGTGCAGGTGGACTGCTCGACCACCCAGACGGCACGGAAGAGGCAGTCGTTGGCCTCGGCGGTGCCTGCGAGTGCATCGGCATTGCCGCCGCTCCAGACCGTGAGTGCTATACCGCCGGACGCGGGCATTTGGCCGGTGAGAGCGCCAGCAGCTGGAGTCTGGGCCGTGGCTGTGGCAGCCCAGAGCGTCAGCAGGGCAACGAGGCTCCAGAGTATGAACGGGCGCACGCGGTTGAGCATCGGGCGATCCTTCGCACTTCGTACCGTGAGAACGAAGGCGCAGGGCAAGGCGTGCGGTGGTTAGTCCCGGCGGTAGAGCGCGCCAGTGACGACGCCTTCGCCTTCGGGGAGCAGGCTGCCGTCGGACATCTCGACGACGCGGTCGGCGTAGTCGACGATGAGCGGGTCGTGGGTCGCCATGATGATGGTGATCCCGTCGCGCGACGCCTCGCGCAGCAGCCCGAAGATCTGTGCGCCGGTGACGGTATCGAGTTCGCCCGTGGGTTCGTCGGCGATCAGAAGCGCGGGATGATTGGCGAGGGCGCGGGCAACGGCGACGCGCTGCTGCTCGCCGCCTGAGAGTTCGTAGGGGCGGTGGCCGGCGCGCGCGCTGAGACCGACGAGGCCGAGTAGTTCGGTGGTGCGGCGGGCCTCCTCGCGGCTGCTCACGCCAGCGACGCGCAGCGCGAGGCCGATGTTCTCCGCCGCTGAGAAGAGCGGTAGCAGACCGAACGACTGGAAGACGAAGCCGATCGAGTGGCGGCGCAACTCGGTCAGTTCAGACTCGCTGGCATCGGTGATGTCACGGCCATCGAGCGACACCCGGCCGCTATCGGGCTTGTCGAGACCGGCGATCAGGTTCAGCAGTGTGGTCTTGCCGGAGCCGGAACGACCGACGATGGCGAGTAACTGGCCTTTCGGTATGGTCAGAGAGACTTCGCGCACGGCATAGACAGTGTGGCCGCCGCCCGTGAAGGCGCGGGAGACGTGGTGTACCTCGACCGCAGTGGGCTGTGGGCCGCGTGGGGCGGTCATGCGCCAGCCTCGTCATCGGCGTCGCCGGGACGAATCTCGACGTGGTCGCCGTGCAGTTCGAGGCGGGCGCGACCGTGGATGCCGAGGCGGTCGGTGAACTCGCGCGGGATCTGCATACGCCCGCTGCGGTCGACGAGTGCGAACTCGCGCATCTCCTGTATGCGGTCACGGCGGAATGAACGCGGGCGGACGAGTTCGGCGCTCGTGCGGCCGTCGCGCATGGTCACCACGCGATCGACGCGCTGCGTGATCGCGCGGTCGTGGGAGACGATGATCACGGTGACGCCGGTCGCCTCGTTCAGTTGGTGGATCGCGGCGAACACCTCGGTCGCTGTGGCGCTGTCGAGTTCGCCGGTGGGCTCGTCGGCGAGCAGCAGGGGCGGGGTGTTGGCGAGTGCGACGGCGATGGCAACACGCTGCTGCTCGCCGCCGGAGAGTTGGTGCGAGCGGTGGTCAAACTTATCGCCGAGGCCAACCTGCTCCAGCAGATCGGCCGCGCGGGCTGAGGCTTCCTGGCGGCTGATGCCTTCGATGAGTTGGGGCACCTCGACGTTCTCGAGGGCGGTGAGGTACGGGATGAGATTGCGGCCGGTCTGCTGCCAGACGAAGCCGACCTCGGCGCGGCGGTAGTCGGTGAGTTCGTACTCGGTCATCGTGAGCAGATCGCGCGCGCCGACGCGCACGCGGCCGGCGGAGGGCTGGTCGAGGCCGGCGAGAATGTTGAGCAGCGTGGACTTACCGGACCCGGAGGCGCCGACGATCGCCATCACCTCGCCCGGGGCGACGGCGAGGTCGAGGCCGCGCAGCGCGACGACCTCGAGTTCATCGGTCTTGTGGATCTTGAAGACGTCCTCACATAGGACGTAGGCCTCGTCGGGCGATGCGGTCACGCGGCTACCCTTCGCCGACACGGAGCGCACGGTGGATGGCGAGGCGGACGTAGAGTAGCACCACGGCCCCCATGGTCTGGATGAACGCCGCGCCGAGTACAGCCCAGATCACGGCTACGCTGCCCCACGAGATGGCGAGCGCGAATGGCGGCAGCACGGCCGCGCCAGTCTCGCTGACGCCGAACACCTCCATCATGCGCTGACCGACCTGCAGCCCGACGATGGTGCCAAGGCCCATGCCGGCGATCACGATGACACAGTATTCGAGCGCGACGACCAGGAACACCTGCCGCCGCGAGAAGCCGAGCGTGCGCAGGATTGCGAACTCCAGCGCGCGCTTTTGCGCGGTGAGGTAGGAGTAGAGCACGAAGCCGATCGCCGAGAGCAGCAGCACCGTCCCGAACGAGATGGAGAGGATGCCCGCCCAGCCTGCGGCAATCAGCGGGTCTTCGTCGGCGAGGGCACGTTCGCTGGCGGTGTCGCGCAGCGTCTGCGGCTCCCACTCCACGAGTGCCTCACGTGTACGCACGGGGTCGTCCGAGGCGAACCATGCCTCGTTGAAGGCGATCGGGCGGGTGGCGAGCGCGCCATTCGCGGCTTCGGCCAGTCGCCTGGCATGTATGACGGCGAAACCGGAGCGGCCGGCGACGTTCGGGTCGTAGGTGGGGAAGAGCTCGAACGTCCCGGCAAGGCGGGCATCGAGGTATACGCCGCTCACCAGCAGTTGGAACGTGTCGCCCGTGCGCAGTTCCGCACGGCTGGCCACTGCCTGCGGGAGATACACCGCGGCAGCCTCACCGTCGGTCACCGGCCGCAGGCCGCGGTCGCGAGGCGTCACGCGCGTGTCGTTCCACTCGTAGCGGACAGAGGCACTCGCGCCGGTGGGCGCGTCGGGGTCGGAGCGTGCGGTGTCGGTGGTCCGTTGGGCGCGCTGGCCTTGAATCACCTCGAACTCCGCAGCGGGGAAGGCGTTGATGAGGCGTGCGCCCGCGAATGGGGCATCGGAGGCGACCGACTCCGTGTTGGGCGCGAGCGGCGGCGCGGCGATATTCGAGGTGTGCAGCGGGCCGAGCAGCGCAACGCCGCGTTGTGCGGTGATCGCGCTCTGGGTGGCGAAGTAGACGGCTTCGAGCGTGTACGGCGCGGTGAGGCTGGGCGGCGCGCCGCGTCCGGAAGGCGGGCGGGCAGCCTCGATGGGTGCGTTGAAGAAGCGCCACTCGCGCGTGGCGGCGTCGGCGGGGCGCGCGACGCCGAGGGTGATGCGCGCGAGGCGGCCGTTGCCGTCACGCAGCGCGGCGATGACGCCGACAGGGCCGCGAATGTCGGGGAACTTCGCCCAGACGCCGATCTGCCGCATGTCGTCAGGCAGCGCGACGGTGTTCGCCGGCGGTGCGTTGCGTGCGAGATTGTCCGCTATCACGGTGAGCGGTTCTGCCGCGAAGTCGTCGCGGAAGTACGCGACTTCGCGGAACGTATCGGGTTCGACGCCGAGCAGCGTGACCGACTCGTTCTTGCCATTCGCGAGTACCGCACCCTCGGTGCGGATCGCGGGACTGACGGCACGAGCGGGGACGGCGGTGACGGCGCGCAGGAACGCCTCGTCGCCGCGCTCGAAGAGCGCGCGCATATCGGCGGCGCGCACGTCGGCGCCGACCGGGTAGCGGGCGCGGTCATCGTAGGAGCGGGCGAGCGTGGCGGAGAACGTCGCGCCGAACATGCCGACGCCGGTGGCGAGCATCAGCATCAGCACGAGGCGGGAATAGTGGCTAGGGTCACGGGCCAACGCTCTCATGCCGACGAGCGCCGCCGCACCTGCGACGCGCCCGATCATCCAGGCGAGCAGACGCAGTGCGAGCGGGAAGAGCCGCAGGAAGACTACGCCGACGGTGAGCATCAGCACAGTCGGCGTCGCCAGCATGAGCGGGTCGGACTGGCGGCCGCCGAAGACAGTGCGCGTGAAGAGCTGGTCGTCCTGCCGCAGCCGCCAGAACAGTATCGCCAGCACGACGACGAGGGCGACATCGAGGTAGTAGCGGAGCAGCAGCGGCACCGGACGCGGGCGCGCGGAAGCGCGGCGGAACTCGACGACCGTGCTGCGCGTCGCGCGCCAGGCAGGGATCATGAACGCACCGAAGGCGAGCAGCGCCCCCGCGATGGCGAAGGCGTAGGCCTGCGTGGACAGGTGCACCTCGAGCGGGCCGCCGCCCGAGAGCGCGGTGAAGGCGGGCATTGGGCCGAGCGCCGAGATCACGGCGGCGGCGAGCAGCGGCCCGGCGGCTGCGGCGAGCAGCGCGAGGATGAAGCCTTCGATCCCGAACTCGAACAGCAACTGGCCAGGACTCGCGCCCCGGCTGCGCAGCACCGCGATCTCCGGCGCTTGTCGCTCGACGAGCATCGTTGCGACCATCACGAGGTAGTACGCGACGATGCCGCCGATCTGGAGCAGCAGCACGAACAGCGGGATGCGCACGAAGAAAAGACGGTCGTCGAAGGTCTCCAGCGTCTTCGCCAGCCCGCTCTCCATCGTGACCCTGCGTTCGAACCCGGCGAGCACGCTAGGGAGGGCGGTGACGCCGGTAGCAACGGCCGGAGCATCGCGCGCATTGAGGGCGCGAGCATCGATGGTGTAGCGGTCGGCATAGGTCGCGGAGGCGGTTGGTGCGCCCGCGGTGAGTGCGGCGAAGAACGCATCCTCCGGCAGCAGCAGCACGAACTGTTCCCACGACTCCTGTGCGTCCTCGACGACACGGGTCGCGTCTGTCCAGTACGGGTTTCCAGGCTGCGTCACGCGCACGAGGGCGGCGATCTGCACGAGCATGGGGCGGCGGTCAGTGTCCCACCAGGCGTGCAGCGCCAAGCGGTCGCCGACGCTGACGTTGTTGCGCGTGGCAGTCTCCTCGCTCAACGCGACGGCGACCGGCCCTTCAGGCGGCTGAGCGGCAAAGGGCAACTCGCCGCGCACGACGGTGAGGTGTGTATCAAGGCCGTCACGGAAGCGCAGTTGCGCGCGTGGGCGGCGTAGGTCCTGTTCGTTGACTGCGGCGTTCGGCGCGGTGAGGTAGAACGTCTGGCTGGTGCCTTGTCGCACCACGCCGCCGACCGCGCCGGCGAGTGCCTCGCGCACTGCGGCGTCCTCGCGGGCGCTGGATTGGCGGTAGGCCTGCTGGCGCGCGGTCGCCGCCTCGCGGGTGATGCGGATGTCCACGTCGTTGGTGGCGCGCGGGTGTTCGAGCGCGTAGCGCAGGCCGAGGTCGCGGATGGCATCGGCGTAGATGGAGGTAGCGGAGAGGATGGCTGAGGAGATCAGCGCGCCCAGCGCGACGCTGGCGAGCAGCCGCCGGTTCGCGGCCATGCGCCTGATCGCCAGCACCGGGAGAGAACGAAATCGGCCCACGAGGGCGGATTGTACGTGCGGCGCGTAGACTCCGCGCCGTGGGCACGTTTTCCGCGTTCTGGCTGCTCGCTCGGCACCGTATGCGGGCACACTGGCCGCTGCTTGCCGCGACTGGCCTCGGCGTGCTGCTGGCCTCGGTGTTGCTGGCCGTGGTGCCCGTCTACGCCGACGCGATGGCCGACCTAGGACTGCGTTACCGGCTGGAACAAGGCATCGATGATCCCGGCGACCAGGTGCTGCAACTGACGCTCGACGGCTCGCAGCTGGGCGACAGCCGGGATCGCCGCATCCGCGAGGCGATGGATGAGGCGACGCGCGCGCGGATCGTCTGGCTC
This sequence comes from Thermoflexus hugenholtzii JAD2, assembly GCA_945903275.1. GTDB lineage: Bacteria > Chloroflexota > Dehalococcoidia > UBA2979 > UBA2979 > RH-chloro-G1. Next base: position 11,032 of record CAMDNW010000001.1, read on the forward strand.
GGCGATGGCCTGCTGGTGGAGGAGCGCTCGCAGCGCATCCAGGCGTCGCTACCGAAGCAGCTGGGGATCGCGTGGCCTGCGTACCTCGCCGCTATGCCCGGTCTCGCGGAGCACGTCGAGGTTTTAGCAGGGCGGCTGCCGGAAGCGAGTGATCGCGCTGAGGTCGTACTGCCCGCAGGCTACGAGCGATACGCGGCCATCGGCGACACGGTCGTGCTCGCGCTGTCGGCGTTTGATGACTGCCCGCGCGTGCCACCTTCGGAAAACCCTGCCGTCGCGGCGGCCGAGGTGCGCTGCCGCCCGTCGCTCACCGTTGCACCGGAGGGTGCGGCGACGGTGGTTGGCTTCGTGCGCCGCCGCGACGCGAATGACGCGCGCTGGCAGTTCTTCGACGCCTCGTGGGCCGTACCGAACGCGCCGAACACTCGCGTCTCGGAGCCGGGAGCGGGCGGACTGCTGCTGATCACGACGCCAGAGCAGTACATGGGCGTGATCGCGCAGCGGTTCCCCGAACTGCGTGCACATCACCGGGCAGGTGTGGTGCCCGACCTGCGCGGGCTACGCGTGGCGGACGTGTCGTATGCGATTGCGGACATCGAAGCATGGCAGCGGGACATTCAGACCACGCTCGGATTGCGTGCAGGCGGCCGTCTCGACCTTGCCAAGCACCTGAGCAGCTTCCGCGATGCGCAGACGTTCTCGCGTATCCCGCTGCTGCTGATCTTGTTGCAGGTGGTCGGGGTGATCGTCTTCTACCTTGTGCTGGCGGCATCGATGCTGGCCGACCGGCGGGCGGACGAGATGAACGTCTATCGCAGTCGGGGTGCCAGCGCTGGACAACTTGCGGGCCTCGCGGCGTTCGAGGCGCTGTTCATTGCAGTACCCGCTGCGCTGGCGGGGCCATGGATCGCAGTGCGCAGCGTCGCACTGCTCGGGTATTTGCCGGTGTTCGAGCGGAGTACGGGCGGGGGGCCGCTGCCCGCAGCGGTGACGCCGGAGGCGTACGCCTTCTCCGCTGCCGGCGCCCTGATCTCGGTGGCTGCGATTGCGGCACCGGCATGGGTGATGGCGCGACGCGGCGTGCTCGATGAACGGCGGGAGCGAGCACGGCCACGCGGGCGGGGCTTCGTGCAGCGATACTTCCTCGATGTCGGCGTGATGATGTTGGCGGCGGCGCAATTCTGGCAGATATCGCGGCGGGGATCGGTGTTCGACCCGAAGGCGGTAGGTGGCTGGTCGAGCGATCCGCTGTTGATGCTGTTCCCGTTGGTGCTCACGCTCGCGGTGGCGGCGATGGTGTTGCGGCTGTATGCGCCGCTGTTGCGGTTCACGCTCGTGGCGATCGTGCCGCTGCGTGGGTCGACGGTGGGCGTGGGGCTGCAGCAGATGGCGCGCGCGCCGGCGACGCACGCGCGCGTGCTGATGCTGCTGGTGATGGCGACCTCGGTCGCGACGTTCGCGGCGTCGTACGGCCCGACGGTCAGCCGCTCGCATCGTGACCGTGCGCTATACGAGGTGGGCGCCGACCTGCGCGCGACGCTCGACCAGCCGGGGAGCGACGTGGGCGAGCGGCTTGCGGCGCTGCGGAAGACTGAGGGCGTCCGCGACGCGACGCTCGTGTACCGAGGCGCGTTGCGTGCACCGACCGGTGGCGAGATTGCGGTCGTGGGCATCGAAGATCCATCGCGGGCGGGGCCGATGCTCTGGTCGCGCGACGACTTCGCTGCGCAGCCGCTCCCAGCTCTGCTCGACCAGATACAGAACACGGAGGACGCGCACCTCGGCATCGCGCTACCAGATAATGCCGTCGCGATTCGCATGCACCTGTACGCCGACACGGTGACCGGCCTGATCGGCTTCGCTGCACGCGTGCGCGACGCTGAGGGCGGCTACCACGAACTGCCGGTGATCGAGTTGCCGGGGCGCCAATGGCGTGAGGTGAACCTTGAGTACCCGCGTGAGTTGTTCGCGCCGCGCCCGTTGCGGCTTGCGGGCTTTCGACTGCGCGAGGAGAGTTTCGTGCGCCGCGATGGCGCGCTGTTCATCGACGATCTGCGCGCCGTCGATGCTACGGGTGGGGTGACACTGATCGACGACTTCGAAGTGCCATCGGGCTGGCGCGTCTACACGCAGCCGGGGACGCCCGAGGCGTTCGAAGTCTCCTCGGCGCGTACGCATGGCGGCGTGCGTGCGGGGCGCTGGTCGTGGGAGACGAGTTTCTCGCAGCGCGAGAGCGTGCTCGCAGCTCCCGACCCGGATGGCGCGCTGCCCGCGCTGTTCAGCGCGCGGGCGCTGGATGTCCTGCGCGCGCGCGCGGGCGGCGAGGCGCTGGTGGTGCTGGAGAACGGCGTGCGGGTGCCGCTGCGGGTCGCGGGCGTCGTGGAGATGTTCCCGACCATCGACCCGGCCGCCCCGTTCATCGTGACCGATCGCGTGCGACTGCGTGCGCTGGCGCTGCTCGGCGGATCGCGTGCGCTGCCGTATGCCACTGAGATGTGGGTGGACACCGAGGACAGCCTGACGCTGCCGGAGCAACGCGCGCTGCTCACACACCTCGCGAACCGGGAAGAGTCGCCATTGCTGGTCGATGCGGGCGGTATGCTGTTGCGATCAGCGATGCTGGACGACACGCTCGCGGATCCGTCGCTGGTGGCCTCAGGTGCGGGGGTGCTGCTGGTGGCAGCGGTGGCGGTGGTGCTGATCGCGGCGGCGGGCTTCGGGATCGCGGTGTTGATTGCGGTGGGTGGGCGCGTCACGGAGTTCGCGGTGTTACGCGCGCTCGGCGTGAGCGCGCCGCAACTGTTGCGCTCGTTGTTGCTGGAGTGGGGCGTGCTCGCGCTCTGTGGCGGCGTGCTCGGCTTCTTGCTTGGCCGGCGCATCGCCGATGTCATGCTCACCGCGCTGGAAGTCACTAGCGCAGGTACACGCGTCGTCCCGCCGTTCACGTTGCAGAGCGACTGGCGGGTGATCGGCGCGGGCCTTGTAGTCGTCGGCGGCTGCGCGCTGGCGGCGGTGGTGGTCGCGTGGGGTGAGGTGGTGCGGCGGGCGGGGGCGGCGGCGCTGCGCCACACGCAGTAGCGCGGGCCGATTCTCGGCTAGCGGTTCGCGCCTTGCTCGATGCTCGCGGGGATGCGCAGTACAGCGGTCGCGGCGCCATCGCGCACGAACACCTGCACGAGGTCGTCGGCGCGTAGGGGAGTGGTAGTGCGGGCGATCGTGAAGAAGCGCTCGGCGCGGGTGTAGCGCAAGGTCAGCGTGCTTTCGGATGACGCGATCACCATCGTGCCGCCTGCGACCGAACGTATCGTGCCGCTGCGGAGCGCCTCGCCCTTCAGCCCGCGCGCGCCGTCGAAGCCGGTGAAGCCGCCTGCTGACCGCACAGTTCCGGCTGAAGCGGGCAGCGCGCCTTCCGCTGAGACGAGCATCAATTGCCGCTCCATTGGCGCGCTGGCGGCCTGCCCGAGGCGGATGCCGAGCATCGCGCCGCCGGCCGCCGAGGCCAGCGCGAGGGTCAGCATCGCGATTGTGACGAGCCGCCTCATCGCTGTGGCTCCAGGGCGACGACACCAGTGAGCGCCAGCCCGAACTCCGACCGCTCGCCACCGACGTTCACGACCGTGCCCGGAGTAAGCGATTCTGGGGGTAGGGCGCGGATGTCCTCAACGATCGCATCGGCGGGGAGCCGCAGTTCAGTGCGCTTGCCGCCGGCCTCGATGACGAGGCGGCCTGATGTGACCTCGATAACGGTGCCCGCGATGGCTGCGGCAGGGTCGGTGACGGGTAGGGCGGTAGTAACTGTGAGCGCCTCGCGCTGCGGCGCGTGGCCGTAGACGAAGCCTGCAACACCGCCGACGAACATCGAAAGCGACATAACTATTATGGTGGTGACTGCGAGGCGAAAGGTGCCTCGATTGGTAGCAGCGGGGCTGACGACGGTCATGGCGAGGCCTTTCGGGGCGTCATGATAGGCGCTTCGGACGGGCTTGATGACCTCGATCCTTACTGTGCGGGTGCAAGTTGCGCTATAACAGTCGCGCTATTGGCCCGCATTGGGAGGCTGACTGCGGCCACCTCATCCCACGCGGGTTGCATTGAGGGAGAGAGATACTGTGACCGGAGCTGCTGAAGATATTCGCGTTATCGACCTGAGCGTTGGGCGGCCGGGTGGCATCGCCACCATGGTGCTCGCCGACTACGGCGCCGAGGTGATCAAGGTGGAGCCGCCGGGAGGCAGCGCCGACCGTGATGACTACACGTGGCCGCTGGTGCTGCGCGGCAAGAAGAGCGTTGCGCTCGATCTTGCGAACGCGGGCGACCAGGCGAAGATGCATGACTTGGTGAAGGGCGCCGATGTCGTCGTCGTCTCGTATGGCCCTAGCGAGGCTGCGAAGCACGCCGCTGATTACGAGACGCTGTCGAAGTTGAACCCCGGGCTTGTCTACTGCTCGATCACCGCGTGGGGCCTCAAGGGCCCGTACGCGCAGTACCCGTCGCATGACGAGGCACTGGTCGCGGCGAAGGCCGGGCGCTTCTGGGCGGTGCAGAACATCGCCCCGCGCCTCGGCCCATCGTTCGCGGCGGTGCAGGTCGGCACGCATGGCGCATCGCTGGGCGCGGTCGGCGGCATTCTTGCCGCGCTGCATGCGCGCAAGCGCACTGGCCACGGCCAGATGATCGAGTCGAGCATTTTGCAGGGCCTGCTCCCGTTCGAGAACACGATGGTTCGCGAGCAGATGGAGCTGAAGTACCCCGAGAAGATGGCGACGGAGCGTGGCCCGCAGAACACGCCGACTGCCATGTCGAGCCTCGGCTACCAGCCGATTATGGCCAAGGATGGCGAGTGGATTCAGTTCGCAAACCTGATGGAGCACCTGTTCCAGGCATCCATCGTCTCGCTCGGTCTGATTGAAGAAGTGCTCGCTAACCCGGAGTACTCAGGCGCGCCCAACGGTTTGCCCGAGGACAAGCGCGAGGAAGTCCGCAACATCATGCTTACGCGCGCGCTTGAGAAGACGCGCGCCGAGTGGATGGAAATTTTCTACCAGAACGAGGATGTCGCAGCGGACTACGTGCAGACCGCACAGGATGCCCTGCACCATCGCGACTTGGTCGCGAACGGCGAAGTCGTTGAGTACGAGCACCCGGTTGTCGGCAAGCTGCGCATGGCCGGCCCCGTCGCCAAGTTGCGCGACACTCCCGGTGCAGCGGGTTTCCCGGCCCCGTCGCCCGGCGCGCACACGCAGGAAGTGCTTGCGGCTGCGCCGCGTACGCTGCCCGTGTTCTCTGGCACCGGCGACGGCTTTGCCCCGTTGCACGGCATCACCGTGCTTGAGTTCGCTACGATCATCGCGACGCCGCTTGCCTGCACGTTGCTCGGTGACTTGGGGGCGCGCGTGATCAAGGTCGAGCCGATCGGTGGCGACCCCGGCCGCGGCCTCGCCCGCTCCTCGGGCATCGGTTCCTACATCGGTGCGACGCGCAACAACTCCAGCAAGGACAGCATCTGTATCGACCTGAAGTCGGAGCACGGTCAGGCGATCGTGCGCGAGTTGATCAAGCAGGCCGACTTCATCATCCACAACTACCGGCCCGGTGTGCCGGAGCGCCTCGGCATTGGCTACGAGCAGGCGACGGCGATCAAGCCGGACATCATCTGGATGAACCTGAACGGCTATGGCCCGGACGGCCCCGGCTATCTACACCCCGGCGCGCACCCGATCCCGGGCGCCGTCAACGGTGGCGCGCTCATGCAGGCAGGCGCCGACTGGCCCGGCGACACGAGCACGCTGGAGGGCATCCGCGAGGCATCACGCAAGTTCACTCGCGCCAACGAGTCGAACCCTGACCCGTGCAGCGCGATGGGCTTGCAGGCGGCGGCGCTGCTGGCGCTGCACTACCGCGACCAGACTGGCAGGGGTCAGCAGGTCTTCCAGAGCATGGTTTCGGCCAACCAGTTTGCGAACTCGGACGACGCGCTGTCGTACAAAGGCAAGCCTGACCGCCCGGTGATTGACGGCATGATCATGGGTACCGGGCCGCTGCGCCGCTTGTACCATGCCGCTGAGGGTCAGTTGGCCTTCATCAGCGGTGAGGATGACGCGACATTCACGAAGTTCGTGCAGGCGGCCGGTCAGGCTGGTCTCGCGTCCGACGCGCGATTTGCGGACAAGGGCGCGCGCGCTGCGAACGCGGACGCGCTCGTCGCCGTGCTCGAGCCGGTCTTCGCCTCGAAGACTGCCGACGAGTGGGAGCGGACGCTGACCGCGGCCGGTGTCGGCTGCGTGCGGGCCGACACGTATCCGTCATCGGGTAAGTTCTGGCTGAACGACCCGCATGTGAAGGCGAACGGGCTTGACCCAATCGCGCACCACATGGTGATGGGCGACTACCAGCGGTGGGGCCCGATCGTGAAGTTTGAGAAGAACCCTGGCACCTATGGTGGGGGGATGCTCGCTGGTGAGCACACTGATCAGATCCTCGGTGAACTCGGATTTGACCAAGCCCAGATTACAGAACTGCGCGACCGCAAGGTCGTCTGGTCCGAGGAGCCTGTGTACCCGTAGCCGTCACGGCTCGCACGTCCAACAGGGGAGGCCATCTGGCCTCCCCTGTTTTTTTTGTTGGGCGCATGACGTTCATTCGCGAGGCCGCAGCCGCCATCTCGCAAGCCTCGCCGCCCACGTGCGCGGCAGCAGTCCGACTGCGGTCGTGAGCATGGTGTTGTATGCGCCATCGACGACGGCGCTCTGGCCTCGTTCAAGCGCGTGGAGGGCGGTCTCTGCGACCTGCTCAGGGTTGCGGCCACCACGGCGAGCGGTGCTGATGCCGGCGACGGCGAAGAAACTGGTCTCGGTACGGCCGGGGCAGAGGGCGAGCACCCGGACGCCTCGATGGCGGTTCTCGACGGTGAGCGCCTCGGAGAACGAGAGCACGAAGGCCTTGCTTGCGCCGTAGACCGCTGAATACGGCGTCGGCTGCCACGCGGCGATCGAGGCGACATTGACGATCGCGCCATCGCCTCGCTGCGCTAGTGCCTGCGCGAACGCCGCGCCGATGCCGGAGGACGCGCCGGTGATCAGCGCAGCCTTACCTCGATAGTCCATCGGTTAGAGGCCGTCGCGCAGCGCCATCGACGAGATGTCGAGGCGGAAACGGGACTCGGGGATCGGTTCGAAGAGGGCCGTGAACGCCTCGGGGATCGGTGTGTCGGCGAGCGTGCGGAACACACTGCCCTGCGCGCGGCCCGCGACGAGGAAGCGGCAACCGCGGCCGCCGATCTCTGCCAGCGCGGCGCGCATCGCCTCGGCATCGCCGTAGTAGCGAGGTTCCAGTAGGCGCGTGAACGTGTCCCAACCGACTATGAACGTGCTCCCCGGCAGTAGCCGCGCCTTCTCCACGAAGCGTGGTGCGCGGGAGAGCAGTACGCGCGCCTGTCCCCGGAACTGTGCGAGGCGGTGCGTGACCTCATCAGCTATGAGCGGCGGCTTGTCCACGTTGGTCACCGAGAGTTCGAAGATCACCTCGCGGCCGGCCTGTTCGCGGGCGGCGGCGGCGAGCAGGCGATGGCCGTCGTGCAGCGGGTTAAACGAGCCGGGGAGCAGCGCGATGGCTTCGAGGTGTGCCGCGCTCGACATCGAACCATCAGGCTCCACCAGCACGAGTGCGGAGCCAGGGACGTCGCTGGTGAGCAGCATGTGGAGTGCTTCGCCCGATGCTGTCATCGCGGATTTTCCAGGCTCAGATGTCGCGCCATTCTGCTCGATACTATGATACGGCGTGAATGGAGGACGGATATGCGCGCGCTGATTGTCGATCCAGAGGCTCCCGCCCGGCTGCGACTGGCGGAGGCTCCCGAGCCAGAGCCACTACCTGGGCAAGCACTGGTGGCCGTCCAGCACCTCGCCCTGAACTACGGAGACTTGAATGGCGTCCGTAACCGTCCGGCAGGTTTTGTGCCGGGATGGGACGCATCGGGTGTTGTGCTGCGTCCCGCCGCAAGCGGCGAGGGGCCAGCAGAGGGTGCGCGCGTAGTTACGACTATGGGCACGCAGGGCGGTTGGGCCGAGCGCCGCGCAGTAGACCTCGATGAGTTAGCGGTAGTGCCGGATGATATTGACCTCGGTGAGGCGTCGACGCTGCCGGTGGCGGGCGTGACGGCGCTGCGTGCGCTACGACGCTCTGGTGCGCTGCTCGGGCGGCGGGTGCTTGTGACGGGCGCTTCGGGCGGCGTCGGACGGTTCGCGGTGCAACTGGCGGCGCTTGGTGGTGCGCGCGTCATTGCGAGCGTCGGTTCGGTCGCGCGCGGCGAGGGTCTGCGCGAACTCGGGGCGGACGAGATTGTCGTGGGCCTCGAAGGGGTCACGGCCCCGATCCATGTCGTCATCGACAACGTGGGCGGGCCGCAACTGGCGGCGGCGTGGCGGCTACTCGGGGAGAACAGCGTGGTTCAGTGCATCGGCACCACGTCACAGCAGGAGGCATCGTTTCCCTCGCTGGTGGGCATGCGCCGCACGATCGAGGCGTTCACGAAAGGTCCACGCTCCGGTGAGGACATCGAGTACCTCATGTGGCTGATGCAGGCAGGCAAACTGCAGGTGGACGTGGGGTGGCGCGGGTCATGGTCGCGCATCGCTGAGGCTGCTGACGCGCTGTTTGGCCGGCGGGTCGCGGGAAAGGCTGTGCTCGACGTGGATTAGAGCGCGTTGGTCGCGCGGTCGGAGAGGCCGCGGGCGAGTTCGATGTCACGCTCGGTGACGCCGCTGTTCTCGCTGCGGAGGTCGATGAGCACGATGGGGCCTTCTTGCGTCACTGTGCCGTAGTGCCCGAGTGACTGCTGGAGCGCAGCGGCCTGTGCGACGAACCCGAAGGCAGCGATGAAGTCCTTGAAGCGGAAGCGGCGTGAGAGTTCGCCGCCCTCGTAGCCCCACTGGCGCAACGTCTTGAGCGCGTCGAGTACTTGGGCATCGGTCAGGATCGGCATGGCAGGGCCTCTTGTGCCTCGGAGTTGGGGTCAGCTCACCTCGTCGCCGTCGAGGAACATCCATGGCTCTTCCATGTGGATGGCAACATCGAGGTACTCGAAGCCGTGCATGACGGCGTACATCTCGTCCATGTTGGTGTCGCCGATGTGCTGGTAGGTCTCGGCCTCGAACTGGGCTTTCACCTCGTCGAGGCGGTGTTTGTTGATGGTGAAGTCCATGACGACGCCGTGCTTCTCCCAGATGCCCTTCTGGACAGGGACGGGGCGGTCGGAGGCGCTGCCGATGATATAGCCGAGTTCACGGGCGCGGAGCACCATTTCGAGTGTGATACGGCCGGGCGGGTCGCCTGCCCAGAGTGTCCCATCGATATCGAAACTAATCAGTCGAGCCATATCACCGCCTCTCCAAGCCACCGTAGCACCTTGGGCTATGCTCCGGAACCGGGCGGTGTATAGTCCCGGCGCCAGAGAGGGGGCACAGATGAGTGGACCATTGGATGGTCAAGTGGCTGTGGTGACGGGAAGCAGCCGGGGGATCGGCCGGGCATGCGCGATAGAACTGGCGGCCGCGGGGGCGACCGTCATCGTGAACTACACGGCGAATCAGGCAGCTGCGAACGCCTGCCTGATGGACATCATCAAGGCGGGAGGTAACGGAATCGTCGTCCGGTCGGACGTGGCCAACCCCGAGCAGGCGAAGCAATTGATCGATACTGCCATCGAGTCCTTCGACAAGGTGGACATTCTGGTGAACAACGCAGGGATTAACCGTGACCGGACGATCGCGCGGATGTCTGTCGAGGAGTGGGATACGGTGATCCAGACCGACCTGTCCTCCATGTTCTATTGCACGTCGGCCGTCGTGCCGGGGATGCGAGAGCGCAACTACGGGCGGATCATCAACATTTCTTCGATCGTGGGGCAGATGGGGAACATGGGTCAGGCAAACTATGCGGCGGCGAAGGCGGGGATGATCGCCTTCACCAAAACCGCCGCGAAGGAACTGGCACGGAACCAGATCACTGTGAACGCGATCTGTCCCGGCTTCATCGACACCGAGATGGTCTCGGCGTTGTCAGACGAAGTGAAGACGGCGGTACTGGCCAACATTCCGCTGGGGCGCTTCGGCACTGCCGAGGAGGTCGCCGCGGTGGTGCGCTTCCTGTGCACCGAGGGCGGTTTCTTCACCGGCTCGCAACTCTCGCCGAACGGCGGGCAGTACATGTAGAGCTCCGAGGCCTGCCTCGTGCTGTTGTGCAGTGCGAGGCAGGCGCGGGCCTTGAAAACCGCGCGAGTGGCGCTACGCTGCCGGAGGCCGCCGCACCGCTGAGGCGCATGAGGACGGCAGGCTGCGAAGAGGGGGAAGTATGCCGAAGCCCATCCCGGTTCCAGATGAACTGAGCAAGCCGTTCTGGGATGCAGCCAACGAGGGCCGCCTCGTCATCCACCACTGCAAGGACTGCGACACCTTGCAGCACCCGCCGCGGCCGCGCTGCCGCGACTGCGGCTCCGAGAACCTCGAGTGGAAAGAAGTGTCGGGCAAGGGCCGCATCTCGACCTGTATGGTCATCGATGACGGCCGCATCGGTCGGATGCACCCGGATCAGCCGTTCAACCTCGCGACGATCATCCTCGACGAGGATCCGCGAGTGAACATGTACTCCAACATCCCGGGCGTGCCCGTGCGTCAGGCGCCTGAGGGCGCGGCGGTTGAGGTCTTCTTCGAAGAAGTTTCGCCCACGCAGAAGGTGCCGGAGTGGCGGCTCGTCGGTTAGACGGCGGCGCGCATCGACACCCACACGCTGAGACGCGGTTACCCGCAGTAAGAGGTACGACATGACGCAACCCGCAGGCTGGTGGAGACGAGACAAAGAAGGCACTGGCATCTGGCCGCATCGCGGCAAGGTCGCGATCACGGGCTGGGGGCAGTCGCCGGTCGACCGGCGCTGGGACGGCGTGTCGATGGACAAGACGCTTGGCGCGTACGCGATGTACGCCGCGAAGATGGCGCTCGATGACGCGGGGCTGAAGCCCGAGGACGTCGACGGCCTGATCTGCTGCCCGGACAGCATGGCCGGGGCGACCGGCGGCAGTTCCGCCGTGTGGGCGCCGCGTCCGTACTTCGAGGCGCCCTACGACTCCGAGGACGGCCTGACGATCGTCACTGGCGGCTGGCTACAGAAGAACATGCCCGGCCTCACCAACCTCAAGTACAACCCGGAACAGGTGCCCGCCATCGGCGAGCAGATGGGCATGGCTGCGCAGGCCGTCGCCGAGGGTCTCTGCCAGGTTGCGCTGGTGGTTTACACGGCCGGCAACCTGCAGGGCCGCTACCGCATGGGCGGAGAGAACGCAGGCGACACAGTCTCCGGCAACGCGCAGTGGACCTCGGTGTACGGCCAAGCGGGCCTCGGGTACACAACGACCGGAGTCATGCAGGAATACTGCCAGAAGTACGGCACGACGTGGGACGACGTGCTCGCGCCGGTGGTAGTGAACGAGCATATCAACGGCCTGATGCACGAGTGGTCCTACTACACGCTGCACGAGCCGTACGCGCTGACCATCGAGGATTACAAGGCCTCGCGCTTCGTGACGTACCCAATGCGGCTGTTCGACAACGACCGGCCGGTGAACGCGGTGGGCGCGTTCATCTTCACGACGGCCGAGCGCGCGAAGGATATGAAGCAGAAGCCGGTCTACGTCCTCAACCACACGGGAGGTGGTGGTGGCCCGTTGCGCAGCAGCGCCCCCACGCTGGTTGAGATGGAGTCGTGGGTCGACCGGGCCGCGCGCATGGGCTACGAAGGTTCCGGCCTGAAGCCGTCCGACGTGGATATCTTCAACCCGTACGACGGGTACTCGCCGTTCCTGCCGATCTCGCTGGAGTCGTTCCAGTGGAAGGGCGCGAAGAAGGGTGACGCCAAGGACTTCTTCAACGGTGATATCACCGTCCACGGGCCGTTCCCGCACTGCTCCGGCGGCGGCAACTTGGGCGTCGGCCGTACGCGCACGGCGATGTACATCGATGGCATCGAGCAGTTGCGTGGCATGGCCGGTGAGCGGCAGGTGACGACGCGCGCCGAGACCGCGATCTGCGCTTTCGCCCCCGGAGGGAGCGCGGCGTACCTGTACCTGTCGAACGACATCACCTCGTAGCGCGTCTCTAGGCTCGCGAGGGATTACGAGGCCTCCGGCATTGCCGGGGGCTTCGTGTATGGGGGCGGCGGGGTGCAGACTCGACCCCGGTGGCGCGCCTCGATACCCTGCCCGCTGACGCAACGCACGAGGCACGCCGCACGGCCTCGCCTGATACCCGACGGGAGCACCGGACACCATGCCAGATACCGCTATCGACGCCATCGATCAGTTTATCGCCGGGGCGGGCATCGACACCGCCAACGCCTCGTGGCGGACGCGGCTGAAGGCCCCGCCGGAGGTCGCCTTTGAGGCGGGCAAGACGTACTTCTGGGATTTGGAGACGAACGTCGGCAACGTGGTGGTGCGGCTGCTGCCGGAGGTCGCGCCCAAGCACGTCGCGAGTACGATCTACCTGACGCGCCTGGGCTACTACAACGACCTGGTCTTCCACCGTGTGATCACGCAGTTCATGGCGCAGGGCGGCTGCCCGCTGGGGAGCGGCACCGGCGGCCCCGGCTACACCTACGGCGGCGAGTTCGCCGCCAACGTGAAGCACGACCGGCCCGGCCTGTTGAGCATGGCGAATGCCGGCCCCGGCACCGACGGCAGCCAGTTCTTCCTGACGTTCATCCCAACGCCGTGGCTCGACGGCAAGCACACGATCTTCGGTGAGGTGGTGGACGGGATGCCCACCGTGCAGGCGCTGGAGGCACGCGGCTCGCAGAGCGGGGCGACCAGCGAGCGGTTGGAGATCACGAAGGCGACGGTGCGCGCGGAGTAGCGTGCGCGGTTACCTCGATGACTGTGTCCACGAGTGAGTTCGTGCGGGGAGCATCGTTTGTCGCTCACTGATGACCTGTTGCGCGCTAATGCAGCGTACGTGGAAGTGTTTGACGCCTCGGGACTGCAACAGCGCCCGCTGAAGGAGCTGGCGATTCTGACGTGTATGGACTCGCGGTACACAGCGCAGGGGGTCATTGGCCTCGCGCTGGGGGACGCGCATGTGATCCGCAATGCGGGGGGGCGCGTGACCGAGGATGCGATACGCTCGCTGGTACTGTCGGCGGTGCTGCTGGGGACGCGGGCGTGCGTGGTGATCCACCACAGTGACTGCGGTCTATTCGGGCGGTCGGACGAGGAGTTGCGCCAGCGCGTCGCCGACGTGGCTGGGGCGCGCGTAACGTTTGATTTCTTGCCCTTCCATGACCTCGAACAGTCGGTGCGCGACGACGTACACGCGTTGCGAGCCTGTCCGTACTTCCCGGAGGGCTACGAGATCGTCGGCTTCACCTATGACGTGCGGACGGGGCGACTCCAGCAGATAGACGACTCACCGTAACGGACTTGATCGCTCGCAACATTGATGGACAGGTTGAGCCGCTCGCCGGTCCAGCAGGTGGGGCCGCCCAGCGTCTTCCGTTCATCTGCGTCTTCGAGGGAGCGTAGACGCGGGTGCACTCAGCGCTTGAGGCGCCAGCCGCGCCCCGCGTGGCCGGAGGACGCCGCCCCGCGCGCGGACTTCGCCTAGCCCGCAGCGACCACGATGAGCGTCCCGGCGAGGCAGAATGCCGTGCCGAGTCCGATAAGGCGCGTCGGCCGCTCGCCAAGGAAGTACATCGAGAGTGGGACCACCATGAGCGGAGAGGTCGAATTGAGGATCACGGCGCGCGCCGCACCGGTCTCGGCGACCGCGTAGATATACAGCAGGCTGCCGATCGACGTTCCGACCACGCCCAGCGCGATCACCAACGGCAGATCGCGCGCGGTCGGGAGGCGTCGGAGCACCTCGCCCCGCGTGGCGATAGTGGCGACCGTCGCGATGATCAGGCCGCCGGCAGGAATGCGCACGGCACCGACGGCGATCGCGCCAAGGTCACCTCGGCCGGCCGCGAGCAGCAGTGTCGCCGCGGCCCACGCGCCCGCCACCGCGACCAGCACGGCGACCGTCGGCAGCGGGCCCAGGCGGCTCGGGCCGCTCGGATCGGGGAGCGTCGCAACCTGCCCGCGCACGACCAGGTACGTGCCTACGATCACCGCGGCGCCACCCAGCAGCAGATCCCAGCCGGCGCGCTCGCCGAGCAGGAGCACGCCACCGGCGGAGCTCATCACGACCCAGAGCGCGGTGGCGGTGGGGGACATCCGCTGCAGCCCGACACGCGGGAGGGCACGCACGTAGGTTGTGTCGCCGATCCCGTAGCCGATGCACGCCGAGGCGACGATGGCGAGCAGCACGCTCCACGGCGCGGCACGGAGCTCGTCGACGCCGCCAGTGAGCAGCAGCAGGGCGAGCACGAACGGGGAGGCAATCAGGAAGCGCGCGCCGCTGAGCACCGCGCCACCGTAGCGTGAGCTGAGCCGCGCCATTCCGACGCTCGTCCCCGCCCAGCACAGCGCCGAGGCCAGCGCGGCCGCCTCACCCATGTGTGCCTCCTCGGCGCGATCGGGATCAGTATGGGGTAGGCGAGGTCGGTCAACCGCGGGAACGTCGAAAGGCAGTGCGTCAGCATCGCTTAGCGGGTTATGGCGACCCCGATCGGATTCGAACCGACGGTCTCCACCGTGACAGGGTGGCGTGTTAGGCCGCTACACTACGGGGCCGCGCAGTAGGGCTTTGCGATCCTACTCAGCGGCGCGAGCGCGGTCAACGGCTGCATCACGCGGACGGCCTCGCCGCGTACCGGGGGCCGCGATACACTGGCTGTAGGAGGCGCGTATGCCAGCGGCACGGGAGTCCAGACGGCGCATCGGAGTCCGGCGCAACCTACCGCTTGGCGTGACCGGCGAGGCTGCCGAGGCTTCACGCGCCGCGAGCCGCCCGGCCCGCCTAATGGAGCGCGAGACACCCTACCTGATGGGTGAACTGAGGCGCGTGGCGGCAGTGACGGCCACCTGCTTTGGGTTGTTGATCTTCCTCTACATTGTCGACCGCATGCAGTAGCGGGGATGCCTCGGGAGGCCAAGGCCAGCCCCGGGCACGGGTCAGCGGAGCCGCTGCCATGCCGCCGCAATCGCCACCGCCGCCGCGAAGATGCCGATGAGGTCGCCACGTGCCGCCTCGAAGCCCCCATAGAGCATCAGCCGCACGACCCACGCTCCGACGAGGCCTGCCGCGGCGATGGCCTGCATCGGCACGCCTCGCTTGCTTCGGGTGACGCGCGTGATCGCCTCGGCCATGAGGCCGCCTGCGCCCGCGCCGACGAGGGCGGCGACGATCAGCGCGAAGAAGCCGAACGCACGCACAAACGAGAGCACCAGTGCGCCCGCAAGGCCCAGCGCTACGGCCAGCACCGCCGAGGTCGCGATGGCCAGCACGTAGTGCTTCGGGGCGAGTTCGTACATCACGGGACGGCGGAGTTGGGCGCAGTCTCGGCAGCGGGTGCCGCCGGGGGTGAAGACCAGGCAGCGCGCACAGATCAGTTTGTCGCAGCGGCCGCAGCGCAGCTCGGTCTCGGTGTTGGGGTGCTGGGCGCAGTAGGTCGCAGTGGTCATGGCGCGGGCGTTGCTTCCGGCACCTCGCATCCCGCCGTGCGTGCGGCGTCGAGGAGCGCCTCGACAACGGCATCGGGCAGCGGGATATCGCCCGGCTCGCGCTCGTCCTTGCGGTCGTAGATGCCGTGGAAGTCGGAGCCGCCGAGCGCGAACAGGCCTAGGCGTTCTGCTAGCGCACGCAGCGTCTCCACGAGTTCCGGCTCATAGGCCTTGTAATAGGTCTCCATACCGAACAGCCCGTCGGCGGCGAGGGCGGTGGCGACTTCCTCGTAGTCCGTGGTGAAGGAGGGGTGCGCGAAGAGCGGCAGGCCGCCGGCGCCGCGGATGAGGCCGATCGCCTCACGGGGGGTGAGCCGCTCGCGCTCGAAATAGGCGGGGCCGTTGCGCCCGAGGAAGCGCTCGAACGCCTCGTCGAAGGTCTGGATGTGGCCGCGTTCGAGGAGCGCCTGCGCGACGTGTGGGCGGCCGATCGAGGCCTCGCCGGCGATCTCTCGCACGCGCTCCCACTCGATCGGCGCGCCGAGACGGGCGAGTGCCTCAACCATCTTTGTCGCGCGCTCGATGCGGCCACGGCGGAAGCGTTCGAGTTCTCTGATGAGCCGCTGGTCGTGGCTGTCGACGAAGAGGCCGAGCATGTGCACCTCGGTGCCCGGCACGTCGCATGAGAGTTCTACGCCGGGGATGAGGCGGAAGCCGGGGTGCTTTGCGGCTGCCTCGATGGCGTCGTCGAGGCCGTCGAGGGTGTCGTGGTCGGTGAGCGCCATCACGCGGACGCCTCGGGAGGCGGCGAGGTCGACGAGCGCGGCGGGCGTCAGGCGCCCATCGGAGTGGGTGGAGTGCGTGTGAAAGTCGCCAATACTCATGCCGCTAGCGTCACCGGATGAGGCACTCTCGGTCAACCCGCTCGATGTGCGTCGCGCGCCTCGTGATGTCGTCGACTTCGATGAGCACGGAGTTGAAGGAGACCTCGGGGCCTTTGGCGACGGGGAGGCGGGTGGGCATGGATGTGAGGAAGCGTTCGAGGACAGCCTCGACGTCGTCGCCGATGATCGAATCGCGCGCGCCCACCATGCCGAGGTCGGTGACCATCGCGGTGCCACCGGGCAGTACGCGGGCATCGGCGGTCGGGGTGTGGGTGTGCGTGCCGACGACGGCCGCCACGCGGCCGTTGAGGTACCACGAGATGGCCTGCTTTTCGCTGGTGGCCTCGGCATGGAAGTCGACCACTACGATTGAGTCGACGCTGACCTCGTTGAGCAGCGCGTCAGCGGTCCGGAATGGGTCGTCGAGCGGCATCGGCATGAAGGTGCGGCCCATCAGGTTGAGCACGACGAGGTTGTCGATGCGCCAAACGCCTCGGCCGGGCGTGCCGGGCGGGTAGTTGGCGGGGCGCAGCACGGGCCAATCGTGGTCGAGCGACGAGACGAACTCGCGGACATCGAAGATGTGGTTGCCCGAGGTGATCACGTCGGCACCGGCGCGGAAGATTTCTTTCGCCGTCTGCTCGGTTAGCCCGCGACCCGCGGCGGCGTTCTCGCCGTTCACGATGATGTAGTCGAGGCGCAGGGTCGAACGCAGTTCGGGCAATAACTGGCTCAATGCCGCCCGTCCCGGCTGGCCGACGACATCGCCGACCATCAAGAGGCGCATGGTTACCGGGCGACCGCCGACGCCCGCGTCTCGCGGACTACCGTGACCTTGATCTCGCCGGGGTACTGCAAGGACTCCTCAATCTGCTTCGAGACATCGCGCGCAAGGCGCAGCGCGCCTGCGTCATCGACCGCCTCCGGCCGCACCACCACGCGCACCTCACGGCCCGCTTGGATGGCGAACGACTGCTCGACGCCCTCGAACGAGTTTGCGATGGCCTCGAGGGCTTCAAGGCGGCGGATGTACTGGTCGGCGGACTCGCGGCGCGCGCCGGGGCGGGAGCCGCTGATCGCGTCGGCGATCATCACGATGAGTGCCTCGGTGGTCTCGGGCTTCACCTCTTCGTGGTGGGCGGCGATGCAGTGCACGACTTCCTTGGAGACGCCGAAGCGCTTGGCGATTTCCGCGCCTATGGTGGCGTGGGTGCCTTCGAGTTCGCGATCGACTGCCTTGCCGAGGTCGTGTAACAGCCCACCCATGCGCGCGATCTCGATATTCGCACCGATCTCGGCGGCGATTGCAGTGGCGAGCCATGAAGTCTCGACGCAGTGCCGCAACTGGTTCTGGCCGTAAGAGTAGCGGAAGCGCAGACGTCCCAGCGTCTTCACCACCTCCGGGTGCAACCCGGTCACCTCGGCGTCGACGAGCGCCTGCTCGCCCGACTCCTGGATGCTGCGGTCGACCTCGGCGCGGGCGCGCTCGACGGCCTCCTCAATGCGGGTCGGCTGGATACGACCGTCTTGGATGAGGCGGCCGAGGGCGACTCGTGCGATCTCGCGCCGCACCGGGTCGAAGCAAGAGACGGTGACTACTTCGGGCGTGTCGTCGATGATCAGGTCGCAGCCGGTGGCGGCCTCGAATGCGCGGATGTTGCGGCCCTCGCGCCCGATGATGCGGCCCTTTATTTCGTCGGAGGGGATGGGCACAACTGAGACGGTGGTCTCCGCGGTAATTTCCGAGGTCATGCGCTGGATCACCGTCGCCAGCACCTTGCGCGCCCTCGTGTCGGCCTCAGCCTTGGACGAGGCTTCCATAATGCGCACCCGGCGGGCAGACTCATCACGCAGTTCGATGTCGAGGCGGTCGAGTAGTTCGGAGCGGGCTTCTTCGAGGGTCAGGCTGGCGACGCGAGCGAGACTCGCCTCTGCTTCTTCGCGTGCTTCGATGACCGCATGCTCGGCGCGTTCGAGGGCGGCGGTGCGATCGCGGAGCGACTGTTCGCTGCGCTCCAGCGCTTCGGAGCGGCGTTCGATGCCCTCCTCTCGCTGTTCGAGGCGTCGTTCGACGCGGGTGATTTCGCGGCGCTGATCGCGGGCCTCGTTCTCGGCCTCCTGGCGGTGGCGAATGGCGGCATCGTGGCCTTCGATTTCGAGGATACGCCGCTGCCCTTCGGCATCTGCGACGATGCGGCCGGCCTGCTCGCGGGCGTTGCGCACCACGTCGCGCCCGCCGAGGCGTAACGCCAGCACGGACGCCACGCCGCCGACGACGAACGCCACCACAATTGGCATCAATATAAGAACCATGTCCATGAGAGGCTCCGAACGGGGTAGGGCAGCAGCTTTGAGGCCGCTGGTAACGTGACAAGTGCGGCGGGCTCGTGCTCGCAGTCACATCGTAGCACCGTCCGATGCGCCGAAGCGAGGCGGGCGCGGCTCGCCGGAGATGGCAGGACGGCGGCCATACGGCCGCCGTCTTGCCATCGAACTCTCGGGATAATTGGTTTAGATGCCGAGCGTGAGCGCCTTTTCCTCGGCGCTGACTTCGGCCTCGTCGTCCTCGGTGGACGCCTCGTCGTCGGTGACCGCCATCGTCGATCCCTTCACACCAGCGGCGGCGCGCACTTTCTCCTCGATTGCGTCGCGCATCTCAAGGTGCTCGCGGAGGTAGCCCTTCGAGGCCTCGCGGCCCTGACCGAGGCGCTGGTCGCCAAAGGAGTAGAAGGAGCCAAGCTTCTTTACAACCTCGAACTGGACGGCCAGGTCGAGAATATCGCCCTCGCGGCTGATGCCGTGCTCCTCGTTCGTGAACATAATGTCAAACTCAGCCTGACGGAACGGCGGGGCGGTTTTGTTCTTCACGACCTTCGCCCGCACCCGGTTGCCGATGAAGGTGGTGCCCTGCTTGAGCGATTCGACCCGGCGGATATCGATGCGAACTGAGGCGTAGAACTTCAGCGCGCGCCCACCCGGTGTGGTCTCCGGACTGCCAAACATCACGCCGATCTTCTCGCGCAGCTGGTTGATGAAGACGAGAGCGGTGTTGGAGCGGGCGACGGCCCCGGTCAGTTTGCGTAGCGCTTGAGACATCAGGCGGGCCTGGAGTCCGGGGAGCGAGTCGCCCATATCGCCTTCGATCTCCGCCCGCGGCACGAGGGCGGCGACGGAGTCGACGACCACGATGTCCAGGGCGTTCGAGCGGATGAGGGCCTCGCAAATTTCGAGCGCCTGCTCGCCGGTGTCCGGTTGGGAGATCAACAGGTCGTTGATGTTGATTCCGCACTTCGCCGCGTATTCCGGGTCGAGCGCGTGCTCGACATCGATGTACGCCGCCATGCCGCCGGTCTGCTGGGCCTGCGCGATGATGTGCTGCGCCAACGTGGACTTACCGGCCGACTCCGGCCCGTAAATCTCCGTGATGCGGCCACGGGGGATACCGCCGATGCCCAGCGCGATGTCGAGGGAGATGGAACCGGTAGGAATGGACGAGACGTTCAGCCGTGCGCTGTCGTCGCCCAGACGCATAATCGCGCCCTTGCCGAAATCCTTGGTGATCTGGTCGATCGCCTTGCCGATGCTCTCGGCACGGATGTCTTTTTTCGGTGTCTCGTGCTGCGCCATCGTGTCTGTCCCCTTAGCGTCAGTTGTTGCTACGCGATGCCTTCACCGCATGGGCTGGATAATAGAACGGACGTTCGTTTGCGTCAAGCTTATTTCGAACGGACGTTCCGAAGAATCTGAGGAACCTGACTAGCAGTATGGACTCAATCCGCCTCGCTGTCCGCCTCACGTCGCGCATGGGGTGGTGCGCGCGGTGTGACCGCCCACCACGCGCACCAAAGTGGTCGAGGTCGGGGACTGACAATCGAAGCGGTGGGGGCGCGCTGAACGGCTAGATGCTAGATGGCACCGGCGAGAGCCTGGCCGATTCCGAACAGCAGGAAGATCGCGATCATTGGTGTGATGTCGATCATACCGATCATCGGCACTACCTTGCGGAGCGGTACGAGGATCGGATCGGTGAGCGAGTCTAACGCCTGGAAGATGATGCTTTCCTTGTCGAGCGGGAACCATGAGAGCAGGGTTCGCGCGAAGATCGCGTACGCGAGCAGTTGCGTGAAGTAATAAATGATCACGACGACAATCGTCACCGCTCGTCCCCCAGATCCTGTGCGCGTAGGTACGCCGCTTCCACTGCATCATCGAACGCCGAGCGCATGGAAGCCGCCTCGAGTTCCGCGAGGGCAGCAGCCGTCGTGCCGCCCGGTGAGGTGACCGCGTTCTTTAGTTCAGCGGGGTGCAATCCCGATTCCATCGCATACCGCGCCGACCCGGCGACCGTCGCCAGCACCAGCGCCGAGGCGTCCGGCCGCTTCATGCCGAGCCGCACGGCCGCATCGATGAGCGACTCGATCATCAGGTAGACGTACGCCGGCCCCGATCCGTGTACGGCCGTCGCGAGGTCGACCGCGTCGTCATCGCTCACCTCGATTACCGCGGTGGCGATCCCATCGAGCATTGCGCGCACGTGGGCGCGCTGTTCTGTAGTGACTTCGGGCGCTGCGAGGTAGACCGCCGCACCTTCGCCGATGGCGGCGGGGAGGTTCGGCATCACGCGGACGCTCGCCCGGTGCCCGCTGTGCCGCTGCACGTCCGCAAGGCGTACACCTGCGGCAATGGACACCACTACCGTGCTTACGCCCAATACGCCGCGCATCGCACTCGCTACGCCCGGGAGATCTTGCGGCTTCACCGCGAGCAGCACGAGGTTCGCGCCGATGCAGGCAGTTTCGATGTCGTCGGTGACGCGGACGCCGTGCTCGGAGAGTTGTGCCCGGCGCGCCGGACTGACCTCGGCGACCGCGATGTCGCCCGGTGCGGCCACCTGCGCGCGCAGCAGCCCGCGCAGGAACGCTTCGCCCATGAACCCGCCACCGATGATACCGATACGCATGCCTGTTCCTCGCCTTGCCGCTATACCGTCCGCCGCGGCCCGAAGATCGCGGTACCGACGCGTACGAGCGTTGAGCCTTCCTCGATCGCCACGTTGTAGTCGCCAGACATGCCCATCGAAAGCCCGGTTAGCCCGTGCGTGTGCGCGAGTTCGCGCATGCGGCGGAAGAGCGGGCGCAGGCTCTCGGCGTCGTGCGTCTCGGGAGCGACCGTCATCAGGCCCGCCAGCCGCAAGTGCGGCTGTTCGAGGGCGAAGGTGATGAGGCCCGGTGCTTCGTCGAGCGGGACGCCGGTCTTGCTCGCCTCATCGGCGAAGTTCACCTCGACGTAGCACTCCAGCGTCGCGTCCCCGCGGGCGGCGAGGCGGCGTTCGAGATCCTCGGCGAGCCGCAGCGAGTCGAGAGAGTGGAGCGAGACGATGTGTGGGAGCACCTCGCGTACCTTGTTGCGTTGCAGATGGCCGATGAAGTGCCAGCGCGGCTGGAGGCTCAGCGCCGCGACCGCCTCGGCCTTTGGCGCGAGTTCTTGCGCCCAGTTCTCGCCGAAGTCGGTGGCTCCGGCGCGGATCGCCTCGGCGACCGCCTCGGCGTGGTGTGTCTTCGAGACCGCCACCAGCGTCACCTCAGCCGGGTCGCGGCCGGCGCGCGCGCACGCCTCGGCAATGCGGGCCTGTACCGCAGCCAGCCGCTCGACCACCGAGGTTGTTGTCGTCATGGGGGCAGAGTATCGCATCCGCGCCGCTGGGCGGCCCGTGGGGGGTGGGGGGGGGGTGGTGGTTACATTACATAAAAGATGGCGCTCGTGCATGGTGTTGTCGTTGCCGTCGCGAACCAAGGTCATTCCTCGGCTGGTCTATTGATAAACGGTTCGAGGAGGACACGATGTTCACGAAGCCCCGTCGGATGCTGATCGGGTTGGGTATGGTAGTCATGCTTGCCTCGGTGCTCACGGCGAGCGGCTGCTCGGCCGTGAGCACCAGCACCATTGCCCCGTCGGCATCCGGCGGCGCGATGGGCGCGCCCGGGATGCCGCCCATCGAGGCGGGCAAGGGGTCGAGCGACGCTGCTGCACCGATCGCCGACACCGATTCGACGCAAGCCTCGGCCGACATCCTCGGCGGCACGATCATCCGCACCGGGATGCTTGCCTTGAGGTGGAGTAGGTCGCTGAGGCATACGACCGCGCTTCGGCGGTTGCGACGCGAGCCGGCGGCTACGTGCAGGAAGGCTGATTCTTCGGTGCGGCCGACGAGCGTTCGGCGAGCCTCGTGCTGCGCGTGCCAGCCGAGCGGTACGACGCGGTCGTTGCGGAACTGCGCGGTATCGCGAAGGAAGTGCGATCCATCAGCATGCAGCCGCGCGACGCGACGACGGAGGTTGCCGACGTGGAGGCGACCATCCGCAACCTGCGCGCGATCCGGTTGTACGGGCAGCGTCAGCGGCGGCGGGGGCGGTAGGGGTGCAACAGCCACAATCCGGGGCAGGTGTGAAATAAATTTTGCTGAGTGAGCGAGAAGTCACGCAGTTACTCGATCTGATTGAGAAGCCTCCGCAGCCGACCCAAACACTGCTTGCTGGCGCTCGTCGGTGGACTACGCGGACGTAGCACTTCCCGGCGCAGTGCCCCGCTAACACACTCCGCAGAGTTTGCAGCCGACCTCGGGGGGCGGGCAGGGTATGGTGCGGCGGGTGCGCTCGTGCTTGTCCATCTCGCGGAGCAGGAAGCGCTCGGTCATGCCGACATCGACGATGAACCACGGGGGGCGGTCGCCCTCCCACGGGAAGGGGCCGTCGAGGCCGTGCTCGGAGATGGCGCGGCGGTAGGTGGAGAGCGAGTTGTCGGTCATCGATTCCAGCATGGGGGCGAGGCGGGCGTCGGCGCGAGAGAGCACATCGTCCACGCGAGCGGTGAGGGGGGAGTCGCTGCGGAACTCGATGCCGGGCTTGAGGTGCTGCTTCAGGATGGCCTGACGGCGCTTGATGAGCGCGGGGTCGGCCTGCACCTGCATCTGGTAGGCCGTCCAGGGCTTCGGGATCGTCGGCGAGACGGCCATCACTGCGCGCGTGCCGTGGCCAGCCTTGTCGAGGCGTTCCTTGATGCGGTTGCCGAGCGTCGCCATCGCGTAGACATCGTCGTCGTCTTCGCCGGGCAAGCCGATCATGAAGTAGAGCTTGAAGCGCGTGAGGCCAGCCTCGCCGACCATCGAGGCGCCATCGAGGATCTGTTCCTCGGTGCAGCCCTTATTGACCGCGAGGCGCATTCGCTCCGAGCCGGCTTCAGGGGCGACAGTCACGGTCTTGGTACCGCCGCCGGCGAGCGCCGCCAACATGCGCGGTTCGAGTTTGTCGACGCGCAGCGAGGAGATCGAGACCTGCGCGCCGAGGTTGTGCGCGCCGACGACGAGGTCGGTCAAATCGGGGTGATCCGCTACAGCGGCACCGAGCAGACCGACTTTCTTGCTGTGTTGCAGCGCGTGTTCCACCTGGCCTAGCAGTTGCTCCAGCGGCCGGTAGCGAGGCGGGCGGAACACGTAGCCCGCGATGCAGAAGCGGCAGCCACGGCCGCAGCCGCGCGCGCATTCGATGAGCGTCATGTCGGAGAGTTCGGTGTCCTCGGTGAGGACGGTCGAGTGCGCCTCGGTGGTGGCGATGTCGTGTACCCACTGGCGCTCGACCGCGCCGTACCTCGGCGGGCGCGTGGGCACGTAGATGCCGGGGATGGTGGCGAGTTCATCGAGCAGTTCGTCGCGAGAGCCGTAGAGGCCGTCGCGCCACGCGGCGACGAGGCTAGGGATGATCTCCTCGCCCTCGCCCACCACGATGGCGTCGAGGAACGGCGCGACACCAGCGGGGTTGGTGAGCATGCATGCGCCGCCGGCGATCACCAGCGGGTCGCTCTCGTTGCGCTGCTCGGAGCGGAGCGGGATGCCGGTGCTCTTGAGCGCCTGCACCATGTGCCAGTAGTCGAACTCGTAGGAGAGGGTGAACGCGACTACCGCGAAATCCGACAGGGGGCGCTGCGACTCCATCGAGACGACCGGCTGCGGGCCGCGTGCGTCGCGGGCCGGTGGCTCGACGAAGGCGCGCTCGCAGACGAAGTCGTCGTAGGCGTTGAACAACGAGTAAACGGTCTGCATCGCCAGGTTGGACATGCCGATGTAGTAGGAGTTGGGATACACGATCGCGATAGGGATGCGGCCACCCCAGTCGCGGACGATGTACCCCCGCTCCCGGGCGAGGCGATCACGAGCGATTTGCCGAACGTCAGGCATTTGAACAGTCTAGTCCACCAGCAGCCGTAGCCGCCTGTTCAGTCGTTGAAATACTTAGCCTGCTCTTCCTCGTTCTTGCGGCGCTGCCGCCGGAGGTACCAGAGCACGCTTCCCCCGAAGACAACGATGGGAATCAGCGCCAGCCGACCGTCGGAGAAGGAAACGACGAGCGTCAGGATCAGGCCAGCCATCACCCCAACGATCACCAGCATCACCGGCACGATCACCTGAAACGCCGCCATCACCATCATGAAGGTCTCGTGCCATGAACTCGGCTCGTTTTCTTTCTGTGGCTCGTATCCGTACATGCGAATCAGTGTACGGCACCCAGCGAACCGGGGCTTCAGGCCGGTTCTCGCAGGAACACGATGCGGTCGAGGTCGCATGGCGAGTATCCGAGGCGGCTGAGGTCCACCGCCGCTTCACCCCGGAACTGCGTCCCGTGGTTTACCACATGCGCGATCAGATGTCCGAGCGGATTCGCGCGAGGCCGTCCGCCCGTGTCGTGGTATTCAACTACCTTCGCCACCGCCTCGTCGGTGAGGGTATCGCTGAACGACTGCAACGCCGAGGCGTGCGCCATGCACCGCTCATGGAGCGCTTCGAATGATGGGCCAGCGCGCCCAAGATGCTGCCGTCGCTCAGGTCTGCGTCCGCGGTGAGCGCGGTATGGCCGCCCGCGCCCGCAGCGGCGAGCACACACTCGTTCGCCCAGTGGTTGCAGGCGAAGAGCAGCCGCGCGTGTGGGCATCCACCGCTACTTCGCCTATCCCGTCGCCAAGGCGGCCTGCGCCAGCCATACGCTGAGCGCATCGAGGAATGCGTTGCGCCGCTCCAGCTGGTCGCCGACGTGCCGCTCGATCAGCAGTTGCTCGAACTCGACCGGGTCGGCTTCCGGCGGGATGTGCATGATCTCGTCAGGCTCGATGGCGACTTTCATGTCGCGACTAGTCTCGAACCGCTCGTTCACCACGAGCCCTCGTTGTCCGGCGGCCAGCGGCCAAGTAGCGTCGATGGTCATCCAGTCTGTGTCGACGCGCAGTCGCAGGAACATATGGACATCGGGGATCGGGCCGGCTTCGAGATGCGCGCGCAACTCGTCCGGCAGCCACGGCAACTCCTCGGCGCGGAAGGAGTGCAGCGCGCAGATCAGCATCGCTCCGCCACCGAACTCCTCGTACAGCGCCTGCAATAGCAGGTGCTTGCCCGGGGCGGTTGCCTGCCATTCTGTGACGATCGTCCTAGGCTGGATACCGGAAGGCCTCGCGAAGGGCATGTCGCGCACCAGCGCAAAGATGGCAGCCTGCGTCAGCCGTTCGTCGTCGGGGAAGCGCGTTCGCGCTACCGCCGCCGTCTTGAAGTCCGCGAGTAGTCCCATGCGCGCGATCCTAATGCATTCCCGCTACCCCGGACGACGTGCTATTTGCGTCCGAGGAGGACTGGTGTTCCTTAAGACCTTCCCTCGTTAAGTCCGAGGCCCTCCAAGCTGCCCTTCGTGACCCACTCGGCTGAGTGAGCCTTGGTCATCCGCTGCCGGATGTCCGTACGGAGGACGCATCGATGGAACTACTGCAACTGGTGCGGCTACGGCAGGGCCGGGAGTAGTTCATCGCGGAGTTCGGCGAGCGGATGTATGCGCTGGCTGAGGCGAGCGCGCACTGGTTTCCCTACATTTTGCTCGGCAAACTGTTGCCTGTGATGTACGTCCTTGAGCGGCGCTAGCCGCAGCGCGAGTACCCGCACGAGCGGCAGAGCAGGCAGCGCTCCGGGTAGTCCATTTGCGAGCTGCACTCCGGGCACGTCAGTCCCGAGGCGACTGAAGCCGTTGAGGCGGCATCGGTCACATGCTCCGAGAAGTAGAGCCGCAGCCAGCGGAAGATGTAGTCCAGCACGCTCGTCGCGAACGGCAGATCAGGGTTATTCGTCATGCCGTAGGGCTCGAAGCGTGTCTGTTCCAGTTTACTCGCCAGTTTGTCGAGGCTTACGCCGTACTGGAGCGCGATCGAGGTCAGCAGCGCCACGGCATCCGTCAGGCCCGACACCGTCGAGCCTTCCTTCGCCATCTTGATGAATACCTCGCCCGGCGTACCGTCCTCGAACATGCCGACGGTGATGTAGCCCTCTTGCTCACCGACGCGGAACTTGTGCGTCACCGCCGGCCGCTCGTCCGGCAGGTAACGCCGGTACGGTTCGGCTGCGCCCATGGGCGTCGAGGCTGCCGCTGGGGCACTGCCGTCGTGCGCGAGCACCTGCATGGTGCGGGAGCCGTCGCGGTAGACCGTTACACCCTTGCAGCCGAGCGCGAAGGCGCGCTCGTACACCGCGCGTACCTCGTTGACCGTCGCCTCATGGGGCAGGTTCACCGTCTTGGAGACCGCGAGGTCGGTGTGGGCCTGAAATGCGGCCTGCATGCGGACGTGCCACTCCCAACCGACCTCGTGCGCCGTGACGAAACGGCGCTTGGCCTCTGTGGGCACGCTGTCCTGTTCGTGCAGACGAGCGCCGCGCGCGAGGGCGTCCATCAGCTCCCGGCCGAAGAAGCCACCCTCGCGCGCGGCCCGCTCGAACACGGTGGACACCTCAGCGAGCATCGTGCCGTCGCCCATCCGCCGCATGTGGGCGAGCGAAAACAGCGGTTCGATGCCCGAGGAAGTGCCCGCGATGATCGCGATAGTGCCGGTCGGCGCGATGCAGGTACGCGTCGCGTTCCGGTAGCGCGGGCCGCGAGCATAGATTGAACGCTCCCAGTTCGGGAATACGCTTTTCTCCTCGCCCAGCGCCGCCGAAGCTGCATCCGCCGCCTCGCCTATTGTGCGCGCCAGCCGTCCGGCGAGCGCCAGCGCGGCCTCCGAGTCGTACGGCAGTCCCGCAGCGATCAGCAGGTCAGCGAACCCCATGATGCCGAGGCCGACCTTGCGGTTTCCACGCACTGCCTCGGCGATCTCAGGCAGCGGGAAGATGTTCACCTCCACCACGTCGTCGAGGAAGCGCACGCCGAGTGCAACCGTCTCGCGTAGGGCGTCCCAATCGAGGTCGCCCAACGCGCCGTCCCAGAACCGCGCGACGTTGATCGAACCGAGCGTGCAGGCCTCCCACGGCAGCAGCGGCACCTCGCCACAGGGGTTAGTCGACTCGATCGCGCCCAGCGCGGGGGTTGGGTTGAAGCGGTTGATGGTGTCGAGGAACAGTAGTCCAGGGTCGCCCGTTTGCCAGGCCCCTTGCGCGATTTCGCCCAGCAGTGCCGAGGCGTCTTCCGTACCACGAGGCTCGCCGGTGCGGGGGTCAAGGAGTTCGATCTCGCGCCCCTCGGCCGCCGCACGCATGAACTCGTCGGTCACCGCGATGGAGATGTTGAAGCGCTGCGCGGTGACGCCGTCGTCTTTCGCGTGGATGAACGCGCGCACATCCGGGTGGTCGGCGCGCAGCACGCCCATGTTCGCGCCGTCACGCTTCCCGCCTTGCGTCACGAGGCGTGAGACATCGTCGTAATGCCGCAGCACCGAGACTGGCCCGCACGCCGCGCCGTGCGTCGAGGCGATTGGTTCGCCCTCACCGCGCAGGCGCGAGAACGAGAAGCCCGTACCGCCACCGTACTTCTGCACCATCGCCGCGGCCTGCGCGGTGGACATGATCGATTCGAGGGTGTCCTCGACCGGCAGCACGAAGCATGCGGCGAGTGTCCCGCGCCCGGTGCCCGCGTTCATGAGAGTCGGTGAGTTGGGCAGGAAGCGCAGGCTCGCCATGGCGTCGTAGAACCGCTGTGCCCACGCGGCCCGCGCCTCGCGCGATGGCTCGGCTGCCGCGATCGCCTCGGCAACCCGAGCGAGCAGTCCTTCGGGCGTCTCGATGACCTCGTCACGTTCGTTGCGCAGCAGATAACGCCTCGTGATGACGGTGCGGGCGTTCTCGGTCAGCGTGACCGGGTGCGCGATGACAGGTGGAGTGGTGACCATGATTCCTTCACTGCTGAGTGCGATAAGAGAATATACGTTCCCTGCTGCGCGCACTGCGGTCGCCCTCACTGAGATCGCTCTCCAGCTTGCGTGAAGTGGTGAGACGCCTGAATTGGGACTGACGCCGTCCCCAAAGTGATGTCGCCTAGTAGGCGCCTTTCTGCAGCAAAGCGGTGCCGATTTTTGGGGCCGCCCCTGCATCAGGAGTCGCCTTGAGTGACAACCGAAACTCCGTTGGTGCGAATTCGCACGTACTCTCAAGCGCCCCCCGCAACTCCTCAGTGCTGCGAGCGTTCTCGTCGTCGTATTCGTGTGTCACGGGGCTACCGGCGAGCGAGGGCGGAGGGGGCGCTCTCGATCGGGGTGGGGGTGGTATCCAGCGGCAGATCGTCGATGCCGTTGAGCAGTCGCGCTAGTTCGTCGTCGAACAGCCGAGGCTGTTCGGCCGGCGGTACCGAGCTGAAGGTGATCTGGTCGAGTTCGTGCAGCATGTCCTCCACCGACACGAACTGCCGGTAGACCGAGGCAAAGCGGATATAGGCGATTGGGTCGAGCAGTTTCAATTGCGTGATCGCCATCTCGCCGACCACACGGCTGGACACCTCGGCGCGTCCAGCCGCCATGAGCCGCTGCTCAATGTCGTTGACGATCGCCTCGACGGCGTTCGCGGGCAGCGGGCGCTTCTGTGCCGCCATGCGTAGCCCGTGCAGTAGCTTCTCGCGCTGGAACTCCTCGCGGCGGCCGTCCTTCTTGACGACCATAACCACCGAGGCTTGGTACTGCTCGTACGTCGTATACCGCTCGCCACAGCTCTGACATTCGCGGCGGCGGCGGATGCCGCTCTCAGCGGTGCGAGAGTCGACGACGCGTGAGGACACCTGACCGCAGTACGGGCATTTCATGCGTGTGTAGTTGCTTTCGATGGGGGAGGAATGCGCTGTTCGCGCTGGAGTGAGAGGCAGTGAAGCATTCGCGGGCGGGCTCGGCAAGGCTGTACATCCACAGACTTATCGACGGTGAACGCCGGAATATGCACCAGCCCCGGCCCGTTGTGTCGGCAGGTCGGGGCTGGTGTGCGTAACTCGTGTGCGACGTGTGGTTAGCGCGTTGGGAATGTGCGCCGCAAGAACGTCGGCAGGTCGGATTCCGTCAGCATCTCGCTGCTCGGCTCCGACTGTAGGTCGGCCAGCCGGATCGGCTTCGGCTCGGCGGCAATACCGTCTAGCACATTCCGCATGGTCATCGGGCGCGCCTGCGAGAAGCCGGTGCCGATGACTGTGATGCGCACCTCATCCTGCAGTGACTCGTCGATCGCCGTACCGAAGATGATCTCGGCCTCGGGGTCGACGACCTCGGCGATGACGCGCGCCGCGGCGTTCAGTTCGTGCAGGCCCAGGTTTGCCGGGCCGGTGATGTTGAACAGCACGCCCTTTGCACCGGTGATGTCCACTTCCAGCAGCGGGCTGGAAATCGCGGCCCGTGCCGCCTCGACCGCACGATGTTCACCTCGGCCGGTGCCAATCGCCATCAGGGCCGGGCCCGCGTCGGTCATGATCTTGCGCACGTCCGCGAAGTCGAGGTTCACGATGCCGGGCACCGTAATCAGTTCGCTGATGCCCTGGATGCCTTGCCGGAGCACGTCGTCCGCGATCTTGAATGCATCGGCCATAGAGACCTTGTCGTCGCAGATCTGGAGCAGCCGGTCGTTGGGGATCACGATCAGCGTGTCCACCTTCGACTGAAGGTCTCGCACGCCTTCCTCGGCCTGCTGCCGCCGCTTTGCGCCCTCGAACGCGAACGGCTTGGTCACGACGCCGATGGTGAGTGCGCCCATCTCACGGGCGACCTCGGCTACGATCGGTGCGGCGCCGGTGCCTGTCCCGCCGCCGAGGCAGGCGGTGACGAACACCATCTCAGCGCCTTGCAGCGCTTCGGCGATTGCCTCGCGCGACTCCTCGGCCGCGCGCGAGCCGCGCAGGGGGTCGGCCCCGGCGCCCAGCCCTTTGGTGAGCCGGTCGCCGATGCGCACCTTCATTTCCGCGGCGCACTGCTGGAGTGCCTGCATGTCGGTGTTCATCGCGACGTACTGCACTCCCGGTAGCTTCGCCGAGATCATCCGGTTGACCGCGTTCGAACCACCACCGCCCACTCCCACGACTATGATCGGTGGCAACGTGTTGTACTGTCCCGCCATTGGAGTGGCCTCCGTCTCTGCTGGCGCAACCGCGCCGGCGTGCGCTGCATCCACGGTGTAGTGGGGGACCTCCGCGAGCGGTGCAGCTTCGCTCGTGGCGGATAATGGACTCGCTGGCGTGTCGCTGGCCGAGGCGGGCCGTGCGACGTGATAGATCGCCGCAAGCGGCGGTTCGATGCGGTCGTATTCGGAATACGTGCCTTGCGGCGGCAGCTCTGCGCTCAGGTCGAGCACCTCCAGCACCGTCGCGGCTGGTGCTGAGATACCCGGTGTGGCCTCGGCTGCGATCATGGCTTCGTCGCGGGCGCGTGCGGCAGCCAGATAGTCGAACAGCGTCTCGCGAGGTGTGAGCGGCCCGCCCGCTTCAGGTGTCCTCGTCATTGCGGCAATATCACACGCATGAGCTGTGCCACCTTTCTCATCAGCCCGCCGAGGGATGCGCTCGGCAGCAGTGGGGAGGAACGCAACATGATTTCCCGCTCCCTGACCGCCCCGCGGAGCAAGCCGACGGCGGTCGCATACGCGGGGTCGTGGAGCATGTCTGATAGCCCGGAGAGGTGATGCGGCCGGCC
This sequence comes from Thermoflexus hugenholtzii JAD2, assembly GCA_945903275.1. Lineage (GTDB taxonomy): Bacteria > Chloroflexota > Dehalococcoidia > UBA2979 > UBA2979 > RH-chloro-G1. The sequence goes on from CAMDNW010000001.1 coordinate 42,454, forward strand.
GATGCGCGCCGGGAGCGAGAGCACTTCCTCCGCGAGGTATTCGATGCCCGGCAGGCTGGAGCCGCCGCCGGTGAGCACTACGCCTGCGGAGAGCACGTCCTGCTGGATGCCGCGCCGCACTTCGGCGGCCACCATCTCGAACAGTTCTTCCGTACGGGCCTGGAGCACCTCTGCTATATACCGCCGTTGTACTGTCTTTTTGCCCGCTGAGCCGAAGGCGTCGATTTCCACTTCTTCGTGCTCGTCGACGAAGGAGGGGATCGCGTTGCCGTATTGGCGCTTTGCCAGTTCCGCCGCCATCTGCGGCACGCGCAGCGCGATGACGAGGTCGCGCGTGAAGTGCTGACCGCCCACCGGCAGCACCGCCGTGTGGACGACCGCGCCTTGCAGGTACACCGCGATGTCCGTCGTTCCGCCGCCGATATCGACGAGCACGACGCCTTGATCCATCTCCTCGCGGTCGATGACCGCCTCGGCGGAGGCGAGCGGCTGGAGGATGAGCGAGTCGTGATCGACGCCCGCGTTCCGGATGCACTGAAGCAGGTTGTGCACTGCGGAGGAGCTGGCCGTCACGACATGCGTCTCGACATCGAGGCGCGAGCCGAACATGCCTACGGGGTCGATGACGTCTGCCTGACCATCTACCACGAAGTATCGAGGCACCACGTGGATCACCTCGCGGTTATTCGGGACGTTGACGATGCGCGCGCTCTCCAGCGCCCGTTGCACGTCGCCTTGCGTGATCGGGTGCCGTGGGTCGGCGATCGCCACGATCCCGCGGGAATTCATCGAGGAGATATGCGGCCCCCCGATGCCGACTTGGGCCGACATGATCGTGGTGCCCGACGCCATCGCCGCGCGTTCGACGGAAGACGCGATCGTCTCCGTCGCCGCGTGGATATTGTCCACCATGCCCTTCGTGAGGCCCGCCGACGGCGTCACACCGGTTCCGAGGATCCGGATCTCGCCCGCGGCGACCTCCGCCACGATCGTCGCGACCTTGGTTGTGCCGATATCGATGGCTGCGAATGTGGGATTCGCCATTAGCGCACCACCAGTTCCTTGCCGAAGCGCAAGTCGATCTCATTGACCTTCATGCGCTCGGCCTTGATGCGTTGACTCGTTGCCACCCACGCCGCCACTTTGAACTCGTAGTCATGTGAGTCCCCGAAGATCGCCGTCGGCGCCCCGGCCATCCGGACCAATAGCCCCCGCGAACGTTCGAACTCGTATCGCTGCGGCTGTGCGCCCAGCTGCCCATAGGTGCCGTCGCTCTGCAGTCGCGTTACCAGCGCCACCGTATCCCGATCGACGCTCATGCCCGGTTCCAGCGGCTGTCCGACGCCTACCTCGTACACCGTCGGCGCGTTCGAGGTAGGCGCGCGAGCCTTGTCCACTACGCGGCCTTTAGCATCGATCACTGAGCGCGTGCCAAGCACCTGCCAGTAGCCCCAGCCCTGCCGCTCGGTCAGGTCGATCACCACACCCTGTGGCCAGTCCCGGTGTACACGCGCATCGATGACGCCCGGCAGCTCCCTGATGCGCTGTTCTGCCCCCTGGCTGTCGAGGCGCAGCAGCGAGTGGCTGGCCAAACTAGCGGCCAGCGCAACCTGCTGTGGCTCGACTACCTGCGCGCCGACTACTTGCACGTGCTTCACGCGTAGCAAATCGCTGCGGTAGAGCGCCGCGGTGCCCATGAGCAGTGCGGCGATAGCTGCACTGCTGCCTGCGGCGTACGCGAGTGCGCGCCATGGCACTCCACTGCCGCTGCCGCCGCGCGACTTGGATCGCTGCATGTAACTCGGTCCCAGCGTGTAGCGAGGGGCCGGCCGTGCTGGTTCGCGCCGTCCGAATCCGAAACTAGGCATACGTACGGGCCTCCTCATAGCGTTCGAACGCGAGGTCGACCAGCCGCGTGATGAGATCGCCGTACGACAGCCCTGCGTGCTGCCAGAGCCGCGGGTACATGGAGATCGGCGTGAAGCCAGGTAGTGTGTTCACTTCGATGATCTGGATGTCATCGGGCGGCGTGACGAAGAAGTCGACGCGCGCCATGCCTGCGCAGTCCACCGCGCGATACGCCCGCAGCGCGTACTCCTGCACCCGTTGCGCCGTCGCCGCAGGTAGCGAGGCAGGTACCGTCAGTTCGGTGCTGTCGTCGGCGTACTTCGCTTCATATGAGTAGAACTCAGCGTGCGGCGTGATCTCGCCGAGCGGCGAGGCTTGCGCATCCGCGTTGCCGAGTACCGCGCACTCGATTTCGCGTCCGGTCATCGCACCCTCGACCAACACCTTGCGGTCGTAGCGCGCTGCCAGTGCGACTGCATCGAGCAGGTCTTCGCGCGACTTCGCCTTGCTCACGCCCAGCGAGGAGCCACCGTTCGCGGGCTTTACAAAGCACGGGTAGCCGAGGTCGCCCTCGATCGCGCGCAACTCGCCCGCATCCGGCTCACGCGACTCGGCGTCACGCAGCACGTAGTAGCGAGGTTGAGGGATGCCCGCCTGCGCGAACACTGCGCGCATCTGCTCTTTGTCCATGCCGATAGCGCTCGCAGCCACACCGGAGCCGACATACGGCTTCTCCGCGATCTCCAGCAGCCCTTGCAGCGTGCCGTCCTCGCCCATCCGACCGTGGACGATCGGGAACACAACATCTACCGCACCCAGCGCCGCGAACACATCCGGCGTTGCGAACAGGCCTTCGCCCGGCTCCTCGCCGAGCGTGCCAGTCTCGCCCGCCTCGGTGCGCGCGAGGCGTACACGCGTCTCCTCCGGCGTTAGCCAGCGGCCGCCGCGCGTGATGCCGAACGGCACGACCTCGAAGTGCGCCGCGTCCGCCGCGCGTAGGATTGAGCGCGCCGAGACCACCGATACCGCGTGCTCCGGCGACTTGCCGCCGCAGATCACCGCCAGCCGTGTGCGCTGTGAGGCCATCAGCGGGCCTCCAACTTCGCGCGCAGCATCGGCCCTAGCTCGTTCACCGTGCCCGCGCCGATCGTGAAGAACACGTCACCCGGCCTCAGGTCGACCGCAATCCGTTCTGCTGCTTCCTCAAATGTTTCGAGGTACACCGCCGGCGGACTCGTGATCTCGCGCGCTAGGCCGGCGGCGTCGAGGCCTGCTTCGGCCTGCTCGCGCGCTGCGTAGGTGCCGAGGATGTAGAGCGTGTCGAGCGCCTCGAAACAGGTCTTGAAGCCGTCCAGCAGGTACGCCGAGCGCGAGTAGGTGTGAGGCTGGAAGCAGGCAACGAGCCGTCGTCCCGGGAATCGCTGGCGAGCCGCCAGCAGTGTCGCGCGTACTTCGGTCGGGTGGTGGGCGTAATCGTCCATCAGCGTGATCGTGGTGTCGGGGCCGTCAAGGTCGATATCCGCGATGTGCTCGAAGCGCCGCACCGCGCCACGGCACTGCTCGGCGGCCTGTATGGCGCGGCGGAAGTCTGCCCCAGCGCGCATCGCCATTGCGAGTGCGCCCAATGCGTTCGCGATATTGTGCCGTCCGGGAATCTGCAACGACAGCCGCCCGAGTTCGGCACCATCAAGTTGCACCACGCAGTCGAGGCCGCCGCGGTCGTTGCCGCGCACGTTGGCCGCGCGCCACTCGGTCGGGGTCTTCGTGGTATCAGTCTCCACGCCGTAGAACTCGACGTGTGCGCCCGCTTGCCGACGCTCGCGGCCCAGCATTGCCGCCTCCGGCGCGTCGGCACAGACAAACAGCGTGCCATCCGGTGTCACGCGCTCGGCGAACGCCCGGAACGCCGCTTTGTAGCGTTCTTCCGTCTGGTAGTAGTCGAGGTGGTCGGCCTCGATGTTCGTGACCAGCGCGAACTTCGGTGTGTATTGCAGGAACGCCTCGGCGTACTCGTCGGCCTCGACGACCGCTATGCGTCCCGCGCCGTCGCGCGCGTTGCCGCCGAGGTCGATCGAGTCGCCACCTGAGAGCACCAGTGGGTCGAGGCCGCTTTGCACGGCCATTAGCGACGCGAACGTGGTGGTCGTCGTCTTGCCGTGCGTCCCGGCGATCGCCAACACGTCGCGGTCGGCGATCAGCCGTTGCACCATCTCTGAGCGCACCATCACAGGGATGCCACGCTCGCGCGCCGTCCGTAACTCCGGATTGTCGTCGCGCGCCGCGACCGTAGTGACTACGAGTTCGGCACGGCCAACGTTTGCCGCCGCGTGACCGAGATAGATCGTCCCGCCGTGCTCCTGCAATCGCTCCGTGTGTTCGGAGGTCACGAGATCGGAGCCGGTCACGACGTGGCCGCGCGCCAGCAGGATTTCGCCGATCGCGGACATGTGCATCCCGCCCGCGCCCACCAGGTGGACGCGTTGCGGGACCACATTCCCGTTGGTTGGTTGCCGCCGTCTGATCGCCGTCACGCCGCGATCTCTTCCATGAGCGTGGCGAGGCGCGCCGCCGCGTCTGGCCGCGCGAGCCCGCGCATCGCTTCGGCCATCCGTCGCCGTGTGTCTTCATCCGCGATCAACCGCAGTACTTCGGGTTCGATGCGCTCAAGTGCGTCGTCGCCGACCACGACCGCCGCTCCGCGGTCGGCGAGGTAGCGCGCGTTCACGTGCTGGTCGGAGAAGCCGCCAGGGATCACGATCGCGGGCAGTCTGGCCACCGGCAGTTCGCCAAGCGTCGATGCTCCCGCGCGTGTGACGGCGAGGTCAGCCGCGGCCATCGCCCATGCCATCTCGTCGGTGTAGGGCAGCAAGTGGTAGCGACCGCGCTGACCCTCGGGCAGCCGCTCGCGTTCGTCCGTGAGCCACGATGCGTCCTCGCGGCCCGAGATGTGCAACACCTGTGCGCGTTCGAGCAGCCGGGGTAGTGCTGCCGCGACCGCACCGTTGATGCGCCGCGCGCCGAGCGAGCCGCCGGTTACGAGCACCGTCGGCAGGCCCGCGTCGAGGCCGAAACGCGCGATGCCGTCCGCACGTGTCGCCTCGCTGAACTGCCGTCGCACCGGGTAGCCGGTCACGATCGTCTTCGCGCGCGGCAGCGATGCCATCGAGGCGTCGACCGAGCAGGCCACGCGCGTCGCGTAGTGGTTCAGGAAGCGCACCGACCAGCCCGGGTGCACGTCAGGCAGGAACACTAGGAGCGGCACATGCGCGCCTGGCGCGGCCCAGCCCACCGGCGCGGCAGCATAGCCGCCTGTGGCGAATAACGAAGCGGGCCGGTCATCGCGCATCCGCGTCACGGCGGTCTGCCGCCCGCGCAGCAGGTTCAGGCCACCGGTGATCATCCGCTTCGGCCCGCCTCGCACCTGGGACGATGGAATCGCGCGATAGGGGATGCCCGCAGCCTCAGCCAGCCCACGTTCGGGGCCGCGCTCGCTGCCGTAGTAGACGAGGTCGCCGCCACGCGCGCGCAACTCCTCACCCACGGTGATCGAGGGGTAGGCGTGCCCGCCCGTGCCTCCACCTGCCAGCGCATACTTCATCGCGGCCTGCCCATTGGCTCGTATCGCAATACGCCGTTCTGTGCCGTCGCGCGCGCGGGATCCTCGATTGCCGCGTACCTCGATACCGACAGCAGCACGCCAAGCGCGGCCATCAGCGAGAGGATTGCTGAGCCGCCGTAGGACAGAAATGGGAGCGGAATGCCCGTCAGCGGGATTGACCGCGTCACGCCGCCGACATTGATCACCAGCTGGAACGCGATCCAGGTCAGCACACCCACCACGAGCAGCGAGCCGAACCGATCCGGCGCACGCCTCGCGATGCGAAGCCCGCGCCAGAGGAGTACGGCGAACAGCACCAGCACGACCGTGACGCCGATGAACCCCAGTTCCTCGCCGACGATCGCCAGCGCGCCGTCTGTGTGCGATCCGGGCACGTAGAAGAACTTCTGCCGCGACACGCCCAGCCCGAGGCCGGTCAGGCCTCCGGAGCCAAACGCGACCAGCAACTGCAACGTGTGGAAGCCGAGGCCCTCGGGGTCGGACTCGGCCTGCGTGAACGAGAGGATACGCTGCGCGCGGTAGTCGCCGCTCGCGATCAACACCACCGCCGCCAGCACGCCACTCGCCGCGAGCGCCGCGACGTGCTTGATGCGTGCCCCGGCGACGAAGAACAGCGTCCCGGTGATCACCGCGATCATAATCGTGGTGCCGAGATCCGGTTCGAGCATGATCAGCGCCGCAACCAGTCCCACTATGCCGACGAACGGCACTACCCCCAGCGAAAAGTCTTTGACCACCTCGCCCTTGGAGGCGAGCCATGCCGCCATGTATATCAGCAAGGCTAGCTTCGCGAACTCGCTCGGCTGCAACGGCGGCAACGGTCCCAAGGCGATCCACCGCTGCGCGCCGTTCTGCTCGACGCCGAGTCCGGGGATCAGTACCGCCGCTAGTGCCAGCAGCGTGGCGAGCATCACCAGCGGGCTGAGATGTCGCAGAATGCGGTAGTCGATCTGCATCGCGATGACCATCACCACCGCGCCGACTGCGGTGAATACTGCTTGCCGCTTGGCGAAGTAGTTGGCGTCATCAAATTGCGCGTAGCCGAGTGCGTACGACGACGAGTAGATCGTGATCAGCCCGATCGCCAGCAGCACCGCCAGCACGGCGATCAACGCGTAGTCCGGCCCGTGTGCCGGCAGCACCATGTCGCGGCGTGCGGTTGCTGCCTGTCGCGCCATCATGCGCCTCCACTCAGCGCGCCTACTGCGGCCCGGAAGGCTGCGCCCCGCCGCTCGAAGTTCGCGTAGGCGTCGAAGGACGTCCCGGCTGGCGAGAACAGCACGACGTCGCCGGGCTGTGCGAGACGCGATGCAGCCCGTACTGCCTCAGCGACCGTTTCCACCATCTCAATCGGCGGCGTCCCGCGGCGGTGCGCCTCGCGCACCGCCGCGGCGAACAGCGCACCCGCCTCGCCGAATGTCACCACCGCGCGACATCGCGCACCCGCCTCGCGCCCGAGGTCGGCGGTGGGTAGGTCTTTGTGCCGCCCACCCAACAACAGCACCACCGGCTCCGTGTACGAGCGGATACCCGCGAGCGTCCGCTCGGGCGTTGTGGCGATGGAGTCATTCACGTACTGCACGCCGGCCACGGTTGCTACCGGCTCCAGCCGGTGCTCGACACCGGTGAACGCGCGCACCGCGCGTGCCGCTGCCTCGTCGCTCACGCCGAGTTGCGAGGCGACCGCGATCGCGGACAGCACGTTCTCCACGTTGTGTTCGCCGCGCAGCCGGATCTCGTCGCGGCCCACCACACGATGCGCGTGGCCAGCCTCGAATCGCACGATATCGCCGCCGACGACCGCGACGCCGTCGCCCGGGAGCGCGCGCACCATCGAGGTTGTGAGCGTGCGCCCGCGCGCCTCGGCGGACCAGCTTGCTGTGACCTCATAGTCGAGGTTGAACACGGCGATGTCGTCGTCGCTCTGGAACTCGAAGATGCGCCGCTTCAGCCCTACGTACTCGTCCCACGAGTAGCGGTCGAGGTGGTTGGGGGTCACGTTGGTCACGCATGCGACGTGCGGACTCTGCTCTACCAGTTCCAGTTGCGTGTGCGACAACTCCAGCAGCACACGCGTCTCAGGCCCGATGTGCTCCAGCAGCCCGAGCATACCCACGCCGATGTTGCCGCCGACCACGTAATCCTGTCCCGACGCTTCGAGCATCGCCCCGGTCAGCGAGGTCGTTGTGGTCTTTCCGGATGACCCCGTGATCGCTGCTATCGGTGCGGGGCATAACTGCATGAACAACGCGGTCATCGAAGACACGGGTACCCCGGCTTCGCGTGCCGCGACCAGGGCCGGGAGGTGCTGTGAGACGCCTTGCGAGGCGTAGACGTAGTCCGCCCCCGTCGCGTCCTCGACCCGGTTCGCGCCCAGCGAGAGGGTCGCTCCGGTGTCCGCGATGGCATCGAGGCTGCTGGCAAGGGTCTCGGCGCTCCGCGCGTCGGACACGGTGACCTGTGCCTCACGTGCCGCAAAGAAGCGGACGAGGTCGATCCCTTCGATCCCCAGGCCGACTACAGTCACCCGCGTCCCTCTAAAGTTAGGAGAAACCGCCATAGCAGATTCACCATTCTTACCCACAGGCCTTCACATCGCAAGGGCAAGCGCCACCCCGGCCATACCCGCGGCTACACTCACCAGCCAGAACCGGGCTACCACCTGCTGCTCCGCCCATCCGATCAGCTCAAAGTGGATATGGATCGGCGCCATCCGGAACAGCCGCCGCCCCCCCGTGCTTTGGAAATAGGCGATCTGGATAATGTCCGAGGCCGCCTCCACGACGAACACCACTCCGATAATCGGTAGGATCAGCCAATGGCCGGTGAGTAGCGCCACAGTGGATAACGCCGCCCCGAGCGGTAGCGCGCCCGTGTCGCCCATGAACACCCGCGCCGGATTCACGTTGAACCAGAGAAATCCCAACAGCGCCCCCACCACCGTGAAACAGAATGTCCCGAGGAATACGTCCCCCTGGAACATCGAGATCACGCCGTAGGCGGCGAACGCCGATGCCGCCGTGCCCCCGAGTAGCCCGTCGAGGCCGTCCGTGATCGCTACCGCCGTCGTTGTGGAGAGCATCACCACCACTGCCGCCGGGATGAACAGTGCACCCAGCGCGACCGACCCCGATCCCGGCACGATCACCTCGCGAATCCCCAGCGGCTCGTATAGCACGTACGCGACCACCACAGAGAGAACCGTCAGCAGCGCGATCTTCAGCCGCCACGACAACCCGCCTTGCCGCCGCCCCACCAGCGTGCCGAAGTCGTCCGCGACCCCGATCGCCATCGTAGTACCCACGACGCCGATGACTAACAATTCTGCCGGCCCGCCAAAGCGGTTCACCGTCGCTGTCACCAGGCCTACTGAGGCGAAGATCAGCAGCCCGCCCATCGTCGGCGTCCCGGCCTTGACTGAGTGCGACGACGGCCCAAGTTCTGAGATCGCCTTGCCGAGGTGCTGCGCGCGCAACCACCCCACGATCGGCAGCCCCACCAGCAGCGCGAACGCGAAGGCCGCGACGCTCGCCATCAATGCGCTCGTCATCGCGCGCCGCCTTCCAGTGCCTGCACGACGGTCTCGAGAGCCAGTGCTCGCGAGGCCTTCACGAGCAGTACGTCCCCCGGCTGCAACATCGCGCGCAACACTCCCACCACTTCGCCCTTCGAGGTACAGTGCGTCGCTTGCCCCAATCCGTTTGCGCGTGCGCTGTCGCTAATCCGCTGCGCGAGCGTTCCGACGGTGAACAGTGCGTCGCATACCTGCGCGGCGCGCTGTCCCACGCGGTCGTGTTCTGGCTCCGTCATCGCGCCGAGTTCGAGCATGTCGCCCAGCAGCGCGATCCGCCGTCCTGGTGTCTCGGCAAGCAAGTCGAGCGCCGCGATCGTCGCCGCGGGGCTCGCGTTGTAGGTGTCGTCTAGTAGCGTCACACCGTCCGGTAGGCTGCGCACGCTGAGCCGCGTCGGGATTTCCAGCGCCTCGATCGCCGTGACGATGTTCGCGAACGGCACCTCGTCCGCGAGGCCCGCTGCGGCCGCCGCCAGCACATTTGGCAGCAGATGCGCGCCGGGCAGCGGCACATGCACGCGCGCGCTCACCACGCCGTACTCCAGCGTGAAATCAAAGCCCTTCGCGCCGTGGCTTTCGATGCCGGTTCCGCGCACATCGGCGTCGTCGCTCGTGCCGATCAACCAGACGTGCGCCTTCGTGTACGGCGCCATCGCGCGCACCGCTGAGTCGTCGCCGTTCAGGATCGCGTGGCCGTCTGCCGGTAACGCCTCTGGTAACTCGCGTTTTGCGCGCGCGATCGCTTCCAGCGAGCCCGCGCGTTCGAGATGCACTGGCCCTACGTTGAGCACGATTCCCATGCGCGGATGCGTCCACTCGCAAAGCCCTGCGATCTCGCCTGTCGTGTACATGCCCATCTCAATTACCGCGCGTTCCGTCTCTGGGCGCAGTTCGAGAAGACAGAGCGGCACGCCGATCTCGTTGTTGTAGTTCGCCTCGTTCACCTGCACGCTGTAGCGCTTCGATAGCACCGCCGCTGCGATCAACTTCGTCGTCGATTTGCCGACGTTGCCCGTGACGCCCAGGATCACCGTGCCTGCCAGCGCCTCGCGCCACGCTGCCGCGATCTGTTGCATCGAGGCCAGCGCATCGTCGGTCACGATGCATGCCGCGCCTGCTGTGCCCTCGACCGGACGTGTCAGCAGGACACCCGATGCGCCTCGCGCGACCGCGTCGGCGGCGAAGTCGTGCCCATCTACGTGCTCGCCAGGCAGCGCGACGAATAGGTCGCCTGGCCCGGCTCGGCGCGAGTCGATGATCGCGCGTGTGAATGTTGCTGCCGGCCCGTCGAGCGCGCGCAGTCGCGCGCCCAGCGCCTCGCGTACGAATGTGGTGTCGAGGACGGGCGTGCTCATCGCGCGGCGACCTGGCGCGTCCCGATCGGCTTGGTCGGTGCGACTCCCATGTAGTGCATCACGTCCGCCGCGACTTTCGAGAACACCGGTGCGGCCACCTGGCCGCCGAGGTTCAGGCCGCCGGTCGGCTGGTCGATCTTGACCAGCACAGAGATGCGCGGCTGCCGGTACGGGATGAACCCCGCAAACGTCGCGATGGTGCTGTCAAGGTCGTAGCCCGTGGGAATCGATACCAGCGTTGTGCCGGTCTTGCCTGCCACTTCGTAGCCCGGTACCTGTGCGCCGTGGAACTCCACGCCGTCTACGACCAGGTTCATCATCTGCGACATGGTGATCGCGGTCTGCTGCGTGATCGGCCGGCGCACCTCAACCGGCTGGAACGAACGCACGCCGGTCGGCGTCACGGTGCGCGACACTACGTACGGCCGCATCAACTTCCCGCCGTTGGCGAACGTGTTGACCGCTGTGAGCACCTGCACCGGCGTCGCCGCCAGTCCCTGCCCGTATGAGTTGGTCGCGAGGTCGACGGGATACCAGTTCGGGTCGTCGGGTAGCCGCACCAACCCCTCGGCCTCCCCCGACAGCCCAATGTGCGTCACCTCGCCGATGCCAAACGACTGCATGTAGCGGTAGAAGTCCTTCGCACCGATCAGGCCAGACAGCCAGACCGCCCCGGTGTTGAGCGACTTTTGCAGATACTGTGTGACGGTCATTTTGCCGTTTGCGGAGAAGTCCCAATTGGTGATCGCGTATGTGCCGAAGACGACGCGTCCGGTGTCATCGAAGGTCGTGCCGGGGGTGACCTTGCCCATATCGATAGCGGCCGCGGTGGTAAGGGTCTTGATCACCGATCCTGGCTCATACATGTCGGTGATTGCGCGGTTCCGCACGTTGTCGGCCAGCTTCGGATCGTTCAGGTTCGTGCTCTTCGGTCCGGTCGAGGGCGCCGAGGCCATCGCGAGGATCGCGCCGGTTTGCGGATCCATCACCACGATTGAGCCGCCCTTGGCCGAGTACTGCTTTACTGCCTCATTCAGCCGCCGCTCCGCGATGCCTTGGATGAAGCGGTCGATGGTCAGTTGCACTTCGCCGCCAGCCACTGGGTCGCGCGAGGTGCGCCCTGCGAAGGAGATCGGCCGCCCTAGCGCGTCACGCTCGGAGATAACCAGCCCCAGCTTACCACTCAGGATGCCGTCGAAGTCCGACTCCGCGCCCCACAAGCCCTTGCCGTCGAGGCCGACGTAGCCGACGAGCGGGCCCGCGAGGTCGCCCTCGGGGTAGATGCGTTGCGAGGACGGCAGCAGCCGTACGCCCCACAACTCCTTCTCGGCGAGCGCGATTCCCTGCTGGTACGGCAACTGTCGCCGCACCACGATGTCGCCGCCGCGCTGCGCGGTGCCCGCTCCCAAGATCGTGCGCGCGTCCATGTTCAGTTCGCTCGCCAGCGCAGTCGCGGCGCCCCTTGCCTTGTCGGCCTGCCGCCAGAGAAACGAGTCGACGTAGACATCCCATGTTTCGACGGATGTCGCGAGCGGGAAGCCGGTCGAATCGAGAATTGCACCACGCGGTGCGGCCACTGCGTCCACGCCCTGGTGCGTGAACGCGGCTTCTTCGACGTACTGCTCGTGGTCGATGATCTGGATCTGCCCCAGCCGCACGAACAGCGCGAGCATCGCGAGGCCCACAAGGGTCGCTAGGAGCCGGAGGCGCCACGTCAGGTGGTCGGGTCGCCCGTCTGCCAAGCCTGACGCTCCCTTCGCGCGCGCCTCATCAGGAAGCGCACGTAAGCATGACCGCTACTGAAATCCGGGGAGCCAGCGCAGCGCCTGTTCCCACCAGTCCAGTGCCGGCGGGGCAGATGGCTGCGGGCGTACGACGTATCGCTCGGGGAGTGCGACCAGTGCCGGTGCGGGTGTCTCGACTGTGACGCGCAACGCGTCCTTCGCGGGAATCATGCCCAGCCGCACCATCGCCAGTTCGCGCATCTGGCCTTCACCCGCGGTCTGCGCGATCTGCGCTTCCAGCAGCCGCACCCGCGCGCTCAACTCAGAGCGCTCGCGCTCCAGCGATCGCAACTGGTAGCCGGCTGTCGCCGCGTTGCTCGTCTGCAAGACCTGCAACACGCCGACTGTGGTCGCCGCCAGCAACGCGAGCGAGGCGAGCAACGTCCGCGAGACCCGTACCGCGTTCGGCAGCATCGCCGGGGCGCGCTGGGCCAGTCGTGCGGTTGTGGCCATCAGGCGGCCTGCCGCTCCACGATCGATTCGGCGATCCGCATCCGCGCCGATCGCGCCCGCGGGTTCCGCGCCGCCTCGGCCGCCGAGGGCTTCCGGACGCTGCGCGTGACCCGCCGCAATGTGGCGACGTGTCCACAAACGCAGACCGGTGTACGGGGCGGACATACGCAAGCGCTTGACTCCTTGCGCATATATTCCTTCACAATGCGGTCTTCAAGCGAATGGAATGCAATCACGACCAACCGTGAGCCAACGCCGGCGAGCAGGCCGCGGGCCGCTTCCAGCGAGTCAGCCAGGAAATCCAGTTCTCGGTTGACTGCTATCCGCAGGGCCTGAAACGTCAGGGTGGCGGGGTGAATATGGCGTTCCCGGCCCCGTCCCACGGCCTGCTCGATGGCGTTGACCAGTTCTTTGGTCGTGTGTAATGGCCTCCGCTCGACGATCGCGCGGGCGATCCGGCGGCTGTGTCGCTCCTCTCCGTATTCCCAGATCAGTGTGGCGAGGTGTTGCTCGTCGTAACTGTTGATAATGTCCGCGGCGGTTTCGCCCACCGTCTGGTCCATCCGCATGTCCAGTGGCTCGTCCCGCTGAAACGAGAAGCCCCGGCCGGGCGTGTCCAATTGCATCGATGAGACGCCGAGATCGAACAGCACGCCGTCCACCGACACGAAGCCCTGGCGCTCGCAAACCTCCGCGATCTGTCTGAAATTGGCGTGTTCCAGCACTACTGCGCTCCCGAAGCGGGCCAGCCGCTCACCGGCCAGCCGGATCGCCTCGGCGTCCGCGTCTAGCCCCAGCAGGGCACCGGAGGGCTGTGCGGCCTCGATAATCGCCTCGGAGTGCCCGCCGAGGCCGAGCGTACAATCGACATAACGACCACCGGGCCGCACTGTGAGGCCTTCGACGGCTTCCTGGAGCATCACGGGGGCGTGGCGGGGAGTGGGAGTCGTGGTCACTGGAGCGCCTCGGCTTCCGCCGCGCGCAGCGCCGCCTGCTCGGCGAGCCACCGCTCGTACTCCCAGACTTCGAGGTAATCGCCGCAGCCGACGACCACTGCGCGGCCGTCGAGGCCAGTGGTGGCCCGGATCGGTGCGGGGACGAGGATCCGCCCCTGGCGGTCGAGTTCCACCGCAAAGGCTTCCGCCATGAACTGACGTCGCGTCCGCCGCGCCGCCAGCGTCCGGCTGCTCTCTTCCTTGCCCGACAGCCGACGCGCGGCCTCAGCTTCGAAGCCTTCGCTTGTGTACAGTTCGATGCAGCCCTCGACGGACGGTCGCAGCACACCGCCCGCGCCAAAGTCGCGGCGGAATGCGGCGGGGACGGCCAGCCGGCCTCGCTCATCCATCGCGTGCTCGTAGGTTCCGTAGAAGGTCAAATCCCGCCTCGATGTGGCCGGGCCAGAGTTCATGGGTATAATCCCCATTTTCACCCACCGACGCCCCGGAAGACTACCACAGGCCCCCGTAGGGCCGCAATAAGCAGTCGGTTTACGTCTTAGGGGGCAGTCACAACCGCCATCGGAGGCATCCGCGCTACGATTTGCGGGAAGGAGCCACTGATGACCCAGCAGCCCCCCGCCCCCCGCGCCGCCGTGCTCACCGTCAGCGACGCCGGCTCCCGCGGCGAGCGTGTCGACACTGCTGGGCCAGTCGCCGTCGCGCTGCTTCGCGATGCGGGCTTCTATGTCGCTCTGACCGCTCTGCTCCCGGACGAACCCGCGCAGATCGAGGCGACGCTGAAGCGGTGGGCGGACATCGACGGATGCGTGCTGATCGTCACGACCGGCGGCACCGGCCTTGCGCCTCGCGACCGTACGCCCGAGGCGACCACTGCCGTCTGCGACTACCTCGTACCCGGCATCGGCGAAGCGATGCGCGCCGCCAGCCTCACGATCACGCAGATGGCAATGATTTCGCGCGCCATCGCCGGTGTCCGGGGCCGCACACTGATCGTGAACCTTCCCGGCTCTGAGGGGGGTGCGCGCGACAATCTCAACACTGTGCTGCCGGTGCTGCACCACGCGGTCACGCTGCTCGCGGGCAGCACCGCGCATACCGCGCAGCCCTAGCCGCCGTCGATGCGCTTCGACATCCTCACGCTGTTCCCCGGCATGTTCGCCGGCCCGCTGGACGAGTCGATCCTTAAGCGCGCCCGCGACGCGGGCGTGATTGAGGTCGCTCTGCACGACCTCCGCGGCTGGGCTACCGACAAGCACCACACGGTGGATGACTACCCGTTTGGCGGCGGCGCCGGCATGGTGATGAAGCCTGAGCCGCTCTTCGCGGCCGTCGAGGCGATCCAGCCGCTCGCCGAGCCGCCTGCGCGCGTGGTGCTGCTGACCCCGCAGGGCCGCCGCCTGGATCGTGCGCTTTCCCGCGAACTCGCTGCCGAGCCGCGCCTGCTGCTCGTCTGCGGTCGCTACGAGGGCGTCGACGAGCGCGTCCGTGGGCACCTCGTGAACCTCGAAGTCAGCGTGGGCGACGTGGTGCTCTCCGGCGGCGAGTTGCCTGCGATGCTGCTGTTGGACGCCGTGGCTCGCCTGATCCCCGGCGTCCTCGGCTCCGAGGGTTCGCTCATCGAAGAATCCTTTGAGGGCAGCCTGCTCGAATACCCCCAGTTCACCCGCCCCGCCGAGTTCCGAGGGCTACCTGTCCCCGATGTTTTGCTCTCTGGTAACCACGGCGAGGTCGACATCTGGCGGCGACGCCAACGCCTGCTCCGCACCCGAGCCCGCCGCCCCGACCTGCTTGCGGATGCCGACCTGACCCCAAAGGAGCGGTCGTGGCTCGACACTCAGCCTGACTCGACTGAACCGCTGCCGAGCGGCTAGACTGAACCTCCCGCGCCGAATGGCCCGGATCCTAGCCATCGACTGATGAGGCCTGCCATGAGCATCAACATCTTCGATCTGCGCGGCCTCGCCGCGCCGCGCAACGAGACCATCCCGGAGTTCGCCTCCGGCGACACCGTCCGCGTGAACGTACGCGTCGTCGAAGGCGAGCGCGAGCGCATCCAGGCATTCGAAGGCCTTGTGATCCGGGTGCGCAATGGCGCGGCCGGTACATTCACCGTCCGCCGCATCGCGTCCAACGGCGTCGGTGTCGAGCGTACCTTCCCGTTCAACGGTGCACGCGTCGAGAAGGTCGAAGTTACCCGCCGCGGCCGTGTCCGCCGCGCGAAGCTCTACTACCTCCGCGGACTCACCGGCCGCGCCGCCCGCGTCAAGGAAGCCCGCCGCGTCACGACGAGCTAACAGTATCCGCTCGGATGCAACACCGAAGCCCGCTCATCGAACGGGCTTCTTGATCTGTGGTACACGATTATCAGATACCAACGTCGATTGGGTGCTCCGGATCCGGGTGACGCCCTTCCAGGAGGTCGCGAAGGTGCCTCGCCAGTGTGCGCGGCACAAAGACTTGGTTTGTGGCGGCATCGATTTCATCGAGGAGCCACCACTTGTGCTCGCCGACCGGGCGTTCCTCCCAGCCTTCGAGCGCGCCGGGGGCAGGCATGAACGGCTCCGTGCGGATCATGAAGAAGCGCTCGTGTGACTCGTAGCGCGTGCCCTCCCAGATGAAGGTGTGCGTGCGGCGCCAGACGGCCGAGCCGATCTCGTTCGGCTCCAGGCCGGTCTCTTCCCACAACTCGCGCCGCGCGGCGTCCTCCCAGCCCTCACCCTGCTCCACAACGCCGCCGGGCGTGACCCAGATGTTGGGGTCTTCGCCGCCGATGACGTGCATGAGCAGGATGCGGTCGTAGGTATCGAGCACGATCGTGCGCGCGGAGAACCGCGGGATGGGGCCGAAGGCCTGGCCGACTGGTGGCATCTGCCGCTCCGTCCTCCAGTGGGCGGGACACTATCATGCCGGACGTGACTGCTGTGCCCCCCGTCCGCCCCAAGTACGTGCAGGTCGCGGTCAACGCGGGCCGTCCGAACTTCATGACCTTCACCTACCGCGTGCCTCCCGGCCGGGCTGTCGAGGCTGGCGAGGTGGTGCATGTCCCTTGGGGCCAGCGCACACTTCAAGGGCTGGTGACCGAAGGCCCGATGGATCTGTCCGGCTATCGAGGCGACATCCGCGACCTAGAGCCGCCGCTCGCCAACCCGCCGACACTGACACCGCAACGCCTCGCGCTCGCTATGTGGGTGGCGGAGTACTACTACTCGCCGCCGTGGGAGGCGGTCGCGTTGCTGCTCCCGCCCGGCGCAGGCGAGTCGCCTCGCACAGCCATCGTGCGCGGTACGGCACCGCCCGCCGAGGCGCTGTCCGAGCGGCAGGAGGCACTGCTTTCACTGCTCGACGAGACGCCGAGGCTGGCGGACGACCTACGTGAGGCGGTCGGGGCGCGTGGCTTCGATGCCGCACTCACGGCGCTGATCCGGCGAGGACTGGCGGAGCGGCGTTACTCGCTGGCACGACCGCGAGGCCGCGCGCGCACCTCGCAGTCAGTACGGCTGCTCGCCACGCCTGAGCGCGCCCAAGCATACGCGCGCAACATCGAAGGCCGCCGCGCTTCTCGCCATGCACGCGCGCTGCGTGCGCTGCTGGACGCCGACGGCCCGCTGGCGTTCGACAGCCTCGCGCGGATTGTGCGGGGTGCTCCGGCTGTGGAGACACTGCTTGATGAGCATCTGATCGTGCGCGATGCCGATGACCTTGTACGCCTCGTTATCAGTGCGGACGAGGCGCTGGTGCAGATCCGCGTGCTATCGCGGTCGCGCGCCGAGCAGGCGGCGGCAACGCTGCTCGAACGGCTCGTGGACGAGGGCGGACATGCGTTGCCGATGGCCGGCTTAGGGCGCGAGATCGGCGATGGCGCACGCGAGGCGATCGCACGGCTAGAAGGCGAAGGCCTCGTGCGTATCGAGGATGTCCTCGAACGCCGCGACCCGCTGCGCAGCCTGCTGGTCACGCACCTCCCGCCGCCTGACCTGATCCTGGAGCAGCGTGAGGCCGCTTCGCGCATCCGCGCCGCCATCGACCGCGCGGACGGCACTGGCCTGCTGCTGCAGGGTGTCACAGGCAGCGGTAAGACCGAGGTCTACCTTGACGCGCTGCTCCATGCCGTCGAGCAGGGCAAGCGCGGCATCGTGCTGGTGCCGGAGATCGCGCTCACGCCGCAGACCGTGCGCCGGTTCGCGGAACGCTTCCCAGGCAAGATCGGCGTGCTGCACTCCGGCCTGACGCCCGGCGAGGCGTTTGACGAGTGGCACGCGACCGCGGAAGGCCGCTACGACGTGGTGATCGGCTCGCGCTCCGCGATCTTCGCGCCGCAACCGGATCTTGGTCTCATCGTGATCGACGAGGCGCATGAGTGGACGTACAAGCAGACTGACCCCGCGCCCCGCTATGACGCACGCACGGTCGCGGCACACCTCGCCACGCTGACCGGGGTGGCAGTCGTTTACGGTACCGCCACGCCCGACGCCGAACGCTGGTACAACGCAGCCGAGGGCCGCCTCGAACGTATCGACCTGCCGCGGCGGTTACGTCCGGTCGCGCAGCCAAGCGGCGGCACGACGCTGTGGCCGGCCGCCGACCTCCCGCCGGTGGAGGTCGTCGATGTGCGCGGGGAACGCAGCCTGTTCTCGGCGCCGCTGATGCAGGCGCTCGGCGAGACACTCGACCGCGACGAACAGACGATCCTATTCCTCAACCGCCGCGGCCTCGCAGGCTATCTGCTCTGCCCTGGTGGACACTCACCCGTCTGTCCTTCGTGCGATGTCGCGATGTCGGTGCATGAAGAACCGAATGGGGCGACTCGGCTGATCTGTCACCAGTGCAATCGCTCGCGTGCGATGACCGAGCGGTGCAGCGAGTGCGGACGCGCACTCCGTCCAGCGCGCGCCGGTACGCAGCAGGTCGAGCGCGAGGTGCGCACATTGTTCCCGACGGCGAAGGTGCTGCGCTGGGATCGTGACACTGCTCGCACTGCTGAGCAGCACGAGGCACTCCTCGGCCAGTTCAGGAGGCACGAGGCAGACGTGCTTGTGGGTACGCAGATGATCGCGAAGGGTCTCGACTTGCCACTCGTCACGCTCGTCGGCGTTGTGCTCGCGGACTACTCGCTGTGGAGCGGTGGTTTCCGGGCGAAAGAGCAGACGTTCCAGTTGCTCGCTCAGGTCTCGGGGCGCGCTGGCCGCGCCGAACGTGCGGGGCGGGTGGTGATCCAGACACTCCAGCCGGAGGATCGTGCCATCGCTTCGGCGGCGACGTACGACGTTGATGGCTTCTTTGAGACGGAACTGCCGTGGCGCAACGAGCACAGATACCCGCCCTTCACGCGCCTCGCCCGCCTTGTGTTCTCTCACCTCCGCAACGAATACGCGCTTGAGGAGGCTCAGCGTGTGCAGCGCGAACTACACCGAGTGGCTTCGGGCCTGCCGGATGCTGAGGTGCTCGGCCCTACGCCGCCACCGATCGCGCGCGTGCGGGGGCGCTACCGCTGGGGGTTGCTCATCCGCGGTGCCGACCCGGTAGCGGTCATCCGGGAGGTCGATCTGCCACCCGGCTGGGTGGTCGATATCGACCCAATTACGGTCGCCTGAACCCTGCTGGGGGCGCGGCTGCCTCGCTGAGACGCTGCGCGGGATGCCCCATACAATCGCTGGGTGGCAGTGCGACCGATCCGCTACCTAGGTGATCCCGTCTTACGCCAGCCCGCGAAGAAGGTGCGGAAGGTGGATGACGCGATCCTCCAGTTGATCGCGGACATGATCGAGTCGATGTATGCCGCGCAAGGCGTCGGGCTGGCCGCGCCGCAGATCGGGGTGCCATTGCGTGTCGTGGTGCTCGGGATGCCGGACGAGGATCCGTTTGCCCTGATCAACCCAGTGGTCATCCGTCGTGAAGGTACGCGGCGGATGCAGGGAGAGGGCTGCCTCTCTGTTCCTGGCTATCGAGGTGCGTTGACGCGGTCGGAGAAAGTGGTCGTTCGTGCACTCAATGAGCACGGCAAGGAGGTGCGCATTCGCGCGGAGAACAACCTCCTTGCGGAAGCGTTAGAGCATGAAGTGGATCACATCAACGGCATTCTGTATGTCGACCGCCTAGACAGCACGGACGACCTCATCAAGCTCGACGGCACTGACTGGGCTACCGCGCGGCCGATCGGCGAGGCTGCCGAGGAACCTGCTGCTGAGGCAGTAGAGGAGGTGGCGCAGCGTGGCTGAGTTCCTGCTGCTCGTCATCCCGGTAGTTGCCGCGTTTTACTTCATTCTGGTGCGGCCGGTGGTGGAGCAGCAGAAGCGCCGCCGCCGGGACATCTCGCGGCTGCACGTTGGCGACGAGGTGCTGACGGCAGGTGGGTTCTATGCAGTGGTGCTCGACATCCAGACCAGCGAAGGTGGCGGTGTGGAGATCACGCTGGAACCGGCCCCGGGTGTGCGCCTGCGCGCGACCGCCGAGGCGATCCTGAGTATCACCACATCAGAGTCAGATGGGGCCGTCCAGCAGCGTAGGAAGGCCGGGAGCGCCTAATGCCGACTCGAAGCCGGTGGATACCGGTGTTGTTGATCGTCTTGCTGACGGCGGGTGCGTTCTACGTGATCTGGCCACGGCGGCCTGCCGAGTTCCTGCCTTCGAAACTGTTCGGTGTGCGCATCCCGTGGCCAGCGGGACAGGGCGTCCAGATCGGCGACTTTGAGCGCCGCTATATGCGTCTCGGCCTCGACCTACAGGGCGGGACGCGACTGCTGCTCGGTGCGTCGCTGCCGGAAGGCATCGAGGGCAACGTCAATGACGCGATGGACGGCACGGTCAGCGTGCTGCGCCGCCGTGTCGACGCGACCGGTCTGGCCGAGGCCGAAATCACGCGACAGGGTGCCACGAATATCTCTGTGCAGCTGCCTGGCAAGACCCGGGAGGAAGCACGCTCCTTGCTTGGACGGACGGCCCTGCTCCAGTTCTGCGAGCAGGCGCCCGGCATCGATCCCGACCTGCGCGTGCCCTGCGATCAGGACGGCCAGTGGGTGCGGGCTGTCGGCAAGATCGAGGGGCAGAGCGTGCCACTCACGTCGCGTTTCCTCAAGGCAAACGCACAGATCGGCACCGACACGCTTGGTCAGCCGCAAGTGATCTTTGAGTGGCAGGGCGATGGTGTGGAACTGTCTAGGCAGATCACCGAGCGCCTGGTAGGCAGGCCGCTGGGTATCTTTCTCGACAACGAAGCGCTGACCAAACCGACCGTGCAGAGCGTGATCGAGAGCAGCGGCATTATCACCGGCATGACCCTCGACAGCCGTCCAGGCCGCATTGGTGCCCGCGAACTGGTGGTTCAGTTGAACTCGGGGGCATTGCCGGTGCAACTGACCGTGCTGCAAGAGCAGAACGTCGATGCCACGCTGGGCACCGATGCGGTGCGGGAATCGGTGCTTGCGGGCGAGATCGGTCTGCTCCTCGTGGTGCTGTTTATGGTGCTGTACTACCGCGTGCCTGGACTGCTCGCCGCGCTGGCGCTGGTTGTGTATGCCGCGCTCTCGCTCGCGGTCTTCAAACTGGTTCCGGTGACTATCACGCTCGCAGGGATCGGCGCGTTTGTGCTGTCGGTCGGTATGGCCGTGGACGCGAATATCTTGGTATTCGAGCGCATGAAAGAAGAGATGCGTGACGGGCGCTCGTACGCCGCCTCGATCGAGGCAGGCTTCGCGCGCGCGTGGTCGTCGATCCGCGACTCTAACGTCGCGACGCTGATCACGACGTTCATCCTGTACATCCTCGGCGGTGGTATCAGCATCCCGGGCCTTGGTTCCTTTGAGGCGCCGCTGGTGCAGGGGTTCGCGATCACGCTGGGTCTGGGGGTCCTCGTCTCGATGTTCTCGGCGATCGTGGTGACGCGTTCTTTCCTGCGGCTGCTGGTTGGCACCGGTATCGCGCGTAACGCGGAATGGCTGGGAGCGAACTTGCGTCCGAGTGAACCGGCACCATCCTCCGCCGTGGGGGTGGAGCGATGACGACCATCGACCTCGTTGGTCCTCGCAAATGGTTATTCCTGATCAGTGGTCTGATGGTCGCCATCTCGATTGGCCTTCTCCTGATCCCGCCCGCGCTCAAGCCGGGTATCGAGTTCACCTCCGGCACCACCATGCATCTGCGTTTCGCGGGCCGTGCGCTGCAGGACGACGTGCGCGATGAGTTCGCTCGGATCGGTCACGAGGAGGCGCGGGTACAGTCGACGGGGGCGCGCGAGTTCCTCATCCGCACCCGGAATCTGGAGACGCCGGAAGGTTCGTTCGTGGAGGTAGTGCCGACTGCGGCGGCAGCCGCGACCGCGACACCGAGCCCGACGGACGCGACGGTGACCATCGGCCGTGCTGGTGCGACCGGCGATATCGCGCTGCGGGCTGTGGTCGGTGGCGACCCGTGCCGCCTCGGGATCGAGGCTGGTAAGGCCAGCGCTGGCGCGACCGCGCGGGTGGTCGAGCGGTTCGAGGACTGCGCGAGCGGCGCGACTTATCGCGTTCAGATAGGGACGGTGACAGGCTTCATTGCGGCTGCGGACACGCGTGACCTGAAGCTTGCCGCGACGCCTGCGGCCGGGGCGAGCGCCACGCCCACGCCGGTAGCGACTCCTGCCGCGCCGCGTCCGCAGGCGTCCGGTGAGCGTGGCGAGATCGAGGCGGCATTGCAGGCACGATTCGGAGACTTTGAGGTATTGGAGTTCTCGACAGTGTCGCCCGTGATCTCGCAGGCCGCAGTGCGGAACGCGACGGTGGCGGTGATTGTGTCCTCGCTGTTCATCATGGGGTACATCGCGTTTGCGTTTGCCACTGTGCCGCGCCCGTTCCGGTACGCCGTGTGCGCGATCGTCGCCACGCTGCACGACGCGATCGTCGTGCTAGGCGCGTTCTCATTGCTCGGGAAGCTGTTCGGGATTGAAGTGAACCTGATGTTCATCACCGGGTTGCTGACGATCATCGGCTTCTCGGTACACGACACTATTGTGGTCTTCGACCGCATCCGCGAGAACATCCGGCTCGCTCCGGCGGCATCGCTGCACGAGAGTGTGAACGCCGCCCTGTTGCAAACGCTGGCGCGCTCCTTCAACACCTCGATCACGGTGTTGCTCACGGTGGCGGCGCTGCTGTTGCTGGGAGGCGCCTCGATCCAGTCGTTCCTGCTAGTGCTGCTCGTCGGCGTGGTCGTCGGGATGTATTCGAGCATCGCCGTGGCCGCGCAACTGCTGGTGGCGTGGGAGGACGGGGATTTCGGGCGACTCCGCGACCGGCTGACCGGCCGTGTGAGCGCACCCGCCGAGGCGAGTGGGCGCTAGCGGCCCAGCCCGCGCACGAGCACGACGCCTCCGAGGAGCATCACCGCCCCGAGCAGTCGGAGGGGACTGAGCGCGTACACTGGCTGACCGAACGCGCCAATGTGATCCAGCGCGATTGCGCCGATCAACTGGCCCGCAATAGTTGTGGCGAGGAAGAGCGCTACACCGATGCGGGGAACGATCGCCGCAGCGCCGAAGATGAAGGCCAGCCCGAACAGGCCGGTGATGACGTAGTACACCGGCACGTCGCGCGCGATCACCGCAATGCCTGCCGCGGCAGCGACGGCAACCACCAGAAAGATACCTGCTCGGTCGAACGGCGCGGGCAACAGCGGAGGGTCGCCTCGGAACGCCCGGATCGTGAGGAACGTGGTCAGGCCGCAGACCGTGGCGAGCAGCGAGAGCCATGCCGCCTCGCCGGGACCGCGAGCCCGTCCGAGCGCGCCGAGCATCGAGGTTTGCAGGGCTGCGCCGAAACCGATAGCGAGCGCGATGAAGAGCGGCAAGACGGTACCCATGCCGCGAGTGTACCGTCCGCGCTGCAAGGTGGAGGTACTGCCATCGCGCCGGGAGGTCAGTCGTGCCGTCTACCGTCTTCGTGACCGACCCGACGCACACCGAGCATCACTCGGCCGGCCACCCAGAGCGGCCTGAACGCCTCGAAGCGATCGTCGCGCACCTCGAAGCGCTCGGGCTGCGAGGGCGGATGCGTGAACTGGCGCCTCGCGAGGCGACGGACGGCGAGTTGCTGGCGGTACACACGCCGGAATTGCTTGCGGCCGTCGAGCGCGCCGCCGCTCGCAGCGCGTTTCTCGACCCTGATACCTACACGACGCCGGAGACGCCGGGCATCGCGCGCCGCTCGGCGGGAGCGTTGCTTGTGGCGGTCGATGCGGTGTTGCGTGGCGAGGCCGCGAACGGCTTCGTTGCCACACGCCCCCCGGGGCACCATGCGACTGCGGGGCAGGCGATGGGCTTTTGCTCGTTCAACGGCATAGCGATCGCGGCGGCCTCGGTGCTGCGCGCGGGCGTCGAACGGTTGGCGATCGTGGATTGGGACGTGCATCACGGAAACGGGACACAGGCGGTCTTCGATGCTGACCCGCGCGTGCTGTACGTGAGCACACATGCCTACCCGTTCTACCCCGGTACGGGGGGCGTGTCCGAGATCGGTACGGGCGAGGCGCGCGGGACAATGGTGAATGTGCCGCTGCCACGTGAGACCGGCGACGAGGGCTTTGTCGCTGCGTACGAGCGGGTTGCCGTGCCCGCGCTCGAACGGCACCGCCCGCAACTCGTGCTTGTCTCGTGCGGCTGGGACGCGCACGCGCGCGACTTTCTCGCAACCCTCAATGTGACGACCGAGGGTTATCTGCGCGCGGCGAGCCTAGTTATCACGGCCGCACGGGGCCTCTGCGACGGCCGCCTCGTCGCGACGCTAGAAGGCGGCTACGACACCCATGCGCTGGCGTGGTGTTCGAGCGGACTCGCGGAGTTGCTGCTGGGCGAGCCAGTGACGCCTGATCCGGAGCCGGTAGCGCCGCCGCCGGGGCCGGACGTGACATCGATCATCGAGGCCGTGCGGATAGCGGTGGGGCTGTGACACGGGCGCGTTGACGCTTCGAGGCCGCGCTTCATGCTGGATACACGATGTTGATCTGACCTCGCCCAGCCATCCAGTTACCACGTCCGCCGCCCCAGCGTTGGCGCATTATTGTTGTGAGGTCAGATGCCACCACCGCTGAACGAGGCTATCGGCCTCACCAAGCATTATCGTGATTTCACCGTCGTTGCCGGCATCTCGTTCCGTGTCGAGCAGAACGAGTGCTTCGGCCTGCTCGGGCCGAACGGCGCGGGGAAGAGCACGACGATCAAGATGCTCTCTGCCGTCACGCCGCCCACGTCTGGGTCGCTGACGGTATTCGGCTTCGACGCGTGGAAGGATGCGCGAGCGGTGAAGGCGCGCATCGGCGTCGTGCCGCAGGAGGATAACTTCGACCCCGACCTGCCGGTGCGGCAGAACCTGGAGGTCTACGCGCGTTACTACGGCCTCTCGAAGCGGGAGGCCGGCCCGCGCATCGACGAGGCGCTGGCGCTGGCGTTGATGCGGCGGCGGCTGATCGAGTAGCCGCGAGGCGTGGCCTACGCCCGGTACGCCTCGGTCGGTGCAGCGTCGGGCAGGATGTCGATGAAGACCTCGTTCGAGAGCAGTTGCCCGCGCGTCGTGAGGCGGAGGCGGTCTCTCGCCCATTCAAGCAGGCCGGTGCCGAGGTGCCGCTGGATGGCGGGGCCGAAGATGGACTGTACCGAGTCGCCGAAGCGCGCCTCGAACGCCGAGGCAGAGACACCTTCCATCAACCGGAGGCCGAGGATCATGGCGTCGGCGCGCATAGTGGCCTCGTCGGGCGATTCGCCGCCCTTGATCTGTTGCATGGTCGCCGAGCCGACGCCCTCGCGCTCCTCGTGCGTCGCGTTGACGAGTTCGACGTAGCGGTTGGGCGCGTCGACGTTCGCGAAGCGCTGTCCCGCGAAGAAGGAGTGCGCGCCGGCGCCGATACCGAGGTATGGGTCGGCGTGCCAGTAGACAAGGTTGTGCAGGCACTCGCGTCCCGGCAGCGCCCAATTGGACAGTTCATAGTGCCGATAGCCAGCAAGGGCCAGGCGGTCGCGCGTCCACTCGTACTGGTCTGCGACTACATCGGGGTCAGGCTCGGGGAGCATGCCCTTGGCGACCTGGTAGTAGAGCGCGGTGCCCGGCTCGACGGTGAGGGCGTAGCAGGAGAGGTGCTCCGGGCGCAGCGCGAGCGCGCGCTCCAGCGTCTCCTGCCAGCGTCCGATCGGCTGATCGATCAGCCCGAAGATGAAGTCGAGGTTCAGGTTGTCGAAGCCAGCGGCTCGGGCGGCCTCGACGGCCTCGATGGCGCGCTCGGCGGTGTGGATACGGTCGAGCATCTTCAGTTCGTCATCGTGTAACGACTGGACGCCGATGGAGAGGCGGTTGATGCCGAGCGCGCGCATACCTGCGAGGTGTTCGAGGGTCAGTTCGCCGGGATTGGCCTCGAGCGTCCACTCGGCGTCGTGGGCGACGTCGTACTGGTTGCGGACGGCGCGGGTGATGGCCTCGAGGTCGGCGAGCGACGAGAGGCTCGGGGTGCCGCCCCCGAAGAACACCGTGCGTACCTCGAAACGTCGCGCGGCGGGCGCCCACAGTTCAAGTTCACGGACGAGTGCGGGAGTGTACTCGGGCACGAGATGTTCGAGGCCTGCGTAGGAGTTGAAGTCGCAGTAGCCGCACTTCGCCGTACAGAACGGGATGTGCAAGTAGAGCGCCAGTGCGGGCCGGGAGGTGTCTGGGGCAGTCACCCGCCTAGCGTACCGGGGGAGCGCGCCACCCGCGAGCGGGGTATGACCGGGGTCGCCGCTACTCGACCTTCACCAACGAAGTCATCGAAAAGTGGATGTTGCACTTGTAGTTAAACGTGCCGACCTTTTCGAACTTCTGGCTGAAGGTTTTGCCTGCATCGAGCTTCTTGGAGTCGAACGCCTCGTCGGTCGCGGTGACGGTATGCGCGGCGCTGTCCTTGTTCGTCGAAGTGACGGTGGTTCCAGTCTTCACGGTGACCGGGCCGCTGAAGGCGAAGGAGGCGATAGCGACCTCGCTGCTGCCTGCCGCGCCGACCGATATCTTCGCGGGGGCGGTCTCAGTCTCGCCTCCACAGGCAGCGGCGAACAGAGTGAGGGCTACAAGGGCCGGTGACGATGTGGCCTCGGGACCTAGGAGCCTCCTCGGGCGCTGCGATTGAACGCGGCTATACGGCTTCATCATGTATGCGGTGACGAGTGGCTGTGGGTACATGTGCCGGGAACTGCAAGTCTTGATGTGACGTAACGGGCGTGCCAGAGACGAGCGGCGGGTATGCTCCGTGCCCCTTGCATATCGCGATGAATTTGCCTGCGGGGTTTGAAGTTTCGGCGCGCGAGTTCCTCTCGATGCGTAGCCCTTCTGCGCGCCTCTGGGCCGTCGGCACGGCGGTAGTGCTGCTGGCCAGCACCGCATTCGTGACGGGCATGGTATCGAGGGCCTCGGCGGCGCTGGCGCTGATGCCTGAGGAGGCAGCGGCGACGGCGGTTGCGAGTGCGTCGATCGTGCCAGCTGGGACCGTGGTGGAGGCCGTCGCGCCATCCTCGATCGCCGCCGAGGCGACCCCGGCTGCGATCCCTGCGCAGCTGCCCGCGCCCGACTTTGTCGCGCGCATCGTGATCACGAGGCTGGCAGTCGACCATGGCATCGAGACGCTCGGGGTGGGAGCGGACGGCTACATGCAGTCGCCACGGGACGGGGTGAACGCGGTCGGCTGGTACCACGAGTGGGCCACGCCTGGCCGGGCTGGGAACAGTGTGTTTTCGGCCCACGAGACGTGGGACTATCGCCACGGGCCGTTCTACGCTCTCGTGCGGGCGAAGATCGGCGATGAAGTGACGATCCGGATGACCTCTGAGGCCGTTCACCGGTATGTTGTGGCTAGTAACCGGCGCTATCAGGCTGACACGATGCCCGTCGGGAACATCATCTGGCCCGATATGCCCGCCAGCGAAGAATGGGTGACGTTCATCACCTGCGGCGGCCGCTTCGTGCCGACCGGCGATGGTCTTGGCGAGTACCTCGACCGCGATGTGATCGTGGCGAAGCGAGTGGGCTAGTCCGGCCCGGAGGGCCGTGCGACACTCCCCGAATCCCCCAACGACCACCAAGGAGCCTACGGGCGTGATGCGGACACATCGAGGCGGTGAATTACGCGCGGAGCATGCCGGGCAGCCGGTGACGCTTGTGGGCTGGGTGCACCGGCGGCGCGATCATGGCGGCCTCGCGTTCGTGGACTTGCGGGACGCGTCGGGCATCGTACAGGTGGTGTTTCACCCCGACAGCGCGCCGGAGGCGGCTGCGGTAGTGGCCGAGGTGCGGAGCGAGTATGTCGTGCGCATCGTGGGTGAGGTGGCGCTGCGCCGCCCCGGCACCGAGAACGCGGAGATGCCGACCGGCGCTATCGAGGTGATCGCCCAGCGTGCTGAGGTGCTGAACGCCTCGGAGACGCCGCCGTTTCCGGTCAACCAAGAGACCTCTGTCGACGAGATGATGCGGCTGCGATACCGCTACCTTGACCTTCGCCGCGAGCGGATGGCCCAGAATCTGCGCCTCAGGCACCGCATCGTGAAGTACATGCGCGACTATTTCGACGCGCGCGACTTCATCGAGGTCGAGACGCCGGTGCTGAACCTCGCGACGCCGGAAGGGGCGCGGGACTATCTGGTGCCGAGCCGGGTGCACCCAGGCCACTTCTACGCGCTGCCGCAGTCGCCGCAACAGTGGAAGCAACTGTTGATGGTGGCGGGCGTCGAGCGGTACTTCCAGGTCGTGAAGTGCTACCGCGACGAAGACCTGCGTGCCGACCGGCAGCCGGAGTTTACTCAACTCGACGTGGAAATGTCGTTCGTCGATGAAGACGATGTCCTTGATGTCATGGAAGACTTGTATGCGCGACTGGCGGGGGAATCTGCGCCACAGTTCGCGATCCCATCGGGGCGATTCCCGCGGCTGACCTATCAGGACGCGATGGAGCGGTTCGGCTCCGACAAACCCGATCTGCGGTACGGGCTCGAAATCCGTGACCTCACGCCGCTGGTGACTGACACGGAGTTTGTGGTGTTCCGCAGCGTGATTACGGAGGGGGGTCGAATCCGGGGCTTCGCCGTGTCAGGTGGGGCGGAGACGCCGCGCCGGGGGATCGACGCGCTCACCGAACTGGCAAAGGAAACCGGCGCGCAGGGCCTCGTGACCGTCGCGTTCGGCGGCGAGGGCACGTTGGACGGTCTCGCGATCGAGGACGTGCGCTCGACGGTCACGCGCTTTTTCAGCGCGGAACAGTTCGCGGCTTTCGGCGGGGCGTGCGAGGCGAAGCGCGGCGACCTGCTGCTGATCGCGGCCGGACCGGACGCGCTCACCTCGAAGGTGCTGGATGTGTTGCGGCGGCGGGTAGCGGAGGATCGCGACCTCGCTGACCCGAATGTGCTGGCATTCGCGTTCGTGACCGAGTTCCCGATGTTCGAGTTCAGCGAGACCGACAGTAAGTGGAACGCGGTACACCACCTGTTCACCTCACCATTCGAGGAGGACATGGCGCTGATGACTGAAGACCCGGCGGCGGTGCGCTCGCGCGCCTATGACCTGATTTGCAACGGCTGGGAGATCGGGGGCGGTTCGATCCGCATGCACCGCCGCGAGGCGCTGATGCGGGTGCTCGCCCGGCTGGGTATCGAGGAGCAAGAGGCCATCGAGAAGTTTGGGCACATGTTGGAGGCGTTCACCTACGGCGCGCCGCCGCACGGCGGGTTCGCGTGCGGCCTCGACCGCACGGTGGCGCTGTTGGCCGGGGAGCGCGATATTCGCGAGGTCATCGCCTTCCCCAAGACCAAATCAGCCTCGGATGTGATGACCGGAGCGCCTCAGCCGGTGAGACAGGCACAACTGGTGGAGGCGCATATCACCGTAGTTGCGCCGCCATCTGTATAATCTCTAAAAACCGTAACCGTCCCCCCTCCGTTCACCTAGCGACCCACACCAGAGGGAGGATTCCGATGAGTGGCCAGAAGCGAATCTTCGCGATCCTGCTCGGTGTCCTTGCGACGCTTGTTCTGATTGTCGGTGGCCTGTCCACTGTTCTGCTGTTAAGCGGCGGAGCGCAGGGTGGCGACGGCGGCAGTTCTACCGGCGGTTCCCCCAGACGCGTCGATAGTTCGCCTGCGGGCGGGCGGCTACGATTGCCGGGAACCGATCCGATCACGCTCGACCCCGCGGTTGCTGGAGATGCCGGGTCGGCGGACTTCATCGTCGAGATTTTCAGCGGCTTGATGACGATCAGCCCCAAACTGGAGATCGTGCCCGACCTCGCGGAGTCGTATCAGGTCAGCGACGACGGCAAGGTATACACATTCAAGATTCGCGAGAATGCGGTCTTCCACGACGGCCGGGCGGTCGAGGCGACTGATGTGAAGTGCTCAATCGAACGGGCGGCGGCGCGCGAAACGGCCTCACCGACCGCGCCGGTGTACCTGAACGACATCGTTGGCGCGCTGGACAAGATGAACGGGCGCGCGCAGGAAATCCGCGGTATCGAGGTCGTCGACCGCAAGACGGTGAAGTTCACCATCGACGCCCCGAAGCCGTACTTCCTCGCAAAACTGACGTACACCACGGCGATGGTGGTGGACTGCAAGCAGGCGCAGGCGAACCCGCGCAACTGGACGCGCAACCCCAATGCCACCGGTCCGTACAAGTTGAGTGAGTGGCGTGTCGGCGAGCGCATGGTGCTGGTCGCGAACCCGCGGTTCTACCTCGGCAGCCCCAAGGTGCAGCAGGTGCTGTATCAGTTCTCCGGCGGATCGACACTGACCCGGTTCGAGAACAACGAACTGGACGTGGCTGGTATTTCGATCAACGACATCGATAAGGTTCGCGACCAGAACAACCCGCTCAGCAAGCTCTACGTGACAGGTTCCGACTTCTCGATCTCCTACATCGCGTTTAACACCACGCTGCCACCGTTCGATGATATGAACGTGCGGCGGGCGTTCGGCATGGCACTCGACCGCCGGAAGATCACAGACGTGACCTTCAACCGGATGCTTTCGGCGGCGACCGGCATTACGCCTCCGCAAATTCCCGGATTTACCGCGACCGACAAGTCGCTCAAGTTCGACCCCGAAGGGGCGAGACGTGCGCTGGCTGCCTCCAAGTACGCGGGGAAGATGCCTGCCGTCACGATGACCGAGATCGGCGGCGGCGCTGAAGCTGGCCTCGACACGCAGGCCTACCTCGAATCATGGCGAACCGTGCTTGGGGTGACGGTGCAGGTGAAGCAGAGCGACGCCGCCTCGTTCTTCGCCGACCTTGACGGCCAGAAACTGCAGATGTTCAACGCCGCGTGGATCATGGACTATCCCGATCCCGAGGACATCTTGGATCTCAAGTTTCACTCGAAGTCCACGTTGAACGACATCGCGTACTCTAACCCGCAGGTAGACGCGCTGCTGGAGCGCGCGCGCGTGGAGCGAGACCCGGTGGCACGCTTGAAGATGTATCAAGACGTTGAGAAGTTGATCGTCGATGACGCAGCTTGGCTACCGCTCTACTTCTCGCAGAATCACTCGGTCGTGAACTCCTCCGTC
This sequence comes from Thermoflexus hugenholtzii JAD2, assembly GCA_945903275.1. Taxonomy (GTDB): domain Bacteria; phylum Chloroflexota; class Dehalococcoidia; order UBA2979; family UBA2979; genus RH-chloro-G1. The sequence continues at coordinate 73,579 of CAMDNW010000001.1, forward strand.
AAGGGCTGGTTCCAGCGGCCGATGGTCATCCCGCGGTTGCGGTTCTTGAGCGTGGAGCGCTAGCGGGGAGCGGACGATGACCGGCTATGTGATCCGCCGGCTCGCGATTCTCCCGTTCACGCTGTTTGTCGTGTCGTTCTTCACGTTTGCGATCGCGCGGTTCGGCCCCGGCGACCCGATTACCGTAACCGCAGGGCAGATTCGCGACCGCGAGGTGCTGGCGCGGATCCGGGCTGAGCGCGGCCTCGACGGGACGATTGCGGAGCAGTACATCCGCTGGGTGGGGCGAGCGGTTCAGGGCGACCTAGGCGAGTCGTATATCCAGCGCGGCTACTCAGTGCGCGAACTGATCGTGCCGAAGATGATGGTCTCAGCACAGTTAAACATCCTCGCGATCTTCTTCGTGTTCGCCATCGGAGTGCCGATGGGTCTGATCGCGGCGTGGTTCAACGGGAAATGGCTCGACCCGTTCATCATCTCGGCGCTTCTGTTCTTCAGCGCGATTCCGGTGCTGGTCGTGATCCCACCGCTCCAGTGGCTGTTGGCGGTGCAGTTCAAGATTCTCCCGGTTGGCGGCTGGGACGGCCTGATTGATATCGTCTGGATTGCGGGCGTGATCGCGATCCCGGTTCCCGATCCGCACTTGTACCTGCCACTACTGGTGATGACGATTCCCGGTTTTGCGGGCGTCGCACGCCTCGTGCGGATCACGGCGTTGCAGGTGGCGTCGGAGGACTACGTGCGTACGGCGCGGGCAAAGGGGCTGAAGGAGTCGACGGTTGCGCTGCGGCACGTCCTCCCGAACTCACTGCTGCCGCTCATCACGGTCATCGGGCTCTCGCTGGCGGACATCCTCTCAGGGGCGTACTTCACGGAAACGCTGCTCGGCATCCCCGGCATCGGCTCGTTCACTTTCGAGTCGGTGCGGAGCCGTGACTACGATGTGATCCTAGCGACGACGCTGATCGTGGCGTTTTTCTTCATCGTGATGAACCTCATCACCGACCTCGCGTATGCCCGGATCGATCCGCGGGTGCGATTGGGCGCGAGGATCGATTCGTGACGACAACCGTGACGCCTGCTTCCCCGGCAGCAGCGACACTGCCTCGGCAGCGCGGCCCGGTTGCGCAGTTCTGGTACCGGTTGCGCCGGAAGAAACTGGCGATGATCTCGCTGGTCGTGATTGCGGTGATCTACGGGGGTGGTATCACGGCGCCAGTGGTCGCGCCATACACGTACAACGAGCAGAACCTTGAAAACGCCCTGCAGCCGATGAGCAGCGAACACTGGTTCGGCACGGATCGCCTAGGGCGCGACATGTTCAGCCGGACGCTCTATTCGGCGCGGACCACGCTGGTGGTGAGCGTGGCGGTACTGGTGAGCGGCTCGCTCATCATCGGCAATGGCCTCGGGCTGTTGGCAGGCTACCGGGGCGGCTGGGTGGACAACGCGGTCATGCGCGTGGGGGAGGTGCTCTCGGCGCTTCCAGGTTTACCGATGCTGATCCTCGTCAATGCGGCGCTTGGGCCTCGTGTGCTGGAATTTGTGCAGTGGGCGCAGCAAGGCACGCCACTGGCTGGGGTGGCGCGTGACTTTGCCTCGTATATGACAGTGTTCATGGCGCTGTCGCTGTTTTTCTGGGTAGGGACGGCGCGGCTTATCCGTTCGCAAGTGCTTCAATTGCGGGAACGGGATTTCGTCACGGCGGCCCGGGCGTTGGGTGGAAGCACCTCGCACATCCTCTGGAAGCACCTGCTGCCGAACATCGCCTTCCTCGTGGTGCTCCAGATATCGGGCACGCTCGGCGGGGTGGCGGGGTCCGAGATCGCGCTGACCTGGTTCGGGGTCGGCGTCCAGCCGCCGACGCCGTCCTTTGGCGCCATGATCTACGAGGGCTCCGGGGCGCGAAACTTCCAGACGCATCCTCATCTCCTGTTGGTGCCGGGGCTGACGGTTTCGGCGCTATTGTTCGCCTTCGTGCTGCTCGGCGACGCTATTAACGATGTGATTCGCGACCGCTGATCATCCGTAGGGATTTACCCGACGCGGGTGCTGGTAGGGAAGCCCGAAAATAGGCGCGTGCTATACTCATTTCGGAACCGGATCACTGCGCGGAAGTGGGGGCGCACCCCGTGGGTGTGACAGCAGAACGTCTACCGCGATCACTGATGGCACTCGAGATCGAGGTTGAGCCGGAGCGGTTGGAAGCATCGATGGATAAGGCCGTGCGGCGGCTGTCGCAGCGCGTCCGCATTCCGGGCTTCCGGCCCGGGAAAGCCCCTCGGCACGTCATTGAGCGCACGCTTGGGCGCTCGGCGCTCGTGCAGGAGGCGCTGGAGCAACTGCTCCCCGACGTATACAGCGAAACGATCGCAGCCGAGTCGATCGACGCGATCGGTCAGCCATCGTTCGAGTTGAAGTCGATGGAGCCACTGGTCGTGGCGGCGACGGTGCCGGTACGCCCGACCATCGACCTGAAGGAATACACGGCGTTACGCGCGCCGAAGCCCGAGGCCGCGGTGGCCGAAGAGCAGGTCGAGGCCGCGCTGACGAACCTCCGCCGGCGCTATGCCACCCTGGACCCGGTCGACCGCCCGTTGCAGTGGGGCGACACCGTGCGCGCCGATGTCACGGTCAGCGTCGACGGGCAGGCCGAACCGCACGTCGAGGAGGGCGCTGAGTTCGCCGTGCTGGAAGGCACGACGATCTCGCTGCCGGGCTTCCTCGACCACCTGATCGGCCTCGAACGCGGCGGCCCGTACGAGATCGCGTATGAGTTGTCGGCCGACTTTGTGTCGGACGAACTGGCGGGCAAGGCGGCGCACTACACCGTCACGATTCACGAAGTGAAGCAGGAAGAACTACCGCCGTTCGACGACGACTTCGCGAAGTCGCTGGGTGAAGACTTCGAGACAGCTGCAGCGGTGCGTGAGCGCATCGAGCAGAACGTGCAGGCGCAGGCTGAGGCGCAGGCGGTTACCGCCTATCAGGAGGAAGTGCTCGACCTCTTGCTGGCGACGGCGGAGATTGACTACCCCGAAGTGCTGGTCGACAACGAGGTCGCCCGGATGATCGACCAAGAATCGAACCACGCCTCGCACACGCAGGAGGGCCTCGACAAGTGGCTCCAGCAGGTCGGGCGCACCGAAGACGAAGTGCGGGAAACCTTGCGGCCGCGCGCTGATCTGGCTGTGCGGCGTGCGCTGGTGCTGAACGAACTGGCGCAGCGCGAGGGCATCACCGTCGGCGAAGACGAGATTGAGACCGAAGTCGACCGGATGGTGGAGCAGTGGTTCGCCCCGCAGACCGCCGACCAGAACGACGACCAGCGTGAGATGATCCGCGGCATGATCGCCAACGAGGAGTCGCGCGCCTCGATGCGCCACCAGCTACTGACCACTGCCACTCTTGGCCGCCTGACCGAGATCACGGCACAGGACGAGGCTGGAGACGGCGATGCACCGCGCCCACGCGGTACACGGCGCCGGCGCGGCCGGGCGGTGGATGGCGCCAACAGTGACGATGCGGTTGAAGAGGCTGCTGAGGCAGCCCCGGAAGCCGAGGAGAAAACCGAGTAGCGCAGGCCTTTCCGGGCACTGTCAGGGATGTAGAGAGCAGAGGGCAGGGTTATGCCGAACAGCGAATGGCTCGCGCCGCAGAATATTGTGCCGATGGTGATCGAGACGACCGCTCGGGGCGAGCGGGCGTACGACATCTACTCACTGCTCTTGAAGGAGCGAATCATCTTTCTGGGCACACCCATTGACGACCAGATCGCGAACACGATCGTCGCGCAACTGCTTTACCTAGACCGGGAAGACTCGGATCGGGACATCACCATGTACGTCCACTCGCCGGGTGGCGTGATCACGGCCGGGCTGGCGATCTACGACACGATGAACCTGATCCGGTCGGATGTCTCGACCATCGCGGTCGGGGCGACGGCCTCGATGGCGACGGTGTTGCTGTGCTCGGGGGCGAAGGGCAAGCGGTACGCGCTCCCGAACTCGACGATCCACATGCATCAGGCGCTCGGTGGCGCTCGAGGTCAGGCCTCGGACATCGAGATTGCGGCGCGCGAAATTCTGCGCAACAACGAGATCATCCGCGGGATCATCGCGAAGAACACCGGGCAGCCGGTGGAGCGTATCTCGCGTGACTTCGACCGTGACTTCTACATGAGCGCGCAGCAGGCGATGGACTACGGCATGGTAGATGAGATCATCGGCGGCACTCCGGTGCCGGCGACTGAGAACGTATTGGCCCCGGCGTAAGCCGGGGAGTGCGGGGGGTAGCACGGCCTCGCAAGAGGCCCGAGGGGATCGGGCGCATGGCCAACACGACGAGTCGCGGCAGCCGCGTGCAGTACCACTGCTCGTTTTGCGGCAAGAACCAGGATCAGGTGAAGCGCCTGATTGCCGGTCCTGGGGCCGTGTATATCTGCGATGAGTGTGTCGACCTCTGCCAAGAGATCATCAACGAAGAGAATCAGGCGAGGACTCGTACCGCCGTCAAAACCCAGCGCCCGCACCTGCGCACGCCGCAGGAACTAGTAGCGCAGCTCGACGAGTACATCGTCGGACAGGAGCGCACGAAGCGCGTCCTGTCCGTCGCGGTCTACAACCACTACAAGCGGATCGACACCCCGGCGCAGGCCGACCTCGACCTAGAGAAGTCGAACGTTCTGTTGATCGGGCCGACCGGCACCGGAAAGACCGCGTTTGCGCGGACGCTCGCCCGTGTCCTTGATGTACCGTTCTCCATCGCCGACGCCACCGCACTGACCGAGGCTGGTTACGTGGGCGAGGATGTTGAGAACATTCTGCTCCACCTGATCCAGGCGGCGGACTTCGACATCCAGAAAGCAGAGCGTGGCATCGTCTACATCGACGAGATCGACAAGATCTCTCGTAAGAGCGACAACCCGTCGATCACGCGCGATGTGTCTGGCGAGGGCGTGCAACAGGCGTTGCTGAAGATCATCGAGGGCACCGTCGCCAGCGTGCCGCCGCAGGGCGGGCGCAAGCACCCGCATCAGGACTTCATCCAGATCAACACCTCGAACATCCTGTTCATCGTCGGTGGGGCGTTCGAGGGTCTCGACAAGATCGTCTCCCGCCGGACGGGCATGGGGGTGCGGTCGATGGGGTTCAACGCTCCTGCGCACGCCACCGACGAGGACCGCGCGCTGATCCTGCGGGACGTGATGCACGACGACCTGCTCCAGTTCGGGCTGATTCCTGAGTTTGTAGGCCGCTTGCCCGTCGTCTCGACGCTTGACCCGCTGGATGTCGAGACGATGGTGGCGATCCTGACGCAGCCGAAGAACGCAGTAGCGCGGCAGTACCAGCGCCTGTTCAGCATCGATGGCGTCGAACTGGTCTTCACTGAGGACGCTTACCACGCCATCGCGGAGGCGGCGATCGCCCAGAAGACGGGCGCGAGAGGCTTGCGGACAGTCGTCGAGGACATTCTGCTGGACGTGATGTACGACATTCCGTCGCGGCCGGACGTACGGAAGTGCGTTGTCTCCGGCGAATGCGTCACCAACCGGATCCGGCCGCTGCTCGTGACCGAGTCCGGGCAGGTGCTCAGCGATCGCGCGGAGGCAATCCCGGAGTCTGCATAGTCCGGGATGATGGACACACGGGTGCTATCCTCGCCGCAATGACCACGACTGATACACCTCGTCCGAAAGCCTTTCGGCAGCGGCTTGATGTTCTGCTGGTCGAGCGTGGCCTCGTCCCCAGCCGTGAACAGGCGCACGCGCTGATCCTAGCCCGTGAGGTGCTCGTCAATGGTGTCGCGGCCACGCGGCCAGCAGTCGCGGTGGCGCTGGATGCGGCGGTCGAAGTGCGGACGGCTGCGCCGTATGTGAGCCGCGGTGGCGAGAAGCTGGCCGGAGCGCTCGATGCCGCAGGCGTCGGTGTCGAAGGCCGCCGCTGCCTCGATGTAGGCGCATCCACGGGTGGCTTTACGGATTGCCTGCTCCAGCATGGTGCGGCGCATGTCGTGGCTGTCGATGTTGGATACGGCCAGATTGCCCAGCGACTGCGCGACGACCCGCGGGTGGACGTGCGCGAGCGCACTAACGCCCGGACGATGGCCCCGCTCGGCGATCTGGTGGACTTCGCGACCGTCGATGTCTCCTTCATCTCGCTCACGCTGGTGCTGCCGGCGGTCATCGCCTCGCTCCGGGTTGGCGGCGATGTGTTCGCGCTGGTGAAGCCGCAATTCGAGTCAAGCCGCGACGAAGTGGGGAAGGGCGGCGTGGTGCGCGATGAGCGCGTACACGCGGCCTGCATCGCGCGGGTGGCGCTGTGGGCCATTGAGCACGGACTGCGGGTGCGCGGTGTGTTCCGCTCGCCGCTATTGGGGCCAGCAGGCAACATGGAGTTCTTCCTCTGGTTGCACAAAGACAGGGCGGCCTTGTGAGCCCGATCCAGCGCGTTGCCTGCCTCTATCATCCCGCCATCGAAGGCGCTGAAGGGGTCGCGCGCGACCTCGAACGGCTGATCGTGGGGCGAGGCGTGTCCTCCTGGGTCGCGGAGCTGCCCCGGAACGGGGACGGCGGCCTCGGCGAGGCAGTCGCTGGCTCCGACCTCGTGATGTGCGTGGGTGGTGACGGGACGGTGCTACACGCGGCGGGCATTGCAGCGCGCGCGGATAAACCGGTGTTCGGAGTCCGCATGGGCCGACTCGGATTCCTTGCTGAAGCGACGGAAGCCGAAGCCCCGGCCGCGCTCGTGACGATCCTCGAGGGCAAGGGACGCCTCGATCGCCGGACGATGCTGCAGGCGCAGGTAGACGGCGGACGGGTGCTACACGCGCTGAACGACCTCGTGATCGGCGGAGGCCGCATTGGGCGGACTGTCTCCGTCGGGTTGCGAGTCGATGGCGTCCTGCTCGCGGAATACCGGGCAGACGCGGTGATCGCGGCTACGGCTACCGGCTCGACCGGCTACGCGTTATCAGTAGGTGGCCCAATCCTGCACCCATCGTCCCGTGACCTGATTGTGACGCCGGTAGCCCCACATCTGTCCTATCAGAACGCCCTGGTGCTCCCGCTCGACGCCAGCGTGGAGTTCGAGGTGGCGCGTGGCGATGGCGGGCTGCTGATGGCTGATGGCCTCGATGAGGAGCCGGTGCATACGGGCGCTGTGGTGCGCATTACACGTTCCGCGCTGACCGCGACGTTCGTACGGGTGGGCGAGGAACGGCAGTTCTACGCGAATCTCGCACGGCGGCTCGGGTGGCTGCGGATCGACCATGCGCTCGGTGGCGACACCCCGAACGCCGCGCGGTAGGGGGCTGCTGGGGCGCGCTGGGGCGCGGCGGACAGCCGCCGTATGTCCTATGCTTGTAGCCGATTACGGGAGGGTCGGATGCCCGAGCAGGGTGCTTCGCCAGTCACTCGATCAGTCTCTACTGCACGTGCCGAACGCGCGACGGTGTATGACGCTGAGTCTATACATAACGTTGTTAACTATTGGGCGGCGCGCGGGGAGATGCTCCCGCGCACGATGGGTGAGGTCTACGAGAACATCCGCGACTTCTTTGTCGTTCGCGAGGACGGCGAGACGGTCGCCTGTGGGGCGCTGCACATCACCTGGGGCGACCTAGCGGAGCTGAAGTCGCTCGCAGTGCGGGAAGACCGCCAGTCGGCCGGCTACGGGAGTGCTATCGTCCGGGCCTGCATCGAGGAGGGCCGCTCGCTCGGCCTCGAACGGGTGTTTGCACTAACGTACCGGCCGGGCTACTTCGAGCGCCTTGGGTTCCAGCAGGTCGATGTGATGGATCTGCCGCGCAAGGTCTGGAACGAGTGCTACCGCTGTCCGAAGTTCCCCGGCTGCAACGAGATCGCCATGGTGTGCGACCTCGGCGCCGCGAAGTGACCGAAGCCGAAATCCTGTCTTCGTCGACCGTCTACCAGGCGCGAGTCTTCGATGTCGAAGAACTGCGGGTGCGCTTTGACGACGGTGGCGAGCACCAGTACGAGGTCGTACGGCACCCTGGCGCGGTCGCCATCGTGGCGATTGACGCCGAGGGGCGCTGGCGCTCGTGCGTCAGTACCGGGTGCCCGCGGCGCGCGAACTCCTCGAAATCCCCGCGGGGACGCTGGAGCCGGGCGAAGAGCCGATGGCGACCGCGCACCGCGAACTCCGCGAAGAGACCGGGTATGCCGCGGATCGCCTCGAACCGCTAGGCGGCACATGGATGTCGCCTGGCTTCTGTAGCGAATACATCCACTATTTCCTCGCCACCGGGCTGCGGCCCTCGCCGTTGCCACAGGACGAGGACGAGCGGCTCTCAGCTCCGGTCGCGCTGCGCCTCGATGAGGTGCTCGCTGCCATCGACGACGGGACGATCGCCGACGCCAAGACCGTGGTGGCGACGGTATTGGTGGCGCGGCAGCAAGATTCCACGTGACGTATAACGAGGTGAGGTGATTCACTTGACGCTGCCCATGCGCACGGACAGAGTCGTGTGAGCACATGAGGTGGACAAGGGGCGAGACATGGCACAGGCGAGCACGACGCTTGGACGGGAACGCCGCTACGGGAAGACGCAGCGCGTAGACCGCTGGTGGCTAGAGCCATTGCTGGTCGCGTTTGGCCTCGTGTCGTTCATTGTGTACTCGACGGTTTCGGCGCTGATGGGCGCGGGCGACCCGCCGATCTGGGCGTACGAAGCAGGACCGTACCTGTCGCCGTTCTTCGAGCCGATCATCAAACCTGCATGGTTGCCGTCGTGGGTCTCGCCCGCTCTGCTGATCCTTGGTGGGCCGCTATCGTTCCGCATGACCTGCTACTACTACCGGCGGGCGTACTACCGCTCGTTCTTCATGAGCCCGCCCGCCTGCGCTGTGGTGGAACCGGCGAAGTCATATTCCGGTGAGACGCGGTTCCCACTGTTTCTCCAGAAGCTGCACAGGTACGCGCTTTACATCGCGCTCGCCTTCAACATGTTGCTCTGGTACGGGGCGATCAAGTCGTTCTACTGGGAGGGCGAGATTGGGATTGGCGTCGGTTCAGTCATCATGACCGCCAACGCGTTTCTGCTGATGATGTACTCGTTGTCATGCCACTCGCTTCGCCACCTGGTGGGTGGCGGTCTCGATTGCTTCTCGTGCTCGAACTTCACGAACACGCGGTACTCCGTATGGGCGCGCATCTCACAGTGGAATGAGCACCACCGCTTCTGGGCGTGGGCCAGTCTGATCAGTGTCGGCGTGACCGATCTGTACATCCGGCTGGTTGCGAACGGTGTGGTTACCGACCTGCACACGTTTACCGCACCGTTTGTCCACTAGCAGATTGAATGGGGAACGAGCGCCCAGTGCGCGCGTCCGCCTGACGAGGTAACAGGGAGAGCATCAGTGGTCGATTACGAGACACATGAATACGACGTGATCGTGATCGGTGCCGGTGGCGCTGGTCTCCGCGCGGCTGTCGAGTCATCGGCGACGGGCGCGAAGACGGCGCTGATCTGCAAGTCGCTGCTGGGCAAAGCCCACACGGTGATGGCGGAGGGTGGCATCGCCGCCGCGCTGGGCAACGTGTACGAGCAGGACAACTGGCAGGTGCACTTCCGCGACACCATGCGCGGCGGCAAGATGCTGAACAACTGGCGCATGGCCCAGATCCACGCGCAAGAAGCCCCCGACCGCGTCCGTGAGCTCGAGGCGTGGGGCGCGCTGTTCGACCGGACGGCGGACGGCCGCATCCTCCAGCGTGACTTCGGCGGGCACCGTTACGCGCGTCTGGCGCATGTCGGCGACCGCACTGGCCTCGAAATGATTCGCACGCTCCAGCAGCACGCCGTGCATCGCGGTATCGATGTTTACCAGGAATGCACGATCACGCGGCTGCTGAAGGACGGCGACGCGATCGCCGGCGCCTTTGGGTACTGGCGCGAGACTGGGCGCTTCGTGGTCTATCGCGCGAAAGCGGTCATCCTCGCGACCGGCGGGCTGTGCAAACTGTTCGCGATTAACTCGAACTCATGGGAGGGCACCGGCGACGGGCACGCGCTCGCGGCGTGGGCGGGCGCGGATATGATCGACATGGAGTTTGTGCAGTTCCACCCGACCGGGATGGTCTGGCCGCTCTCCGTGCGCGGCATCCTAGTAACCGAAGGCGTGCGCGGCGACGGTGGCACGCTCCGGAACCGGGATCAAGAACAGTTCATGTTCAACTACATCCCGCCCATGTTCGCCGCCGAGACGGCGGACACCATCGAAGAAGCCGACCGCTGGTACACCGACAAGGTGAACGCACGGCGCACCCCCAACCTGCTGCCGCGTGACGAGGTGGCGCGCGCCATCAACTCCGAGGTGAAGGCCGGCCGAGGCAGCCCGCATGGTGGCGTATTCCTCGACATCGCCTCACGGCGCGACGCGGACTACATCCAGCGGCGCTTGCCGAGCATGTACCACCAGTTCAAGCAGCTGGCCGACGTGGACATCACCAAGGACGCGATGGAAGTCGGCCCGACCGCGCACTACGCCATGGGCGGCGTGCGCGTCGACGCCGAGACGACGGCGACCACGGTGCCGGGGCTGTTCGCGGCGGGCGAGGTCGCCGGCGGCATGCACGGCTCGAACCGCCTCGGGGGTAACTCGCTCTCGGATCTCCTAGTCTTCGGCCGGCGCGCGGGGCTGTACGCGGCCGAGTACGCGAACGCGATGCCGAATCTGCCCGGCCTGAACGGGACGGACGTGGACACGGCTGCCGAAGAGGCTACCGCGCCCTTCGACAACACCGGCCGCGAGAACCCCTACTCGATCCACCACGATATGCAGGATTCGATGCAGGAGTTGGTGGGCATCATCCGTAAGGAAGACGAGCTGGGCGAGGCACGCGAGCGGCTGCAGTCGTTCCGAGAGCGCTCACGCCACCTCAGGGTGGATGGAAACCGCCAGTTCAACCCAGGCTGGCACCTCTCGCTCGACCTGCGCACCATGCTGACTGTGGCCGACTTGATTACGCAAGGTGCGACCCTGCGTAAGGAAAGCCGTGGCGGGCACACCCGGGATGATTACCCGGGGCCGGACACGCACTTTGGGACAGTGAACATCGTGCAGCGGTGGACGCCAGATGGCGCTGTCGCCCGCGAGGAGCCATTGCCGCAAATGCCGCACGAACTGGCGGCGCTATTCGAAGGGGACAGCCATGCCGACAGCGCATCTTAAGCTCTGGCGAGGCGACGACACCGGCGCGTATCAGGAGTACGACGTCGAGTACGCCGAGGGCATGGTCATCCTAGATGTTGTGCACCTGCTGCAGGCCACGCAGGTCGGCGACCTTGCGGTTCGCTGGAACTGCAAGGCTGGTAAGTGCGGTTCCTGTTCCGCTGAGATTAACGGCAAGCCTCGGCTGATGTGCATGACGCGCATGAACACCTTCGTTCCGGGCGAGACGATCTCGATCGCGCCGATGAAGACGTTCCCGCTGATTCGCGACCTCGTGACGGATGTGAAGCATAACTACGGGGTCGCCCGGAAGATGCTGGAGTTTGCGCCCGGTGCCCCGGCGGCAGATGGCGACTACCGGATGCAGCAGATCGATATCGACCGGCTGCAAGAGTTCCACAAGTGCATTGAGTGCTTCCTCTGTCAGGATGTCTGTCACGTCATTCGTGAGCACCCGGACAACCTGAACAACTTCATCGGGCCTCGGTTCATCCTGCAACTGGCTCAGGTGGCGATGCACCCCCTCGACACGAACGAGAAGAGCGCCTCCACCGCCGACCACTGGGGTGTGGACTACTGCAACATCACCAAGTGCTGCACCGATGTCTGCCCCGAGGGTATCCACATCACCGACAACGCGATCATCCCGATGAAAGAGCGCATCGTGGATGAGTCCTTCGACCCGATCCGGGCGATCGGGCGGAAGTTGTTCGGCAAGAAGTAGCACCTGACTCATCGCCAGACTTACGAAAGCGGCGCCCGTGCGGGCGCCGCTTTCGTAAGTCTGGCGATTCCCCCGCCGGAAGTACCTACGGGTGGATCATGTCCTCCGGGCGCACCCACTCGTCGAATTGCTCTGGAGTGACGAAGCCAGAGGCCACTGCCGCCTCCTTGAGCGTCAGGCCCTCGTGGTGACCCTTGTGGGCGACCTGAGCAGCCTTGTCGTAGCCGATGTGCGGCGAGAGCGCCGTGACCAGCATGAGCGAGGAGCGCATCAGTTCATCGATGCGGGCGGTGTTGGCTTCTATACCGACGACCATGTTGTCGGTGAATGACTTGGAGGCGTCGCCGATGAGCCGGAGGCTCTGAAGCGTGTTGTAGACAATCACCGGTTTGAAGACGTTTAGTTCGAAGTGGCCCATTGCGCCGCCGATGTTCACCGCGACATCGTTCCCCATCACCTGGGCACAGACCATCGTGATGGCCTCAGCCTGCGTGGGGTTCACCTTGCCTGGCATGATCGAGGAACCCGGCTCGTTCTCGGGAAGCATCAGTTCGCCGATGCCAGCCCGGGGGCCGGAGCCGAGGAAGCGGATGTCGTTCGCGATCTTCATCAAGGAGGCCGCGATGGTCTTCAACTGGCCGGAGAGTTGCACCTGCGCGTCGTGCGCGGCAAGCGACTCGAACTTGTTCGGGGCGGTGATGAAGGGCAGGCCCGTGAGTTTCGCGATCTCTTTCGCTACGCGCTCAGCGTACTCGGGGTGCGTGTTCAGGCCGGTGCCGACGGCGGTGCCGCCCAGCGCGAGTTCGTACAGCCTCGGCATACACGACTCGGCGCGCTCGATGCCGTAAGTGATCTGTTGGACATAACCGGAGAACTCCTGCCCGAGCGTCAACGGAGTAGCGTCCATCAGGTGCGTCCGGCCGATCTTCACGATCGAGGCGAACTCGTCCGCCTTCCGCTGGAGCGCATCGCGTAGGTAGCGCAGGTTCGGGATCAGGTGATGGATGACCTGCTCGCCGGTGGCAACGGCCATCGCGGCGGGGAATACGTCGTTCGAGGACTGCGACATGTTCACGTGGTCGTTAGGGTGGACGGGGTTCTTCGAACCGAGTGTGCCGCCGAGGAGTTCGATGGCGCGGTTCGAGATGACCTCGTTCGCGTTCATGTTGGTCTGGGTGCCGGAGCCGGTCTGCCAGACGACGAGCGGGAACTGGTCGTCCAGTGTGCTGTCGATGACCTCCTGCGCCGCCTGCCGGATGGCGTCCGCGAGGCGAGCCTCGATTTTCCCGAGATCTTGGTTCACTGTGGCGGAGGCGTGCTTGATGATCCCGAGCGCGCGGATCAGCGGGCGCGGGAAGCGCTCGCCGCCGATGCGGAAGTTCTCGATGGAGCGTTGTGTCTGTGCGCCCCAGTAGACATCCGAGCGCACCTCGATGGGCCCGAACGAGTCGGTCTCAGTGCGTGTTTCCTTGGTCATACTCGTCGTGGTCATGGTGTGCCTCGTGGGGGAGTAGCGCGCGACGGCCGATTGGCCGCCGCGCTGTGTGCCGAGTGTTAACCCTTGGGCGTCGCCGCGACCAGTTCGCGGACGGCCTTGCCCGCCTCCTTGATGCCGGCGACCTCGTCGTCGGACAGGGGCGGCGTGTAGACCTTCTGGATGCCGCCCTCGCCGAGCAGCACCGGAGCGCCTACGTAGCCGTTGCGGACGCCCCACGGGCCATTGAGCAGCGTTGCACAAGGCAGGATGCGCCGCTCGTCGAGCAGGATGGCGTCCACCATTTCGATGGTGGCGGCGGCGGGCGCGATGAATGCGCTGCCGGTCTTCAGCAGGTCGACGATTTCAGCCCCGCCGCGCTTGGTGCGGGCCACCAGGGCGTCGACCTTGCGAGTGTTCAGCAACTGGGTCAGCGGCACGCCGCCAACGGTCGCGTTGGAGACGATCGGAACCATGGTGGCCTCGGTGTGGCCACCGAGTACCCAAGCGCAGACATCCTTCACGGATGCGCCGGTCTCCATCGAGATGAAGGCACGGTAGCGGGCGCTGTCTAGCATGCCGCCCTGACCGATCACGCGCTCCTTCGGAAAGCCCGAGGCAGCCAGCGCCACATGGCACATTGCGTCCATCGGGTTCGCAAAGATGATGAGCACAGCATTGGGTGAGTGCTTCGCCGCGTTGCCGACGACAGCGCGAACAATGCCAGCGTTGGTGCCGAGCAGATCTTCACGGGTCATGCCAGGACGCCTCGCGACGCCTGAGGTGATCACGACAACATCGGAGCCGGCGGTGTCGACCCAGTCGTTAGTGCCCGTGACGGTGGTGGAGAAGCCAGTCCAGGGTGCCGATTCAGCGATGTCGAGGCCCTTGCCCTGTGGCAGCCCTTCGACGATGTCGATGAGGACGACGTCGGCGTAGCCGCGCGCTGCCATCATCTGCGCCATCGCGCCACCCGTGTTGCCGGCCCCGACGAACGTTACCTTCTTACGCAGAGCGCATCTCCTCCATCCATGTCAGCCTGCCGAGGCAGGCTGACTGCTTCATCGACCGCGCATCTGCGCGTTCAGCCGGTTGTGCTAAGTCGCGACCGGCTACTTCATCGCCGCTTGCAGGTTCTCATCGAGCTTGTCGAGGAACTGCTGCGTGGTGAGCCACGGCTCGTTTGGCCCTTGCAGCAGCGACAGGTCGCGCGTCATGGAACCGGACTCGATGGTCTTTACGCAGACGTCCTCAATGGTCGCCGCGAACGCGGCGAGATCCTTGTTGTCGTCCAGCTTCGCGCGGTGCGAGAAGCCACGAGTCCACGCGAAGATCGAGGCGACCGGGTTGGTGGAGGTCGCGTTGCCCTTCTGGTGCTCGCGGTAGTGGCGGGTGACGGTGCCGTGGGCGGCCTCGGCCTCGCACGTCATGCCGTCGGGCGTGAGCAGGACAGAGGTCATCATGCCGAGCGAGCCGTAGCCCTGCGCGACGATGTCCGACTGGACATCGCCGTCGTAGTTCTTGCAGGCCCAGACGAAGCCGCCGCTCGACTTCAGCGCCTGCGCGACCTGGTCGTCGATCAGGCGGTGTTCGTACCAGATGTTCTTCGCCTTGAACCCCTCGGCGAACTCGGCGTCGAAGACCTCCTGGAAGATGTCCCGGAAGCGCCCGTCGTAGGCCTTCAAGATCGTGTTCTTGGTCGAGAGATAGACCGGCCAGCCGCGCATCAGGCCATAGTTCAGCGAGGAGCGGGCGAAGCCACGGATCGATTCATCAACGTTGTACATCGCCATCGCGACACCGGGGTCGGTGAAGTGGAAAACCTGATAATCAGTCGCTGCGCTGCCATCGTCGGGAGTGAACTTCATCGTGAGGGTGCCCGCGGACGGCACTTTGAAGTCGGTCGCGCGGTATTGGTCGCCGAAGGCGTGTCGGCCGATGACGATTGGCTGCGTCCAGCCGGGGACGAGCCGCGGGATATTGGCGCAGATGATCGGTTCGCGGAAGACGGTGCCGCCAATGATGTTGCGGATCGTTCCGTTGGGCGAGACCCACATCTTCTTGAGGCTGAACTCTTCGACGCGTCCCTCGTCGGCCGTGATGGTCGCGCACTTCACGCCTACGCCGTACCGCTTGATGGCTTCGGCGGAATCGATGGTGATCTGGTCGTTGGTCTCATCGCGCTTCTGGATGCTGAGGTCGTAGTACTTCAGGTCGACATTCAGGTACGGGAGGACGAGTTTCTCCCGAATGAACCCCCACATGATCCGTGCCATCTCGTCGCCGTCGATCTCCACGATCGGGTTCTTCACCGGGATCTTGGCCATACGTCGTCCCCTTCCCCTATCGCCGCCGAGCTCCTCGTGCAGCGCCGCCTGCTAGAGCGGAATATTGCCGTGCTTCTTAGCCGGGAGCGTCTCGGCCTTGGAGCGGAGCATCTCAAGTGCATGCGCGATCTTGGCGCGGGTGTCCCGCGGGTCGATCACGTCGTCAATGTAGCCTTTCGCGGCGGCAATGTACGGGTGTTCGTAGCGGCGCTTGTAGTCGGCCACCAGCTGAACGCGAGCCACGGTGGGGTCTGGCGCGTTCTGGATGTCGCGGCGGTTGATGATGTTGACCGCCTGGTCGCCGCCCATGACGGCGATCGCGGCTCCCGGCCAGGCGTAGTTCACGTCGGCCCCGAGGTGCTTGGAACCCATCGCGTCGTACGCGCCGCCGAAGCCCTTGCGGGTGATGACGGTGACCTTGGGTACGGTGGCCTCGGCGTAGGCGTAGAGCAGCTTCGCGCCGTGGTTGATGACCCCGCCGTATTCCTGCGCGACACCGGGGAGGTAGCCCGGCACGTCCACCAGCGTGACCACAGCGATGTTGAACGAGTCGCAGAAGCGGACGAACCGTGCCGCTTTACGCGAGGAGTCGATGTCCAGCACGCCGCCGAGGTACATCGGCTGGTTGGCGACGACGCCAACGGTGTACCCGCCGATGCGGCCAAGCGCGCAGACGATGTTCTGCGCGAATGCCTCGTGCACCTCGATGAAGCCGCCGTTGTCGACCACGCGCTCTATGACATCGCGGACGTCGTATGGGAGATTCTCTTCGGCGGGGACGATGTTGAGGATGTCGTCGATGCGGCGGTTGGTGTCGTCCCCGGTATCGACGTAGGGCGGGTCTTCCATGTTGTTGGAAGGAATGAAGGAGATCAGGCGGCGCACCTGATCAACACATTCCTGCTCGGTCGGGGCGGAGAAGTGAGCGACACCGGACTTCGCAGCGTGAGAGCGTGCGCCACCCAGTTCTTCGAAGGTGGTCTTTTCGCCGGTGACGCTCTGGATAACATCGGGGCCAGTGATGTACATCTGCGAGGTGCCCTCGACCATGAAGATGAAGTCCGTGATCGCGGGTGAGTAGACGGCGCCGCCAGCGCAGGGGCCCATGATCACGCTGATCTGCGGAATGACGCCAGAAGCGCGCACGTTGCGTAGGAAGATGTTGCCATAGCCAGCGAGGGCTCCCACGCCCTCCTGGATGCGCGCGCCACCGGAGTCGTTCAAACCGACGACCGGCGCACCGGTCTTCATCGCGAGATCCATGAGTTTCGAGATTTTTTCGCCCATCACTTCGGACAGCGAGCCGCCGAAGAGGGTGAAATCCTGTGCGAAGACGTAGAGCAGGCGACCGTCGATGCGGCCCCAGCCGGTGACTACCGCGTCGCCGTAATAGCGCTCGCTGTCCGCCTCGTTCTCACTCCACTGGACGGCGAGGGCATCGATCTCCTCAAACGAGCCGGGATCGACGAGCAGGGCGATGCGCTCACGGGCAGTGAGTTTACCGCGCTCGTGTTGCGCGTCGATGCGATCCTGGCCGCCGCCGAGGGCGGCACGGCGTTTGAGTTCGGTCAGGTACTCGAGTTGCTCGTCGAAAGGCATCGTGCTCGATCCTCCCCAAGTTCGGGGGTTACTTCGCCGGGAGTATCCGTGTTCGTTGCCCGCAGCGCTAGCGGGGACGCGGGATAAAGAGTGTATCGCCAATCTGGATGCTGGCGAGGCTTGCGACTGTTCGGTTATTAGCGGCGGCGAGATCCTCGACGGTAACCTCGAACCGGGAGGCGATGTCGAAAGAAGTGTCGCCTGAGCGGACGGTGTACGTCAGCAGCCTGCCTGCCGGGGTGGTGGTCGGCGCTGGAGTAGACGTCGGCGTGGGCGATGGCCGGGGTGTGCCGGTTGTGCTGGGCGTAGCGGTGCCGGTGGCCCCAGGGCGTACGGTGCCCGTGGCGGTGGGTGCTGGGGTCGCCGTCCCCAGCACGGTTGAGGTGGTGGGGATCACCAGTTCCTGCCCGATCTTGAGGTCGGTGGGATTGGTGATGTTGTTCCGCTTCACGATGGCCTCGACGGTCGCATCATAACGCTTGGCGATCGTGAGGAGCGTGTCACCGGCCTCGATACGGTAGGTGGTTTCGCGCGGAGCGGCGCCACCGGCGCTTGATCCGCCGCTGGCATCTACGATGGTTGGCACCGGAGGCTGCGGGTACGGGGTGGCGGTCGTAATCCTGGTCTGCTTGGGCGTGGCGACAGTGGTGGGCGTGTCCGTGCCGCACGCAGCCAGCAGCAAGGCGAACGCGCCAGCCAGCAGTAACCGAGGTGTGCGGTGCAACATCAGCGCCTCGTCCGGGGGGGGGTGGGGGAGTCGAGGCATCGTAGCGACGCCCAATGCGCTCGGACAACCTCGGCGAGCAGTGTTAGCCCGCATAGAGGTCATCGAGGAGCGCGACAGCAAGGTCGAGGAACTTGGCGAGGTCGGCCTGTAAGGTGTTCGCAAAGTCGTCCTGTGCGGTATGGATGAACTGGTCGTCGCCGGAGTAGAACATCAGTGCCGGGACGCCCGCCGCGATGAACGAAGCGTGGTCGGACGATGCACCCGGCCCGATGGAACTGGTGGTGCGCAGCGAGAAGTTGCGAGCTGCGGCAAGGGCGCTGGCACGGGCAGCCAGGTCGGCGTCCCCGATCAGAGCCGGGCGAGTGAGTTTCGCGACCATATCGAAGTTGAGCATGAAGCGCGCCCCGGCCACGCCGTGCTGGCGGACGAAGGCGCGTGAGCCGAGCAGTCCGACCTCCTCGGAGCCGAAGGCGATGACACACAGGCCTTCGATCCGGCGGGCACGAGAAAGCTCCATAATAAGTGAGGTGCCTGAGGCGTTGTCGTTTGCGCCGGGGCCAGCGGGCACCGAGTCGTAGTGACCACCGAGGTAGGCGGTGCACGGCGCGCTGGAGGGGCGGCCAACCACGTTCTGTGACGTGCCCTTGAGCCGTTGCGTCTTCGCGCTTACGCCGATACGGCGCCCGGCTTGTGCCTTGAGCGCCGCGCCATCCTCGCTGGAGATGCCGACCACCGGAATGCGTGCACCGTCTGTGCCGAGGTCGCCCCGGAACTGGCCGGACTGGTTGTTAGCGACAACGACCGCCACCGCACCAGCATCCAGCGCCGCCCGCGTCTTTTCCGCGAACGTTGCGTCGCCGCGAGTCACGAGGGCAATCGCGCCTCGCGCCTGTACCCCTGCATAGTCTGCGGCGCGCCCGGGGCCATTGATGACAACCAACGCGCCTGTGGCATCACCATCCGGTGAGCCGCTCATCGGTGTGGCTTCGATATCCGCCGCACCGTCAGGGCGCACCGCGCCGGTTGCGCCGACCGTGAGGTCAACCTCGAATGGTTCGATAGTGGCCTGGTAGCCAACGGATTCCAGGTGCTTGCGGACGTATTCCGCGGCACGCCGCTCGCCCTCGGTCGTCGAGGCTCGTGCGCCGATGGTGGTGGTGAGTTCGCGAAGGTGTTGCATGGCCCGCGCGGGGTCGGCCGTCGCGGTGGCTAGGACGCCTCGGGCGTTCGGTGTGGGGCTCAATGCTGCGGCTGTGGTGCCGGTACTGACAGCGGCAGTTGGGCTGTTGGTCGCGTCGGCGGTAGTGGCCGGACGGCTGCAAGCGATGAGCGTCAGTGTGGCCAACAGGAGCAATGCGAGCAGTACTAGCCGTCGCATGGGCTGAAGCAGGGGGTACATCGGTGAACCGCCTATCGAGGGAGCGAAGGCGCGCCTGGGTTTCGCTACTGGGTCTATCGAGGCTTGCGACGGTTCCAGAACTGCCGGAGCCGTTGGGAAAGCGTCGGCGCGCCGTAGCCCGGCGGCATCTGGCGGCCACGCCAATACTTGGGTTGTCCGCCACGACGCTGGACGCGTGAGCCGCCGAACACCATCAGCGTGAACGAGGTGAGAAACAGGAAGATTCCTGCGTACATCACCCACGGCCAAGAGATGCGGACGATCTCGCGGAAGAACATGGAGCCGAGGATCAGTAAAAAGGACGCGAGCATCATCTGCGAGAGCGAGATGCCGGACAGCATGCGCATGAGCGCCTGTTGCTGCGCGGAGATACGGCCCGTGATCTCCTCAACGATTCGGTGACGGGCGCGGTGCTTGCGCTGGGTAGCGTCTGGGAACTGCTCGATGTTCGAGAGGATCTCGTTGATATCGCGTTCCAGCCGGTCGGGGTCGCGTCGGTCTGGCATGGCCGGTCTCCGCTGCGCACCGGGAGCATGGTTACGCTCCACATAGTCTACATCCGCCTCGTGCCGTCCGGTTGGGCGGCGGCTCGCGATGGTCAGCGCGGCTGCGGATAACGGTTCGCGCCGCGCAGTCACACGCGCTCCATGATCAGGTTGCCTTCGCCGTCGGCGATCGCCGTCCAGCCGGGCGGCACGAGCGTGGTCGAGTCGAGTTGTGTGATCAGCGCAGGCCCGCCGATGCGATCCATCGAGGCAATCGATGCTCGCGGTAGTACGCGGGTTGCCAGCCGCTCGCCGCCGAACCAGACCTCACGCTCGGCCGGTTCCGCAAGAGCGGCTGGCGTGAGTGAGGCTGTCGCGATGATAGCCGCACCTTCGCCGGGAACGCGCACGATAACCCGCGCGTTGACGACTTCGACAGGGGCGGCGGGATCGTGGTGCGCGAAGCGCGCCTCGTGTGCGGCATCCAAGGCGGTGCGCAGCGCCGCGAGGTCGAGTGCGCCATCGACCGGGATCGCGAGTTCGTACGACTGGCCTGCGTAGCGCAGGTCGAGCGCGCGAGTAATCTCGGCGCTGGAGTCGCCGACCTGATCAAGTGCATCGGCTATTGCGGCATCGAAGGCGATATGGAGTGCACCGAGTGACGCCTCGGCGAGCGGGCACAGCACTGAGCGCGTGCGGGTGGCGGTCAGGTCGCTGGCCGCCGCGCCGAGTGCGGCGAGGACGCCAGGGAGCGCCGGGACGAGCACGCGCGGCATATCGAGCGCCTCGGCGAGCGCGCAGGCGTGTAGCGGACCCGCCCCGCCGAAGGCGACGAGCGTGAAGTCGCGCGGGTCGTAGCCACGCTGGACAGATACGACCCGCAGCGCCCGCTCTATGTTGGAAGTGGCGACATCGATCACCGCCTGTGCCGCTGTGTGTGGGTCGCCGCCGAAGGCGTGGACGAGCGCTGAGGCGGCGACTCGCGCGCGACGTTCGTCGAGGCGCATCGCGCCGCCGAGCAGACCGTCGCGCCCGAGGCGGCCAAGTATGACTTGAGCATCCGTGACGGTGAATGCTTGGCCACGACCGTAGGCGGCGGGGCCAGGGTCGGCGCCCGCGGACTGCGGGCCGACCCGGAGCGCGCCACCGGTATCAAGGCGCGCGATCGAGCCGCCGCCTGCGCCGACGGTATGTACATCGACGGCTGCGGTGTGTGCCTGGAACCCCGCGATGACGATCTCGCTGCGCGTGGGGATTGCACCATCGCAGAGCGCAACATCGGTGGATGTGCCGCCCATGTCGAAGGTAACCACGCGGCGGAAGCCTGCACGCTTCGCCACCGCGAATGCGCCTGCGACGCCTGCGGCGGGGCCGGACAGCAGCGTGGCGACCGGGAGCATCGAGGCGCGGCGCACATCGGCTGCGCCGCCGTCCGACTGCATGACGTGCAGCCGTTCAACACCGCGTGTGGCGACGCCGTCTTCGAGTTCCCGAAGGTACCTCGACATCACCGGGCCGACGTAGGCGTTGAGCACGGTGGTGGCGGTGCGCTCGTCCTCGCGATACTCGGGCGAGACGCGCGAGGAGAGCGAGACGTACAACTCGGTTGTCGACGCTGCCACCGGCTCGAACAACTCTTCGAGCGCCGGATTCGCGTAGGAGTGGAGCAGGGAGACGGCCAGCGACTCGGCCCCGGCGTCTTCGGCTTGCCGGACAAGGTTGCGGATCTCCGAATGGTCGGGGGCGAGTTCCACCGAGCCGTCTGGGCGGAGACGCCCGTGCAGCTCGAAGCAGAGTTCGCGCGGCACCAGGGGCATGGGCGTCTCCGCCTCCAGGTCGTACAGGTCGGACCGGGTCTGCCGCCCGATGAGCGGCAGGTCGCGGAAGCCCTCGGTGGTCACCAGGGCAGTGCGAGCACCGCGACGCTCAATGACTGCGTTGGTCGCCACCGTCGAACCGTGGATGACGAGGTCAGGTACTGTGCGGAGGGCGTTGAGGCCTTCCATGACGGCACGGGCGGGGTCGTCTGGGGTCGACGGGCGCTTGTGTATCTCGATGGCCCCGTCCCGCCAGAGCAGGAAGTCAGTGAACGTCCCCCCCACGTCGACGCCGAGGATGACCGTCATTGGTGGATGTGCCGTGTCTGAACCATCGGTTGCCATCGTACCAGCGCTCGCGGGCTAGTCAGACCGTTGGGGCGTCCTTGACCCATGCGTAACGGCCCGGATAGCCTGTCTGGGCTTCAACTACCTGTCCATACCTTGGGAGCATCATCCGATGCCGGATATCTACGCCGCTGAACTTCGTACCGCGTTCGGCAAGGCTTCGGCCAAACTCCGCCGTGACGGTGTAGTGCCCGCCAACATCTTCGGGCGCGGCCTCGACTCGCTGGCCGTCCAACTCCCCACCACTGAAGCGCGCACGATCTTGCGTGACCACGGGGTAAACACTCTGGTGAACCTGCAAGTCACTGGCGAGGCGCAGCCTCGCCCGGTAGTGGTGCGTAGTCTCCAGCGGCACCCGGTGAGCAAAGTGCTTCAGCACGTGGACTTCTATCAAGTCGACCTCGAGCGGACGATGCAGGCACATCTGCCGGTCACGGTCATCGGTACCGCACCTGCAGTGGCGACCTACAAGGGGTTGCTGCTTCACGGCTCGGACAACGTACTGGTGGAAGCGCTGCCGGCCGTGATGCCGACGCATCTGGAAGTTTCGGTGGACTCGATCACGCAACTGGATGGTCAGGTCACCGTTGCCGATCTGCGGCTGCCCGCAGGCGTGGTAGTCCTGACACCGATGGACACCATGCTCGCTCGGGTGACCGCGGTGCGCGGCAGTGGCGATGCAGTAGAGGTCGCCGAAGGCGAGCAGGCCGCCGCTACTCCGTAAGCCTCGTGTCATCGCCTCGTCAGACCAATGTGAGCGACTGCCGCTGCACGTAATCGGTGCGCAGTTGCCCGCAGGCAGCGGCAATCTCCACGCCACGTTCCACACGCACGGTGGCGTTGATGCCCTCCGCTTGGAGGACGCGATGAAACGCGCGCACGCGGTCGCGTGAGGGTCGGCGCAGTCCGGTACCCGCTGTCGGGTTGTACGGGATAAGGTTCACGTGCGCCTGGATGCCGCGTATGCGCGAGGCGAGCAGGCGGGCCTGCTCCTCGCTGTCGTTGACGCCGTCGAGGAGCGCGTAGGCGAACGTCACGCGCCGCCCGGTCGCCTCGATGTACTCGCGGGCGGCGGCGACGAGTTCGTCGATGGTCGTGCCGCCTGCGGTGGGGATGAGGCGGCGACGAAGGTCGTCGTCCGGGGCGTGCAAGGAGATCGTAAGACCGACTTGGAGGCCCTCGGCGGCCAGCCGGTGGATGCCGGTACGCAGGCCGACAGTCGAGATCGTGATGCCGCGTGCGCGCAGATCGAGGCCGTCCGCATGGATCATCCAGCGCACGGCGGCGAGCGTCGCGCTTGTGTTGGCCAGCGGCTCCCCCATGCCCATGAAGACCACGTTGGTGGCGCGGCCTTCGCGGGTGAAATGCAGTACCTGCGCGAGGATCTCGGCAGGGGTGAGGTTGCGCGTGAAGCCTTGCTGCCCGGTCGCGCAGAAGACACAACCCATCGCGCAGCCGACCTGCGTAGAGACGCAGACCGTCGCGCGGCCGAAGGCCTCGGGATCCTCGGAGTCGTAGGCCATCCGCACGGTCTCGACGGAGTCACCGTTGCCGAGGCCGAGCAGCGCCTTGGTGGTTGCGCCGTCGTCGGTAACGGTTGAGGTGAGTAGCGGGGGCGCAGCCAGCGTGAACTCCTCGTTGAGCCGGACGCGCAGAGCCGCAGGTAGGTCAGTCATGGCATCGAAGGTGGTGACACCACGCTTCAGCGCCCAGCGAGCGACCTGTGAGGCGCGATAGCGCGGCTCACCCCACGCCACGAAGAGCGCGCTGAGGTCGTCCGGACCGAGGTCGAGCAGATGGCGGGGCATGAATCGAGTCTATCAGCCGCCGAGTTGCGAGCCGGCCAATGCGGGGTCACCATGCAGATAATCTTCGATATCGAGCGCACGTTTCCCCGCGCGTTGTACGCGCAGCAACGCGAGTGCCCCATCGCCGCAGGCGACAAGCGCGCGGGCGGTACGGCCCGGGAGCAGCGGCGTCAACGGTGAGCCGTCACCGAGAGCGACTGTTCCCGGGGCGGCATCGAACCGTATCTCTAACGGCCACGCCTCATGCACGGTGAAGGCCGTGCCGCCGTGCGTGGTGGTGGCGAGTGGCCACGGGTGGAACGCCCGCACGCGCCGCCAGACAGCCTCGGCGGAGGCGTGCCAATCGAGGATGCCGTCGGCCTTGGTGAGCCTCGGAGCGTAGGTCGCGAGTGCTTCGTCCTGCTGCGTTGTGGTGAGTTCGCCGCGCACCCAGTGTGGCAGCACAGCCAGCATCTCGCGTGCGCCGATAACAGCGATGCGATCGGTGAGCGAGCCAGCGGTGTCCAGCGGGCCAATGGGCGTGGTGACCGTGGAGACGATTGGCCCGCCATCGAGCGCGCGTACGACGCGCATGATCGACGCGCCGGTCATCGCGTCGCCTGTAAGGATCGCGGCAGTGATCGGCGATGCGCCGCGGTGCCTCGGCAGTAACGAGGCGTGTACGTTCAGGACGCCGTGGGGGAACGCCGCGAGCAGGTGCTCGGGCAGGATGTGTCCCGACGCGGCGAGCACGCCCACATCCGGGTGCAACGCGGCGAGCGCCATTGTGATGTCGCGGCGGATGCGCTCCGGCTCGAATGTCACGATCCCCGCCTCGTGTGCGAGCGCGCCGATAGGCGTCGGCTCGGGCGCACCGCTCCGGCCGCGGGGCCGCGCAGGTTGCGTCACGACCGCGACGACTTCGATGTTGGGTGCGCCGAGCAGGCCGCGTAGCATCGGCAGGGCGTAGTCGGGTGATCCAAAGAAGACGACACGCATGTAGTGATGGTACGGGTGGGGACCCGGTCAGCGCTTCTCACGGGCAATGTGCCACTCGTGCACGCCCGTGAACCGGCTTGCTGGTTCGAAGAGCACGCTGGCCGAGCCGCCCGTGAGGTTACGAGGCTGCACGTACAGCCGCCGCGAGTAGTGCAGCACCACGCTCGGCGCTAGATCGGCGTAGCGCGCCTGCCAGCGCATGTAGAGGTCTTTGCGCTCGGCGGTGTCGAGTGTCAGCCGCGCCTGTTCGAGCAGCCGGTCGGCCTCGAGGTCATGGAACCCCGCGACGTTGCGGCCACCGGAGGCGATCTGCGAGGTGTGCCAGCCGCCGTACGGGTCGGGATCGACATCGGCCTGCCAGCCGAAGAGTAATAGGTCGTATTCGCGGTTGTTGATGTGGCGGCCCAACAGTTCGCTCGGCGACAGCGCGCGCACGGTGGCCTCGACGCCGAATCCGCGCAGTTGCGCCGCGATGGCCTCCGCCAGTGTCACGCGCTGGGGGTCGTCGTTGGTGAGCAGCTCTAGGCGCAATATCTTCCCGTCGCGCTGCAACGGCCCGCTGGCGACGCGACGCCATCCGGCGGCGATGAACAGCGCCTCAGCCTGCGCGCGCGTGGCCCAGCCGCCCGGGGCGTACGCCCATGAGCCGGGCACGATCGGGCCGTCGCCGGGTAGTGCGGAGTCGTCCTCGGCGATGAGCGCGGTACGGTCGATGCTGGCGGCGAGTGCGCGGCGGAGCGCCGGTTCAAAGAGCGGCTCTCGCTGGTTATTCACGTAGAGGACGGTATAACTGGCTTCGACCAGCGGGGTCGCATGGAGTTGCGGTCGTGCGACCACCGCGCCCAGCGCTTCGGATGATGGCCTCGCGGACAGCAGCGCCCCATCGATCTCACGGCGTGCAAGCGCGCGGATGAGCGACGCGTCGTCCGGGTAGAAACGCAACTCGATTGCCTCGAGTCCCGGGGTGCCGAGATGATAGATCGGGTTTGGCTCCAGCCGCGCGCCGGTTAGATCCATGCGCATGAGCCGGAACGGGCCGTTGCCGATGGTCGTACGTGTTGCGGGCGCCTCGATCAGTTCGGCGGGGCCGAGGCCATTGAGGAGGTGCCGAGGCACGATGCCGAGCGCGGCGAGGGCGAGAAACGCGGCGGAAGGGGCAGGCAGGCGAAAGACCACCGTGCGCTCATCCGGGGTGAGCACGGTGATCCCAGTCCAGCGCGCGGCGAGTGATGAGGAGCCCTGAAAGCCTGGGGATTGCACGGCGCTCACCGTGAAGGCGACATCCTGCGCGGTAAGCGGGCGGCCATCATGCCAGACGAGGTCGGGTCGGAGGATGAACGTGTAGGCCAGTCCGTCAGGCGTGACATCCCAGCGTTCGGCTAGGTCGGGGGTAGGAGTGCCGTCGCCCGTGATCCGCGTGAGGCCGCTGAACAACAGCGCGGCAAGGTCGGCGTCGACGGGGTTCGCGCGTGCAAAAAGCGGCGTGGGTCTCGAGGGAAGGCCGACAATGCCTTCGACATAACGCCCGCCTGAAGCGGATGACTCACTGCCGAAGCGGTACCAGCCAGCCATCAGCACCAACAGCCCCACGCTGAGGATGGCGGCATATAGCAGGCGTGAGCGCGTACGAGGTTCCACCGGGAAGCAGTACCGCCGCGGCTAGGTGGCTGCGACGCTCAAGGCGGAGAAGGCGAGGAAGACCGCGATCAGCACGATAGTCAGGCGGTGCATCGTCCGCTGCATCCCGCGCCGGGTCCGGAACGCCGAGTCCTGCCCGCCAAGGTTCGCCCCGAAGCCCGTGCCCTTCACCTGCAGGAGCACGATGACCGTGAGAACCGAAGAGATGAGGATCTGCGCAATGCTGAGAAAGTGTTTGAGTTCCATGCGTCCATCGAGGCTACCGCCGTGCTGGACGGCGGGCAAGCGCTATTTCGTGATCTCGGCGGCGGTTCCCGCGAGCACTCGGAGGTCTCGTTCGTAGTACTGGCGCATCACAGCCGCCGCCAGCCGCTCCGGGTCGTGGCGATAACGGTGGTCGGGCGCGACCAGGTCGGCCAGCACGAGGCGCGCCCCGCCGTAATCGACATCGCCCGGAGCCACCACTGGGTCGGACTGCCACTCGTCGGGGAGCGGATCAGCTGGGAGATTGCTGTTTGCCAGCACTACGTTGGCGACATTCTTGGTGCCGAGGTGCCGGCAGAGCGCGGCATAGTGGTCGGCGGCGTTGTAGCCGTCAGTCTCCCCATGCTGGGTCGCGACATTTGCTACATAAATCTTATGGGCGGGCGAGCGGAGCAGCGCTTCCGCGAGGCCGGAGACGAGTAGGTTCGGCAAAACCGATGTATAGAGCGATCCCGGCCCCATCACGATCAAGTCGGCTTCGCGGATGGCGCGGAGCGCTTCGGGGTTTACGGGTGCTTGAGCGGGCTCAATAAAGACATCCTTCACCGGGGAACCGGCATGCGGGATATCCGACTCACCGCGAATGACCCGGCCATCTTCGAGCGTGGCGCCGAGCACGATGTCGGCGAGCGTGGACGGGACGATGGCGCCGCGCACAGCAAGCACGCGTGAGGTCTCCCGAATGGCGGTCTCCATGCTCCCAGTGACCTCGGACATGGCGACGATGAAGAGGTTGCCGAAGGAGTGGCCGGCGATGCCTTGGCCGGCGTGCTCGCCGAAGCGGTACTGGAAGAGCTTCGTGACCAGCGGCTCGGCGTCGGCGAGAGCGGCGATGCAGTTGCGGATGTCTCCGGGAGGGATGACGTGCATGTCACGGCGCAGCAAGCCACTGGAGCCGCCGTCGTCGGCCACCGTGACCACCGCTGTGATGTTACTTGTGTACTGCTTGAGGCCCCGGAGCAGTGTCGATAGCCCGGTGCCACCGCCGATAGTAACGATCTTGGGGCCGCGCCCCTGCGTGCGCTGGCTATAAATCTGATCCAACAACTGGCCCTGCCGCTCGGCTGGCAGCAGCGCCATCACGATGGAGCGATTGAGTTGCCAGGCCCCGTACAGCGTCACTCCGGACGCGACGCTGATAAACAGCAGTCCACGCATCCAGCGCGGGATGAACTGCAACGTGGCGATGCCGACCCACGCGGGGAAGCTGTAGGAGACGTACACCTCGCGTAGCAAGTACGCGAAGCCGAGCGCCATGATCACGACACCAACGAGAAGCACGAACAGCCAGCGCTTGACGTGCAGCCCGAAGTACAGCCACTTGGTAAGATTCGAAACGCTCACGAGCAGCCTCGCATGCTACCCAGCCTAGGATCAGGAGACGCGACGTAACGTGTTTCGGTCAATCGGGTTGCCTCAACCATCGAGGTGACGCCGGAGCGCCTCAGCAGCGGTGTTGGCATCGGCGCGGCCGCGCAACTGGCGCATGACCTGACCGACGAGGAACTGGATGGCGGACGGCTTGCCGCCCTGATAGTCGCTGACTGCCTTTGGGTTGGCCGCGATGACCTCGCTAGCCACCCGGTCGATCTCGGCGTCGTCGCGTACCTGGCCGAGGCCCCGCTCCGCAACGATGGCTACCGGCGACTGCCCGGTCGCGAACACGATGTCGAGCACTTCCTTGGCCGTGGTGCCGGTGATCGTCCCACTCTCGGTCAACGTGACGAGTTCGGCGATGTGTGAGGGCGTCAGGGCAATCTCGCTCCAGTCGCGTTCGCCGCCACCTTCTGCGCGGCGGAGGCGGGCGACATCGCCGATGACCCAGTGGGCGACGGCCCGCGTGCGCGCCTGCTGGGCGGCAGCATCGGTAATACCGACGTTCACCAGCACGGCTGCCTCTTCAAACGCCTCGGCCTCGGTGCGCGTTTCGGTCAGGAGGTGCGCGTCGGCGAATGCGAGGCTGTACTGCGCCTCGAGGCGGGCGCGGCGGGCATCCGGCAGTTCGGGCAGGGTCGCGCGCAGCGCCTCGACATGCTCGGCGGCAATAGCGATCGGCGGCAGATCAGGCTCCGGGAAGTAGCGGTAGTCGTGCGCCTGCTCCTTCGAGCGCTGGCTGGCCGTCTCCCCGGTCGCGTCGATATAGCCGCGCGTCTCCTGCTCGATGCGCCCGCCGGCGTGGAGGATCGCGGTCTGGCGATCGATTTCGGTCTCGATCGCGCGCTGCACGGCGCGGAACGAGTTCATGTTCTTGACCTCGACCTTGGTGCCGTACTCCTCTTGTCCCACCGGACGGAGCGAGACGTTCGCGTCGCAGCGGAACGATCCCTTTTCCATGTCAGCGTCGGATACCTCGATGTAGCGGAGGGTCTGGCGGAGCATGCGGAGGTAGACGCCCGCCTCAGCGGCGGAACGAATGTCCGGCTGCGAGACGATCTCCATGAGCGGCACCCCAGAGCGGTTCACGTCCAGCAGTGAATAGCCCTCGCCGTGTGCCTCCTCGCGGTGCAGCAAGCGCGCCGTGTCTTCTTCGAGGTGAATGCGTTCGAGGCGGATGAAACGAGCGCCGAGATCGGCCTCAACCTGTAGCCCGCCGCCGAGGCACAGCGGCTGGTCGTACTGGGAGATCTGGTAGCCCTTCATCAGGTCGGGGTAAGGGTAGTTCTTGCGGTCGAACTTGGAGCGCGGCGGAATAGTGCAGCCGAGCGCGAGGCCGGTGAGCACGGTGGCCTCCACAGCGCGGCGGTTGATCACCGGTAACATGCCCGGCATCCCCATACAGACCGGGCAGACGTGGCTGTTCGGTTCGGCATCGAAATACGCCGAGGAGCAGCCACAGAACATCTTCGACTGCGTCTTGATCTGCACGTGGACTTCAAGGCCGACGACGACCTCGTACTTCGTTGTTGCGGTAGTTGTCATGCGCTCCATTGTAGCGGCGGCAAGCCTTGCATCCGGTGACGGCCTCCTGAGGAGGCTACATCGCGGCTCGCGTCAGGATGACCGGGATGGGCGATTCGCCAACCGTGCTCAACGCGACGCTCCCGAGCAGGATGCGCCGCCGGAACGAGTGGCCATGCGTCGCTATCCAGATCGCGCTCACGCCTTGCTCTCGCGCGGCGGCCACGATGGTGCGGTAGGCGTCCTGGCCACGGCGTTGATCGCGAACTTCAGTCGCGATCGGGAACCGCCTCGGCGCGCGGCGCTTGAACGCGTTCAACTGCTGTTGACAGCGCTCGGCCGTTGTGGCGGCATCCGGATCGCCCGCCTTCGCTGCATACGCGCGGAACAGAGTCAGGCGGACGCCATCGGCGGGCGCACCCGCGAGCGTGTCCCGAAGCGCGGGCAGGATCGACTCAGCCGCTCCCGAGCCGTCCGTGGTGATGAGCAGGTGGGCGGGGAGCGACCCGGTTGGGGGCCGTGTCTTCGGCCCGGTCAGCAGCAGCGGCACAGACGACTTGCGCAGGGCGGTGGTGGCGACGCTTCCGAGGACGGCGGTGCTGACTAACCCCGCGCCGCGGGTGCTCATGGCGATCATCCGTGCGCGTGCTGTCATCGCCGCACGCAGAATCGCGTCTGCCAAGTCCTCCCGTCGCTCCTTCATTACAACCTCGACGGAGGTGGGGACGCTCAGGCCGGTGACGGCGGACTGCATCTCGGAGCGCCAGCGGGTGGCGACGCGCTCGGTGGCCTCGGCGACGGTGGGCGCGTACTCGTCCGCTACGTCTGCGCGCGGGTCGAGCACGCGGATCAGCCGCAATCCCACACCAAGCGCCTGAGCAAGGTGGACGGCGTGCGGAAGCACCAATTTCGCCCGCCGCGAACCATCTGTCGTCACCAAGATCACCGCTGTCCTCCTCTGCCCCTGCAAATCCAACCGTACAGGTGGAAGCACGTTCGCTGCCACTTCCTGCGCTGGCAGCAGAGTCCGATCGCCTACACTTGACCTATGCCACGAACGCCTCGTCCCGGGCCCGGAGCCGCCTCGAACCGCACCGTCCCAACGTTGCAACCGGCGCTCTTCTCGGGCGGGCGCGCGGCGGGTGAGCCGCTGGCGGCGCGCATGCGCCCGCGTGACCTCGGTGACTTCGTCGGGCAAGAGCGCGTGGCCGGAGAAGGCCGTCCATTGCGCCGCATGGTCGAGCGCGATGAGGTGCCCTCGATGATCCTGTGGGGCCCGCCTGGCTCCGGAAAGACCACGCTAGCCTCGATCGTCGCGAGCAAGACCAAGCGGCGGTTCACGCAGTTGTCGGCGGTCGCCTCAGGCGTGGCCGACCTGCGCGCGGCAATAGCTGAGGCGCAGCAGGCGCGCAACTTTGAAGGCATCGCGACGATTCTGTTCATCGACGAGATACATCGTTTCAACCGCGCACAGCAGGACGCACTACTCCCCTACGTCGAGAACGGCACGGTCACGCTGATCGGCGCTACCACCGAGAACCCGTCGTTTGAGATCGTCGCGCCGCTGCTGTCGCGAGCGCGCGTCTTCAAAATGGAAGCGCTCGCGCCAGAGCACCTCGAAACGATCATGCGCCGCGCTCTGGCCGATCCGGTGCGGGGCTACGGCGGGCAGACCGTGCGCGTCGATGATGACACGCTGCACTCGATCGCCATGCTCGCGGGCGGTGATGGCCGCACGGCATTGAACGTGCTGGAACTGGCGGTCTCGCTGGCGGAGCCGGATGCCGATGGCGGACGCACCGTCGATGCGGGGCTGGTCGAAGGAGCGGCGCAGCACCCGACACTCCAGTACGACCGTGCTGGCGACGCCCACTACGACACCATTTCTGCCTACATCAAATCGGTGCGCGGTTCGGATGTCGACGCTGCGCTCTACTGGCTGGCGCGGATGCTCGAGGCTGGTGAAGATCCGCTGTTTGTCGCACGGCGGATGGTGATCCTTGCGGCTGAGGACGTGGGCCTCGCCGACCCACAGGCGTTACCGGTGGCGGTCGCGTGCCAGCAGGCTGTCCATTTCCTGGGGATGCCGGAGGCGGCGCTGCCGATGGCCGAAGTCACCGTCTACCTCGCGCGCGCGCCGAAGTCGAACTCCGCCTACGCGGCCTACAAGCGCGCCGTTGCAGACGTGACGCGCACTCGCAATGATGCGGTGCCTCTGCATCTGAGGAATGCGGTGACAGGGCTGATGCGCAACCTCGGCTATGGCGCGGGGTATCAGTACGCGCACGACTACGAGGGTCACGTACCACCCGCGCAGACACATCGCCCCGATGCGGCCGAGGGCAACATCTACTACGAGCCGGGCACGCTCGGTGACGAGGCACGAGGGCACTGATGTGAGGAAAGGGCCGACCGTGTGCCCCTTCCTCACATGTATCGTGTGCCTAGGATTACTCGACGGTGAACGCGGTTGTCATACCGGCGATGTAGTGCGCGGGGACGTTGCAGACTAGGAGGTACTTGCCCGCGGTGAGCGTCACATTCACGGACTCGGTCTTCCCGCCGGCGAACTCGGATGTCTTGCCGATGACTTGTAGGCCGGTCAGGTCAGCCTTGCCATCCTTGACCGGAATCTTGTCGGCAGCGACATCGGTCTTGATGACCTGAAGTTCGTGCGGTGTTGTGCCTTTGTTCTGCGCGCGGAAAGAAATGGCCCCGGCGGGCACACTCTTCTTGTCCGGTTCGATCGCAAACTCTTTCAGCCCAACAGTGACGGCCGGGCGGCCGGATGCAGCGGTGCCAGCCTTGGCCGCCGCCCCCCCGCTCTCGCCGCCGCCACACGCGATAGCGAACGCCGCCGTCACACCGAGCAGTACGAGGCTAGCCGTCTTTGTCCAATGATGCATACGAACCTCCTTCACAGCGCCCACGCCGTGACAGACGGGGCAAACCTGTTCCGGGAGAGAAGGATGCGCCGCGCTGCGCTTGTGGGCCAATTACGACCGAAGTCTGGTGCCGGGAGAGGGAATCGAACCCCCACGCCTTGCGGCCGCCGGTTTTAAGCCGGCTGCGTCTGCCGTTCCGCCATCCCGGCACAGGGCACTGACACGGGCATTGTCGCAGATGCGTACGAGACAATTACAGGGCCGTTACACTTCACGCGCACGTGCCGGATAGAGTGATACAGGTGGCGGGGGAATTCGGCTATGTGCAGCGGTGCGCTACGGGCGCGAGGAGCACGCCATGCGAGTACCTTCCCTGAAGAGCGCACAGGCGCTCCCGCTGCCCCGCTGGGGTGAGATACAGGGCACGGCCCGCGCGTTCGGGTGGCAACGCGGCGCCATCAGCGGCATTGTCCTGCTGACATCGAGCATTATCGGCTACCAAGCATACGAGCGCTGGGGGCCTGCCGAGGCTACTCCGGCGCCCACGGTGCAAACCGCGACTGCAGCGCGCCGCTCGATTGTCGAACGCGCCTCGCTGCCAGGAACGGTGGGCGCAGCCCGTCAGGCGCGCATGGCGTTTGCCTCTACTACGACCGGCACCAATCTCAGTGGCCGCGTGGAGAGCATATCCGTCAAGACTGGCGATACGGTGAAGATTGGTCAGGAACTGGCGAGGATGAATACAACCTCGCTCGATCTCTCGGTTCAGAGTGCGGAGTCCGCACTCCTAGTGGCACAACTGCGGATGCAGCAACTGATCGCAGGCGCGCTTCCGCAGGAAGTCGCCACGCTGCAGCAGTCCGTGATCAATGTGTCCTCGACGCTCGCGAGAGCCGAGAACGACTTGAAGACATTGGTTGATGGCCCGACACCGGCCGACATTGCCAGCGCAACACAGACATATCTTACTGCCCAGAACAGCCTGACGACGGCACAGGCGTCACTGGACGCGATTCAGATGCGTGCATCGGCGGCATCTCAGATCGTGCCAACCCAGACCAGTCTCGACCAGATGAACGCTCAACGATTGCGCGCGCAGTCAGATATTGATGCCGCACTTGCGACGGTCGACTCGCGGCAGATGCCGCAAATCACCCATTCGGCGCTGACAGACCTCTTAAATTTGGTGCGCGGTCGGTGTGGCCTGCTGGGCAACCGCGATCAGTGTGCGACACTCGCGATGTCCGCTACCGGCATGACTGAGCTGGTGACCTCGATTAATACTCGCACGGCGACGCGCCCAACAGACTTTGGCCCATCGCTCGTGCGCTACACGGAAGCAGTGAGCAGCGCGGCCTATGCCGCGCTGCTGCAGGCGGCATTCCAGTTGGTGCAGGCGGAAGCGGCGCTGCCAGGACTGGCGAGCCGAGTTAATGATCTGGTGCAGGCGCAGTCGGGCTCCTCCGGATTCCCAACCAATGACGCTGTCACCAGCGCGCAGCGAACGCGCGATGCGGCGAAGCAGGGATTGATCACGGCTCGTGAGAAGCTCGATAAGCTTGTCGCCGGGCCGACCACTACCGATGCCTTGATCGGCCGCAATGCCGTTGAGGCCGCACGCGCGGCGCTGACTTCTGCGACCGTGAAGCGCGACGAGGCACTCGGTGGCCCGCTGCCTCTCGATCTCGCGATTCAGGAGCAGTCGCTGCGACAAGCCACGGTGAACATGCGCAAGGCTATCGACGAGCGGGTTGGGGCGGTCATTGTCGCGCCATTCGATGGCGTGGTCGGCACGATCACGATGAACGTCGGCGAGGCCACCGGTTCTGGCGCGATCATCCTGATCGACCCCCTGTCGATGCAGTTGAACGCAACCTCGCAGGAGGCTGATGTTGGTCGGCTCAAGGTCGGTCAGAACGTGTCTTTGACCTTTGACGCCTACCGGGGCCCGATTGTAACCGGCCGGATCGCCTCCGTTGCGCCCGCTGCAGAAGTAACGCAGGGCGTGCCGAGTTACGCGGTGGTCGTCGAGGTGACGCGAGGCGTGCAGGGGGCGCAACGCACCTCCACAGTGAATCTGCTTGCCGGCATGGCCGGTTCGGCCTCGGTCGAGATTAATCGCAACGACAACGTGCTCGCCGTCCCATCGCGCGCTGTGCGGCGGCAAGGGCGGGGCCAAGTGATCGAGGTGATGGTCAATGGGAAACCGGAGATGCGCACCGTGCGTTCCGGTGTCTCCGATGGCACGTTCACGCAAATCCTCGAAGGGATCGCCGAGGGCGATATCGTGACCATTCCGACAGCGGTCACTACGACCTCAGCGGTCGGCACTGGCGGTCAGCAGCAAGGTGCTCCGGGCGTCATCGTGGTGCCCGGCAAGGCGCAGTAGGGCGGCACATGAACTGCAAGACGATCATCCGTGTGCGCGACCTGACGAAGTCGTACCGCCTTGGCGACGAGACAGTCTACGCGCTGGCCGGCGTGTCCCTTGATGTGGCCGAAGGCGAGTTCGTCGCGATCATGGGCGCGTCTGGTTCCGGCAAGTCGACGCTGATGAACATTCTCGGCTGCCTCGACCGCCCGAGTTCCGGCGTCTACGAACTGGACGGCGTCGATGTCTCATCGATGGCGGATGATGACCTCTCCACCGTGCGGAACCAGAAACTGGGCTTCGTTTTCCAGAGTTACAACTTGCTGCCGCGTATGCGGGCAGTAGAGCAGGTGATGGTGCCGCTGATCTACTCGAACGCACTCGACCGTGAGGCGCGCGCGATTGAGGCGCTCACGCGCGTAGGCCTAGAGTCGCGCATTCACCACCGCCCGACTGAGATGTCCGGCGGTCAGCAGCAGCGCGTCGCGATCGCGCGGGCGCTGGTCACGAACCCGAGCGTCCTGCTTGCCGATGAGCCGACTGGGAACCTCGACAGCCGCGTGTCCGAAGAGATACTCGCGCTCCTGCAGCGGCTCAATGAGGAGTTTGGTGTCACGATCATGATGGTGACGCACGAATCTGATATTGCGGAATGTGCGACACGCACGGTGCAGATCGGGGATGGCCGCGTAGTCGGTGACCATCCTGTGGAGGCGCGACGGCGTGCGCGGCACGAAGTGGCCGTGGCACCTCCTCGAGCGTCGGCAGACGCGACCAGTTCAGTAGGGACAATCACAGCCGCTGCTCCGGCGGCAGGAAGCGTCTAGACATGTCGTTCATCGACAGCCTTCGCGTAGCCATCGACTCTCTCAGCGCCCACCTCTTGCGTACGGTGCTTGCGATGCTCGGCCTGATTATCGGGGTCGGGGCCGTGATCACGCTGCTCGCGGTCGGCCGCGGCAGTCAGGATGACGTGCAACGCAACATCCGGTCGCTGGGCGTCAATCTTCTCACTGTCCGCCCCGGCGCTCCGTCGACCGGAGGTATCCGCGCGGCGGCAGGGTCGCGCCCCACGTTGACGTATGAGGATGCACAGGCAATCGCCGCCCCGGGCGGCGTGGACAACGTCGGCGCAGTGAGTGTGGAGCAGAACATCGGGATTCAGATCGTAGTGCCGGGCGGGAGCAACTTTGCTACCCAGGCGATCGGCACCGACGAGTTCTACTCGATCGTCCGCAACACCCCGCTCGCGTCGGGCGAATTCTTCTATGAAGATCACCTCCGTACGAATGCGATGGTGGTAGTGCTCGGCAGCAACATCGCGCAGACGCTGTTCGGTAGTCTCGACGCCCCCATCGGACAGCAGGTGCGGCTGAGCCTAGGACGAACGGGAGCTACGTTTACTGTGATTGGCGTGATGAGCAGCCGAGGAGGCACCGCGCTCGGCAACCTCGACGACCGCGTGCTCGTCCCGATTACGACGATGTCGCGGACGCTCGTCCGCTTCCGCGCGCCGACGGGCATTTTCGTCAGCACGATCAACGTGCAGACCACTCACCCGGACACCATGCCGCTGGTCGCTGAGAGCATCGGTGCACTGCTCCGCGAGCGGCACAAAGTGACCGAGGACGACTTTCAGGTGCAGAGCCAGCAGGATGCGATGGAGGCCGCCGCCGGCGTGGCACGGACGCAGTCCGTCCTGCTGGGCAGCATCGCGGGTATCTCGCTCGTCGTGGGCGGTATCGGGATCATGAATACGATGCTCGTCTCGGTGACGGAACGGACGCGCGAGATCGGTATCCGGCGTGCTGTCGGCGCACGGCAGCGCGACATCCTGATGCAGTTCCTGGTGGAGGCGATCCTTGTCTGCTGTGTCGGCGGATTGCTTGGCGCTGCGACTGGCATCGGCCTTTCGATGGCGGTCAACGGCCGCGAGATTCTCGGGCAGACCATGCACGCAAGGCTGACGCCAGATGCGGTGATACTGTCGCTGTTGGTCTCCATCGGGATAGGGATCTTCTTTGGTTTCTACCCGGCTGCGCGAGCCGCCCGCCTGCGGCCGATTGAGGCGCTGCGCTACGAATAACGTCCGGCTCCGTGAGGTATTGAGAGGTTGCGATGTACATCGGTTTCCGTAAGTTTCTCGGCGTGCTTGGCATCGTCGGGGTGGCGCTTGGCATCGTGTTCGGCTCGGGCGTGGCGGTTGGCCGGGGGCAGACCACTTTGGCGGCGCCTGCCGCTGCGACAGGTGTGGCCGCGGCTGGCGGCGGCGCGAGTGGCTCTGGCGGACTCGCTGCGGCCGCGGCCAACGGTGCTGCGGGCGGTGGGAGCGGTGATGGCCTCGTAACTGGCTCAGTCGAATCCGTTACGCCGACGTCGCTTGTGGTGAAGACAGCCGCAGGCCAGAACGTGGCGCTGACCGTCAACGCACAAACGATGGTGCGGAGGATCGAGGCCGGTGCGTTGCAGGATCTGAAAGCCGGTGAGCAGGTCGTCGTCACGCGTGACGCCTCGTCCGTCGCGACGGGCGTACAGGTAGTGCCACCCGGTGTGACGCTGCCGGGCGGCGGCGCTGGCCGAGGCGGCGCGGGGGCCAGCGGGAGTGCGATACCCAGTGGTACCGCCCCTGCGAAAGGGACGCCGCTCGCGCGCTAGGACGCCTGCGGTGTGTTCCAGATTTCCCGTGCGACAGCCATGTGCAAATCGATAGCCTGTGCCAGTCACGGTGCATCGGGGTCGAGCCGCCGACCTGTTCCGTGCTCTACACGCCGCGCATTGACGACATGGCGCACGATCATGGCCCGGCGCATATGGGAGTTGTCGGTGCAGTACGCGCGCTCGACGCGGAGGTCGCGCTGCTCTCGCGAGCACTCGGCGGGCGGGCGCACATTGTGCTCACGGCCGATCATGGACATCTTCGGGTGTCGCCCGGCGGGCGCTTGCGGATGGTGGCGGACAGCGAGGCTGGCCGGATGCTCGCAGACTCATCGGGCGGCGATGCCCGCATACTCACGTTCCATCTGCGCTCAGATGCGATGCCTGCCGACTTCACGTGGGAGTTCGTGTACAGGCATGGCGAGCAGTTCGCACTGCTCACGCCCGATGACCTACAAGCACTCGGCCTCCTAGGGCCGGAACCGATCGGCGAGGCAGCGCGGAGGTGACTGGGGGGCCTTGTCGTGGTGGCCCTAGACGCCGACGTGCTCGAGTGGCGGACGCCGCGTGGACGGCCCGACCGGCGGCTGGAGTTGCCATCACACCACTCAGGGCTGACCGCCGCCGAGATGAGCGTGCCGTTCATCCTAATCTAGCGAGATCTAACGGGCGCGTCGCCGCAGTTCGAGCAGCGCGCGACGCTCACCATCGAACACACGCGCCACGACGTTGCTGAGTACCTCGAAGTACGTAGTCTCCGAAGCGCCTGACCCACCCATGCTCTCGGCGGTATAGATGCCGTCGTCGAGGTCATCGAGGCGGTACCGGAGCATCCGGCCGCCCTCATCCGGAGTGGCAACTTCGTCCTGTGACTCTATAGGCACGTGTCGTACGCCGTTCCCAGATGGATAGACGCGAGTGAGGAGCCCGGTCGAGATGCCTGAGCGGTACTCGGTTGTGATGTGTGGCGCAGCGATGCGTTGTACCGTGCGGACAAGGTTGAGGCCGGCGATATCAAGATTCATATGGCGATTGTAGGAGCAGGCGCTCCTACGGCTAGTAGCCTCGCGTCGTGTCGACCATGAATGACAGTGGTTCGCCTCGGAGATAGCGGGTGAGGTTCTCGCAGAACACCTCGACGGTGCGATCATAGTAACGGTCGGTGCCCGCCGCGACATGCGGCGAGAGCACGATGTTGTCGAGGTCCCACAGCGGCGAGTCGGCGGCCAGCGGCTCCCGCGTGAACACATCGAGCGCCGCGCCTGCAATTGTCTGCGCCTGCAGCGCCTCCACCAGCGCAGCGTCGTCGATGAGTGAGCCGCGGGCGACGTTGATGAGTACGCCATCCGGCCGCATCGCGGCGAGCGCGCGCGCGTCGATGAGATGCCGGGTCTCTGCGGTCGCAGGCGCGGCTAGCACGACGAAGTCGCTCGCCCCAAGTAGGTAATCGAGGTCGGCGGGCGGCATGGCCTCGTCGACTAGCGGGTGCGGCCCGCGCACGGTGAATGACCGGCGGATCCCGAGGATGCGGCACCCGAATGGCTTGAGCCGCCTGGCTACCTCGGTGCCGATCGCGCCGAGACCGATGATGCCGATGGTGCAGGTGGCGAGTTCGCGCGGCATGTAGCGACGATAATTGTGCGCCTGCTGGTCGCGGAAGGTCTGCGGCCAGCCCTTGGCAAACATCAGTATCGCGGTGAGTACCCACTCTGCGATTGGGCCAGCGGACATATCGCCGATGGTAGTGAAGGTGATTCCGGCGGCGCGGGCTGGGTCGATATGCTCCGCACCGGCTTGTGTCAGTTGTACCCAGCGCAAATGTGGTGCGACCTGTGTCAGGTCAAGGCTGGGAATCATCCCGGCCCACGCTGCGAGTATGACTTCGGCGTCCGTCAGTGCAGCAACGAGTTCCGCGTCAGGCACGGCTGACTGGAGTTCGCTCGGATACGGCAACCGCCTGCCGAACGTGGCGCGTGTGCCTGCCGCGAGCGTGCGGACGCGGAGCGATGGCGCCGCACCCTCGATGCGGCGTGCCAGCGCAGGGTCAAGGTCGAGCGTGACGACGATCTCGATGGTCATGGAGTATCACGGTACCGCCGGGAGCCATTGACGGGCACCCCCGGGACTGTTCGTATGGTTTGGTCACGGCGCACTGGGCGCGCAGACGCGGAGGCCTGATGCGCCTGAGCCTGCTCGGGCTGATGTGTGCGCTGTTGCTTGGCGGTTGCGGGGCCGAGGCGTCTGCACGCGCCGAGGTCGCTGCCGCGAGTACCGGTATTGCGACGCCCGCTGCATCCACCGCTATGCCCGTGGAAGTAACCGCGACGCCCACTCCGGCTCCTGCCACAGCGACTCTCATGCCGCCGCCTGCACCGCAGGCCGCGCCTGTCGTACAGGTGGTAGTGCTGCAGGCACCGAAAGACCCGACAACGATCACGCCGTTGTCGCGCACGTCCGGCGACCGGA
The DNA here is from genome assembly GCA_945903275.1 of Thermoflexus hugenholtzii JAD2. Taxonomy (GTDB): domain Bacteria; phylum Chloroflexota; class Dehalococcoidia; order UBA2979; family UBA2979; genus RH-chloro-G1. The sequence continues at coordinate 113,636 of CAMDNW010000001.1, forward strand.
TCCGCACGGTCGTGATCGACCCCGGACATGCTGAGGATGAAGTCGGCGCGGCAGCGAGCGGTGTCGTCGAAAAGCACTCGAACCTCGAGATGGCGTTCCGCGTCGAGGCGCTGCTGGCGGCGCAGGGCGTGCGCGTGATCCTGACGCGCCGCGCCGACGAGCGCGCGTACACGGGGCAGGCGATCTCCGGATTCAGCGCGACTCGCCGCGACCTCCAGGCCCGCATCGACCTCGCGAACGACAGCCGGGCCGATCTGTTCATCTCGATCCACTCCAATGGCTCCTTGAGCGGTGCCGACCGGGGAGTCGAGACCTACTACAACAGCCAGCGGCCGTTCTCCGACCAAAACCGCATGCTCGCTGCGACGCTCCAATCGAGCGTGGTGAGCGAGATGGCTGATGCTGGCTATCCGGCTGTCGATCGCGGACACAAAGCCGACACCTGCCTGCGTGCCTTTCAGGGTCGCTGCTTCCCGCTGTTTGTCCTCGGCCCCGCACGAGTGACGACTCGCGATGAGGTGATCCAGCGCGGCGGCAGCCTGGACACGCTCGGGTTCACGACGGTGCAGACGGCGACGACCAGCCGCGCTACGGAGATGCCCGGCGCGCTTGTAGAACTACTGTTCGTCAGCAGCCCCGAGGACGCCGCCCTGCTCCGCGGTGAAGACTCGCGCGCTGCCCTCGCGCGCGGCGTCGCACGAGGCATCCTCGAGTTTCTGCGCACCACGCCGCCTCGGGCTGGCTGACAATGGCACGCCATCTGGTACGCCTCGGCCTCGTGTTCGCCGCCGCGCTCGGATCGCTGGGGCTCGGCTGCGCGCGCGGAGCAATCCCGCCCGCATCGGTGCCTCCGCCAGCCGCCACTGCCGAGGCGACAGCTACCTCGATACACGAGCACGTGCTCTCGACCGCAACTGCTACCACTCCGGCTCCAACACCAACTTCGACCGGCACCGCCATCGCTGCGCCGGTCGCACGGGCTGCGGTGGCGGTGCCGGCCGGGATAGCAGCGCGCGTTGTTGACCGCTGGCCGACCGAACGGCGGTTCATCGCGTTGTCGTTTGATGCGGGATCGGATGCCGGGTACACGGCGCAGATCTTGGATACGCTGCGCGAGCATCGGGTACTCGTTAGTTTCGGTATGACGGGCCACTGGGCGGAGCAGTATCCCGATCTGATGCGCCGCATCGTGGCAGACGGCCATCACCTCATAAACCACACGTATGATCACGGCTCGTTCACCGGGGTGTCGACTGGACGAGGCCCGCAGACCTCGGCGCAGCGCCACGACCAACTCCGCCGTACCGAGGAAACAGCGCGCCGGCTCACCGGCGCGGAGATGCGACCGTACTTTCGCCCGCCTTATGGCGACTACGATGCCTCGGTGAACGCCGATATAGCCACCGTGGGCTATCACTACAACGTGATGTGGACGGTGGACTCACTTGGCTGGAACGGCCTCTCCGCTTCCGGCATCGTCCAGCGGTGCCTCGCGCGGGCGGAGCCGGGCGCGATCCTCATCTTCCATGTCGGTGCGCAGTCGCAAGACGGTCCGGCGCTTCCGGCGCTCCTCGATGGCCTCAAGCAGCAGGGCTACAGCTTCGGCACCGTGGCGCAATTGATCGAGGGCTGACGTGGTGGGGGTGGGCTGAAGCTCCCCAACCTATACTTACCTGTCGTATCGCCTGATTGCCAAGGAGGCCCCGATGGGCACCACGCTGACCTTGCTGATTGTCCTGGGAGTCATTGTCGTACTCGCTGGGTTCCTGATTGCGTTCTACAACGGACTGGTTCGCGGTCGCCTGCGCGTGGATGAAGCGTGGGCGCAGATCGGTGTGCAGTTGAAGCGCCGGCACGATCTCATCCCCAACCTCGTGAGCGCTGTGCGCGATTACATGAAGTTCGAAGAGGACGTGCTGACCCGAGTCACCGAGGCCCGCGCCAGTGCTGTGAGCGCGGGTGCGGAGGGGCCAGCGCAGGCTGCTGCCGCCGAGAATCAACTGACCGGGGCGCTGCGCTCACTCTTCGCTGTCGTAGAGAACTACCCAGACCTGAAGGCGAGCCACAATGTCGGTGACCTACAGGAGCAATTGGCCACCACTGAGAACCAGATCGCGTTCTCTCGCCAGCACTACAACGCGACCGTGCTTGAATACAACACCGCAATCCAGACGCTCCCTAATGTGATCTTCGCCGGGGCGCTGGGCTTTACCTCACGTGAGTTCTTCGAGGCCGAGCCGGAAGCCTCGGTGGTGCCGGAGGTGCGGCTTCGCTAGCGCGTTGCGCGACCGAGGCAGACTGTGGCCACCTTTTACACACTGCAGGCGTCGAATCGCCGCAAGTCGGCACTGCTGCTTCTCGTCGTAGCGGTGGTCTTTGCCGTGTTCGGTGCTGCCGCGGGCTTCGCGCTCAACGGTACGGTTGAGGCTGCCCTCGGGGCGCTCGTGATCGCGCTTGTGGTTTCGGTGGTGCTGTCGCTCGGCTCGTATTACGGCGGGGATGCGCTGGTTCTGGCGACCTCTGGCGCGAAGGAGGCCGATTCCGCACGCGATGCCGAACTGCTGAACGTCGTCCGGGAACTCTCGCTCGCGTCGGGGATCCCTATGCCACGGGTCTATCTCATCGATGACAGCGCACCGAACGCGTTCGCGACCGGGCGTGACCCAAAGCACGCCTCGATCGCAGTCACAGCGGGACTCCTCAACAAACTCGACCGTGAGGAGTTGCAGGGCGTGATCGGCCACGAACTGGCGCACGTTGGTAACTTCGACATCCGCTTCGCTTTGCTGGTCGGCGTGCTGGTGGGGAGCATCGCGCTGCTGGCCGACTTCTTCCTGCACTCGATGCGCTGGGGCGGGATGGGTCACCGCTCGCGCCGGGACGAGGGTGGCGGCGGGGCGCAGGTGATCGTGATGGTGCTGGGACTCATCCTCGCTGTGCTCGCGCCGATGTTCGCGCGACTGGTGCAGATGGCCGTCAGCCGCCAGCGAGAGTACTTGGCTGATGCGACCTCGGTGGCGCTGACGCGGAACCCGGTGGGCCTCGAACGCGCGCTGGCGAAGATCGCCGGCGACTCTGAGGTGCTAGAGGTTGCCAATCGCGCTACCCAGCATCTCTACATCGTGAACCCCATCAAGAAGTTCGAGGATCGCGCGCGTGGCCTGTTTTCCACCCACCCGCCAATCGGCGACCGTATCAATCGCCTTCGAGCACTCCGAGGTGCCTCACCGCTGGGTGCCGGGAGCCTGAGCGAGACGGAAGCGGCGGAGTAAGTGACTTCCGCCGGCTGCTTCGGCACATCCCTGAGTTGCGGCGCAGCCTGCGGCTGTCCATGATCAATCTCAGTTTCGTTCGCCTCGGCAACGCTGGCGGATCGGATGCGTCTTACTACCGGACGCGGTCGCCACTCCCATCGTCAATTCGCCGTCCGTAGGCATTGTGGGATCGAGGCTCTCGATTGGCACGAGTGGAGTATGAGATGACTACGCCCCGGCCACTGCTTCTAAGGGGGTTCAGGCTGGCTGTGTTGTTGGCAGTCTGCGCACTCACCGTAGTCGTCACGGATCGCATTCCTGTCGTAACCGGCAATCTGGCTCATGTGTACTCGCTTGGCGAGGACGTGTTGACCAATGGCAAGCTGACTACACAAGAGCTGATAGGCCTGATCGGTGATTGCGAGGTGCCGGAGCTGCCGCCTCACTGCGGCGACCCGCCGGCCCGCTGGAGCACCGCAGAGCGGCCGGTCGCGATATGTACGTTCCAGTCTGGCCGTCCGCCATGGCTGGCCGAGGCCCAATTTCGCCAGATGGTCGTGGATGCCGCGGCGCAATGGAACGATGCCGAAGCGGCAATCGGGATCCGCTACAACGGCGACTGTGCCAGCGGGGCCCGGTGGGGCACCAGCAACCGGCGCAACGAGATCGGCTTCGACGATGAGCGCGACCGAGTCAGCGGCCGCGCGGTCGCCGTGACGCTGACCACCACTTCTTGGTCGCCGCCAATCAACCCTACCGTGCGCAACATTATCGAGACCGACATTGTCGTCTCGGAGATATTCGGCAACATACCAGAATGCCTCGTATCAACGTTGGTGCACGAAATGGGACATGCCATCGGCTTTGGACACAGCACGGATATCAACGACGTGATGTATCCGAGCCTCAACTCCTTTAGCGCGGCGACTTGCCGGGCAGCGCCCTCTTCCGCAGAGGTGAGCCGCCTGCGCGAGCTGTATGGGTTGAACCTCCGTCCTAGGCTTTCGACACAATCCGCGGTGGCGGCAGCCGTCGGTGCTCTCGTTTCGCTGAATGCCCTCGCAGTCGATCCCGAAAACGAGGCCGTGACCTACGAATGGATACAAACAAGCGGCCCCGCCGTCGCGCTCCAGCCCGGTTCCACGGGACAGGTGAATTTCACCGCCCCGGTGAGCGTCTCAATTCTGGAGTTCCGCGTCACTGCACGCGATAGATATCTGCACCCGGCCTCGGCGACGGTGCGCGTCACAGTAACTGGGGTCGGCACTATCTCGGGTACGTTGCCTCAGTCAGGCCTCGGCCTCTTCGTGTTCAACGGCGGTACGTCTGATCAACTGCTTGCTGCAGCGGCCTGTCCCCAGTCGACCGCCGTCTTCTGGTCGCTCGATGCGGACGGCCAGTTCGTCGCGTACGTGCCGGGCACAACTGTGTCGTCGGTCAATGCTGCGTGGCTTGCGAAGTTCCCCGGCGGCTTACCCGCAGGCACGCCGTTGCTCGGTCGGTGCCGCTAGTCGCCTATTACTCCCGCGGCGAGTGGACGTGCAGTTGAATCCTGCGCTACGGTTTATCCGGTGACACTGCACATGACCACCGCGCTTGGTGACGACGGCTACTGCCCCATCCGGGCCACGTTGCAGTTGTTCGGCCGGAAGTGGGTTCCGCTCATCGTCTACGAACTGCGAGGCGGGAAGCGCCGGTTCAATGAACTCGCCGTGGTCATCGGCGGATGCAACTCCCGCACGCTCCGCGACCGCCTCGAGACCCTCGAGGAACTCGGCATCGTCTCGCGCACCATTGTGAACACCATGCCGCCTTGGGTGGAGTACGCGCTCACCGGACGCGGCCAAGACTTGGCCAGCGCCCTAGGACCACTCGAAGTGTGGGGTCAGAAGTACCTTGCCGAGGCCGGCGTAAGCCCACTCCAACCCGCCGCTCACTGACCGCCTAGCCTGCGCTATTTGTCATAACAATTCAGATCACCTGAGTAGACTGGTGTGCTGTGATGTGGCTGTCAGTTGCGTGTGACCCCTGCGCATGGCATCGTCCGCGCAAATCCGCGCACCGCCGGGGTGGGAACGACGCGCGGTCAGAGGGGTAGAGACGCTATGGAACAACAGGCCTATTACCTTGTGGTGGCGATGGGTGTGCTGGCGATCGCGTATGGCGCGATGGCCAGCCGCTCAGTGCTCGCGGCCAGTGCTGGCTCGGCGCGGATGCAGGAGATTGCGACTGCTATCCGTGAGGGCGCTCAGGCGTACTTGAACCGGCAATACCAGACGATCGCCATAGTGGGCGTCATATTGGGCGTCCTGCTGGCGGCGCTGCTCGGCGTCCACGTGGCGCTGGGCTTCGTCATCGGGGCTGTGCTGTCTGGCCTTGCCGGCTACGTCGGCATGAACGTCTCCGTCCGTGCGAACGTCCGCACGGCCGAGGCCGCTCGCAATGGGATGGACGCGGCGCTCAATATCGCGTTCAAGGCGGGGGCCATCACTGGTCTGCTGGTGGTGGGCTTCGGTCTGCTCGGCGTAACGCTGTACTACCTGCTGCTTCGGAACTTCATGTTCGATCCTGGTACTCCGGAAGGTATGTCGCACATCGTCGAAGGCCTAGTCGGTCTCGGCTTTGGCGGCTCTCTCATCTCGATCTTCGCCCGTCTTGGCGGTGGCATTTTCACCAAGGGCGCCGACGTGGGCGCCGATCTCGTCGGTAAGGTCGAGGCAGGCATCCCCGAGGATGACCCGCGCAACCCGGGCGTGATTGCTGACAACGTTGGCGACAACGTCGGCGACTGCGCTGGCATGGCAGCTGACCTGTTCGAGACTTATGCCGTGACCCTCGTCGGCACCATGCTGCTGGCGGCAGCGTTCTTCACCGGCCCGCTGCAGGAGACGATGCTCGCGTTGCCGCTCGTGATGTGCGGCGTCTGCATCTTGGCGTCGGTAGTCGGTTCATTCTTTGTCCGGCTGGGCGGTGGCACGGCCATCATGGCTGCGCTTTACAAAGGTCTCATCGCCACGGCGGTGATCTCGACTGTCCTCATCGCTGGTGTGCTCAACTGGATGCTCGGCTTTGGCCCTATCGAGGGCGCTGAGTTCACAGGGATGAACCTGTTCATCTGCGCGCTGGTCGGCTTCGCGATTACCGGCCTCATCGTCTGGATCACCGAGTACTACACGTCGACTGAGTACCGCCCGGTGCGCAGCGTCGCGGCGGCCTCGGAGACCGGTCACGGCACGAACGTCATCCAGGGTCTCGCGATTTCGATGGAGGGAACCGCGCTCCCCGTCATAGTGATTGCCGTCGGCATCATCGTTTCGTATGCGAATGCCGGTCTGTTCGGCATCTCCATCGCCGCGACGGCGATGCTCGCGCTCGCCGGCATGGTCGTCGCCCTCGACGCCTATGGCCCGGTCACAGACAACGCGGGCGGCATCGCCGAGATGGCGGAACTGCCCGAGTCGGTGCGCGAGGTAACCGACGCTCTCGATGCCGTCGGGAACACCACCAAGGCTGTGACCAAGGGCTACGCCATCGGCTCAGCCGGTCTCGCCGCGCTGGTGCTGTTCGCCGCATACACCCAGGATCTCGGCCGGTACTTCCCGGAGTACAAAGACCTTAAGTTCGACCTATCAGACCCATATGTGGTCGTCGGTCTATTCCTCGGTGGCCTGCTCCCGTACCTGTTCGGTGCCATGGGTATGACCGCGGTTGGCCGCGCCGCCGGCTCGGTTGTCGTAGAGGTGCGCCGCCAGTTCCGTGAGCACCCCGGCATCATGCTGGGCACCGAACGGCCCGATTACGGCCGTGCGGTGGACATGCTCACCAAAGCAGCGATCAAGGAGATGATCCTGCCGTCGATGCTCCCGGTGCTTGCTCCGATCGTCCTCTACTTCATCGTGGTAACGGTGGAAAGTCAGCCCGCCGCGTTCGCCTCCGTGGGCGCGATGTTGCTCGGCACTATCGTCACCGGCCTCTTCGTCGCGCTGTCGATGACCACCGGCGGCGCCGCGTGGGACAACGCGAAGAAGTACATCGAGACCGGTCAGTACGGTGGAAAAGGTTCCGAGGCCCACAAGGCCGCGGTGACCGGCGACACGGTGGGCGACCCCTACAAGGACACCGCTGGCCCAGCCGTGAACCCGATGATCAAGATCACGAACATTGTCGCGATCCTCTTGCTCGCGATCATCGCCAACGTCGGCTAGCACCGCACCTGCTCACACATCACAGAGAAGCCCCCGCATTGCGGGGGCTTCTCTGTGATGTGTGAGCAGGTGCGGTTACTTCTTCGAGGCCTCGTCTATAGCCTTCAACACGTCTGGCGTGATGCTCGCCAGCGCGTCACTGACTGCGGCGTTCTCACGCACCTGGTCGGGGCTGGTCGCGCCACAGATGACCGAGGCGACGATAGGCTGTGATGCTACCCAGCCAACCGCCAGCTGCGTCATGGTGATGCCTGCTTGCTCGGCGATCGCCTCCCACGCTTCGAGCCTGTCGAAGTTCGCGTCCGTGAGGGTCGTCTGCGTGGCGCGCGGGTTGCGCTCCATTCGCGTGCCGGGGACAGCGCCCTGGCCGCGCTTGTGCTTCCCTGTTAGGAAGCCGCCCGCAAGCGGGCTGAATGCGGTGAGTCCTAGCCCGTAGTGCTGGCAGGCCTGGATGTGCTCGCCCTCTGGCGCGCGGTTCATCAGGCTGTACGCTGGCTGCGAGGCCACGAGTGGCTCCCAGCCGTGGTGCTTCGCCGTCTCATTCGCGGCGGCAATCTGCCAGCCCGCGAAGTTGGAGCAGCCGATGTAACGCACCAAACCCTCGCGCACGAGGTCGTTCATGGCCGACATCTGCTCTTCAAACGGTGTGTTCATGTCGGGCCGGTGGAACAGGTAGACATCCATGTAGTCCGTGTCGAGGCGCTGGAGCGAGCCGACGATGGCCTTGCGCATGTAACCGCGGGAGTTGCCTCGTGTGTTGGGGCCGGGGCCGGCGGCATAGTTCCCGAACTTGGACATCACCACCCACTCGTAGCGGTGATCCTTGATGGCCTTGCCGATGTACTGCTCGGAAAGTCCCCCGCCATAGCCGTCAGCGGTGTCGATGAAGTTGATGCCGCTCTCGAGTCCCGCGTCGAGGATCGCCTTGGTGCCTTCGGCATCTACAGGGCTGCCGAACTGGTTGGTGCCAATGCTAATCGCGGATATCTGAATGCCTGAGCGTCCCAGTGGCCGGTATTCCATCTCTTTTCCTTCTGCTAGCAGCCGGTTTGGCCGGCCGCGACAATGCGTGTGGCCTTGAGCACCGGTATGCTACCGCAACGCTCTTGTCCGGGTCACATTGCCCCGGCGCTGCAGGTGGTTGAGCGGGATGCGTGGGCTTTGTTACCCTGCATTTCCTGAACGTCGTGGCGCGTTCGTCTAGTGGCCCAGGACATCGCCCTCTCAAGGCGGAGATCGCGGGTTCGAATCCCGCACGCGCTACCATATCCCCCTCGGTACACTGTCTGCATGACGACTTCTGACCCGAAAGAGACCTATCGCGAGGCGTACGTCGACTGGCAGGCCCAGCTTGCCAAACTCCACGCGTTCTTTCTCGATGGTCAGCGCATCCCGCCGCAGGAGATCAAAGGCCTGCTGAACCGTGAGGCCCGAGCCAAGTCCCGCTATGACGAGGCTCGCCGCCGTCTCCTTGGTATCGAGGAATAACGAATGCGATCAGGGGCGCCTCGTGCAGCACTACTGGGCGCAACCTTTGCCGCTGCATGGTCGCCCTGCATCGGCCCGATCCTCGGGGCAGTTCTAGCGATGGCGGCCGCCTCGGGAACGGCGGCGCAGGGCGGGCTGCTGCTCGCGGCGTACTCGCTCGGCCTTGGCCTCTGGTTCCTTGCCTTCGGCATGTGCTTTGGATGGCTTGCCCCGCGGCTCCGGCAGGCGCAGCCGTACCTGCCCGTGTTGATGACGGTCTGCGGCGCGCTCTTCATCTTGGTCGGGGCCGCAATGTTCCTCGGTGAGTTCGGGCGGCTCAATCGCACGTTTCAGTCGCTCGGCTTCTGGTTCGGGGCGACATCGGACGCCGAGGTGCGCCTAGCCGGTGGGACCGCCGGGTTGCTCGGCCCCGCCGTCGCATGTTTTGGCGGTGTCGTCTCATTCCTCTCGCCCTGCGTGCTGCCCCTCGTCCCTGTCTATCTCGCCGACCTCGCTGGCGAGGCGGCTGTGGCGAGCGGTGAGGTGGCCAGTCGGGGGCGGCTGCTCATTCACTCCGCCGCGTTCGTGCTCGGATTCACGGCGGTGTTCGCGCTGCTCGGCGTGTCAGCGGGACTGCTCGGCAGCGTGCTGCTAGACCGGCTTGACCTCGTCACACGGGTGGGTGGATTGGTGCTGATCCTCCTCGGGCTCCACATGAGCGGCCTTATCCATGTGCCATATCTCGAACGCACGTACCAATTGCCGCCGCCGGCCCGCCGGTAGCCACCCATAGCGCATCGCGGCGCGCCTCGTACAATGAATGCATGGCTGAGTCAGACTTCGGCGTTGATATCGAGGAGATGGGTCGCGTCTTCGACGAGGCGGACGTGATCGTCCTCCGCTTCCATGTGATCGCTCAGCGCCTCTTGCTCGATATGCGCGCTGCCCCCAGCGATCTGCCACTGATCCGCCTTGTCCCGCCCGTGAACAACGCTGAGGAGCGTTACCGCTACCTCGAACGCGAGCGCCCGGGTATGCCACTGCCGGATCAGATCACCGTTGTCGGCTGGCCACGCTACGTGCAGGTGATGCAGGACACGGGCCTCTGGCAACGCATCACCGACCGGCTGCTGCGCCAGGGTGGCCCCGATATGCAGCAATACTGCGACGAGGCTTACCGCGAAGTGCGCGCCGCCGAGCGTGCCGAGGTCGCCGCTGCCATCCGTGGCGGCGAAGGCTACGAGTCGCTCTGGGAGCGGGTTGCATCGCGCTGAACGCCTTGCCAACCCTTCGTGCCGTCGTCGGTCTCGTGATGCCTGTGCTTGCCGGCAGTGTGCTTGTCGCATGTGCCGGTGCGCGCAGTACCGCGGATATCCCGGCCATCGTTTCGGCGGTACCGTTCGCCGATGGCGAGCGGCTTACCTATGCGCTCCATGACGGTACAGGGGCAACCGTCGGTCGCGGCACGTTCAACGTCCGCCGTGAGGGTGACAGGCTGCAACTGCAACAGTCTTACGAGACCGTCGCTGGCGACGGGCAGCCGCCGCGCGACACCACTGCTGTCACCGTCGACCCCGCCACGCTGCGCCCGCACGCACTGGCGCGTCTCATCCGCCGCGCTGACGGAGACGACCGCTACGCCGCCTCATATGCGGCAGACGGCCAGAGCGTGGGTATCACCAACAACGACGAGCAGCCACGCACCGTGAAACTGCCGCAGCCGGTGTACGACAACGAGTCGTCTCTTTGGCTCTGGCGTGCCGCCCCGCTGGCCGAGGACTATCGGGCGACCTACGTCTCTATGAACGCCGTCGAACGTGTCCGGCAGACGGTCGAACTCACCGTCACCTCGCGCCAGCGTATCGAAGTGCCCGCCGGGGCTTTCGAGACGTGGCGGCTGCAGGTACGCAGCGGGCGGGCGACCCACGTCGCTTGGATCAATGTAGAAGCGCCGCATCATGTCGTACAGTGGGACAACGGTGCGCTGGTGTTCAAACTCGAATCTGCGCGCTAGCCCCCGCTGCCCGAGGTGCTCCACAGGCAGCCGCGCCGCGCTACCTTCGCTCCATCCTCGATGCCTACGAACTGGCCTCGCAACGCGCCGTCCTCGCGCTAGGCACGCACGAGGCCTTCATCGAGAAGTGCCGCGTCGATTGAGCGGCCGTCGGCCGTGAACAGATACCGCAGCTCGCGCCCGAATCCGTCCTGCTGACGCACGTCCGCCATAAGCCGCATGCTGGTTCCCGCGAGCGCCGCGAGGCGAGCGGTCGCCTCGGGATCGCATCGTTCTTCTCGTTCCGGGGTATCGATGCCGAATACGCGCACGCGCAGCGGTTCGCTTGCCGCCCGCACATCGAGCGCATCGCCGTCGATGATGCGCTCGACGCTGACGAGCGCATCACGCCTCCGGCCTCGGGAGATACCAGCCGTCGGTACGGCGTTCGAGAGCAGGGGCGCCACTGGTGCTCGGCACGGTAGTTGCCGGCGATGACGGGCGCGTCGATGGCGTAGTGGTGACTGTCTCCGTCGAGGCCGGAGCGACCGCGTCCGGCCATAACTGCGTCCTGCCAAGGATGCTGAGCAGGATGCCGACGCTGAGGATCAGCATCAACCGGCTGAGGCGGTGTCGCGAGGCAGGCAGGCGTGTCGGCCAGTCGGACTGATACCGCCGCCGGCTCACGCTGGCAGCACGGGCACGGTCGCCTCTTCCAGTCCGCCTGCGACCTCCGCCCACTGCTGCCGCGCTACCACCAGCGCCGCATCGAAGGCCGCACGTTCCGCCGGGCGCACACATACGACGCCACCTGCGCGGTAGCGCTCGCGTTCCTCGACGGTGGGGCCGGCGGCCGAGGCGCCCGGCAGGGTCTCCACGGCGCTCAGGAAGTCCCGCACTTGCCACTCGTAGATGCCCTCACGCTCGGGGACGGCGAACACCCAGAGTGCTGATGTGTCAGCCGGTGGATGTGCGGCCTCAGCCTCGACCGCGGCGCTCCACATGCCGCGGATCACCGGCGCAAGTCCGCGCATCACGAACGCCATGTGCTGACGCGACTCGGCGAAGGCGTCCAGCGCCTCCCGTCCCGCCAGCCACGTCGCGACGACGAGGCGCTCGCTGTCCAGACCGATGAGCACGTCCTCGGCGCCCGGAGCGTCCGACAGCGCACGAGCGGCCTCGACGGCGTGCGTCAGCCCGTCCGCTGGGGCGTCAGGGCGCAGCCTCGCCGTCACGATGTGCAATGCGCCGGGCATTAGGCTGCCAGCGCTTGGTGAAGGGCAAGGTCACGCATTGCGTTGTCGAACGTCGGGACGGCGGCGAGTGAGGCGGCGGCAAGCACGGAGAGCACGCAGAGCGCGATGGACGCGCTGAGATCGCGGCGCACGCGCCGCCAGGCAAGCCAGACGAGCGACCGCAACGCCATTGCGGACATCGTAGGGCTTACGCGGCGCCAGTGCAGCGCGAGCGATTCCGCCGGGGCGGCTTATACTGCCTTCAATGGCTACTGAGTCCGATTCCGAACATCGTCCCCTCCTCGTGATCCTCGACTCGCACGGGATCATCTATCGCTCATACTTCGCGTTTCGCGACACTCTGACCATACGTAAGACAGGTGAACCGGTGGGGGCCGTCTTCGGCTATGCGAACAGCCTGCTGCAAATCCTGAATGAACTGCATCCTGAGTACATCATCGCCGCATGGGACGGCCCTGCGCCGACCTTCCGCCATGAGGCTGACGATACATACAAGGCCACTCGCGCGCCTATGCCCGACGACCTCAAGCCGCAGATCGGCCGCGTCCAGCAGTTACTGGAAGCGTTCCGTATCCCCCGTATTGAGGCACCCGGTTACGAGGCCGATGACGTGGTTGGCACGCTCGCTACGCAGGGCGTCGCGGCCGGCCTCGATGTGATTGTGGTGACGCTCGACAACGACCTCGTGCAACTGGTGCAGCCGGGCGTGCGGGTCTACATGTACCGCCCCTACCAGCGCGATTACGTCCTGTACGACGAGGAGAAGGTGCGTGAGCGCTTCACCTTCGACCCACCACGCATGGTCGATTACAAGGCGCTCGTCGGTGACACCTCGGACAACATCTCGGGCGTGCGTGGTATCGGCGAGAAAGGCGCGCTTGCGCTCATCCAGCAGTATGGCGACCTCGACAACATGCTCACCCACCTCGACGAGATCGCGCCGGCCCGCGTGCAGAAAGCACTTACCGAGGGGCGCGCGGACGCGCTCCACTCGCGTGAGATGGCGATGATCGTTTGTGAGGTGCCGGGTCTGACGCTCGACATCACAGCGGCAGTCGTTGGCGACTACGATCGGGACGCCGTGCTGGAACTGCTGCGTGAACTCGAATTCCGGTCGCTCGTGAACCGCCTGCCCGCGCACATCAATGACGGCGCGTCCTCCGAGGATGGACCCTCCACCGAGCGTGGCACGCCATCCGAGCCAGCCGTAGCAGTGCAGTACGAGGTAGTGACGACGCCGAAGGGGTTGGCAAGCGTCGTGCAGGCCGTGAAGAAGGCCAAGCGCTTTGCCTTCGACCTCGTCGCCGAGGACGCTCACCCGGTGCGTGCGGCGGATCACCTCGTGGGCATCGGCATCAGCACGGAGGCCGCACACGGCTGGTACGTCCCGTTCGGGCACACCCAGCCGCCGCTGCTGGCCTCGGGTGATGGCGCGATGGATGCAGGCTTCCAACTGACGCAATCTGAGGTGCTGACCGCCCTTGAGCCAGTGTTCACCGACAAGCGCATCAGCCGCGTCGCCCACAACGGGAAAAATAGCCTGCTCGCTCTCGCCGAGGCCCACGATGGCTTCTGGGCTGCTGGCATCGACTTCGACACGATGGTCGCCGCCTACCTGCTCGGCGAGTCCAACGTCACCGTACGCGGATTGGCGTTCGACCGCCTCGGCCATGAACTGATCGACCCGAAGACGCTGCTCGGTACCGGGCGCAAGGCAATCACCTTCGCGCAGACCACGCCCGAGCAGTGCGCATCGTTCGCGGCAGGGAACGCCGATCTCGTCGTACGCCTCGCCGACGCGCTCGCTCCGGAACTGGATACGACCCGCGTCCGCAAGGTGTTCGATGAGATCGACTTACCACACATCCCCGTGCTCGCACGCATGGAGCAGTGGGGCATCGCAATCGATAGCGAAGCGCTCCACCGCACCGGCGAACGCTTGGCCCAGCGCATCACCGTCGCCGAGCGCGCGGTGTACGCCGCTGTCGGCCATGAGTTCCAGATCGGCTCGCCGCAACAACTCTCCCACATCCTGTTTGAGGAGATCGGCCTTCCGAAGACCCGCAAGACCACGACCGGTTGGACCACCGACGCCGATGCGCTTGAGGCGTTGCGCGATGCCCACCCGGTCGTCGAAGCGGTCCTCGAGTGGCGCGAACTGACCAAGATCAAGTCGACGTACGTTGACACACTCCCTCAGCAGGTCAACGCGCGGACGGGCCGCGTGCATACGGTGTTCTCGCAGGTCACTGCCGCCACCGGTCGGCTCTCCTCGAACGATCCGAATCTCCAGAACATCCCTGTACGCACCGACACGGGGAACGAGGTGCGCCGCGCGTTCATCGCTAGCGACTGCGGCGATGACCCGATTCTGCTCTCCTTCGACTACTCGCAGATCGAACTGCGTGTGATGGCACACGTCTCCGGTGACAAGGAACTGCGCCGTGCCTTCGCTGAGGGCCTTGATGTTCACCGCGCGACGGCGTCGACGGTGTTCGGCGTCCCGCTCGATGAGGTGACGCCGGAGATGCGGCGGCGCGCGAAGGTGTTCAACTTTGGTGTGATGTATGGGCTGACGGCGTTCGGCCTCTCGGCACGTGAGCGCATCCCGCGCGCTCAAGCAGAAACCTTCATCAAGACCTACTTCGAGTCCTATCCCGCCGTGGCCGAGTGGCGTGAGCGTACGGTCACCGAGGCGCGCGCCAATGGCTACGCCGAAACGCTCTCCGGCCGCCGCCGGTACATCCCCGAACTCCGTTCATCCGACCACAACCACCGGATGGCCGCCGAGCGCGTGGCGATTAACATGCCGATTCAGGGCACCTCAGCCGACATCATCAAGATCGCTATGAACCGCATCGACGCCGAACTGCTGGCCCGCCGCCAGAAGGGCGCGCTGGCCCGCATGATTCTCCAGGTACACGACGAGTTGATCTTCGAGTTGCCCCGCAAGGAACTCGGCGACATCCGCGAGATCGCCCGTCGCCTGATGCCGTCACTCGAACTCAGCGTCCCGCTCGACCTCGACGAGAAGTCGGGCACGAACTGGGGCGACATGGAGGCGGCGCGCTAGCGCATGCCTGAACTCCCTGAAGTCGAGACGATCCGTCGGGATCTCGCGCCGCTGCTGGTCGGTCGCACTGTCGCTCGCGTCCGTATTCATTCCGGTGCGGAGCGCCTCGCCCAAACGCACGCGCCTCGCGCACTTGAACGCACGCTGGCCGGGCGTCGCGTTGAGGCACTCGACCGCCACGGCAAATACCTCCTCGCAGGCCTCGATGACGGCCAGACTTGGGTGCTCCACCTCCGCATGACAGGCTCGCTGGTACATGCGGGCATCGATGCTCCCGGGCACCGCTTCGAGCGGGCGCGCGTCGACCTCGACAACGGCATGTCGGTGCGGCTGAACGACATGCGAAAGTTCGCGACTTGGCATCTGGTCGGCGACCCGGCCGAAGCGATGCCGCGTACCGGACCGGATGCCCTTGGCGAGGCGTTCTCGGTCGCATGGCTGCGAGCCTCGTGTGCTCGCCGAAGCGTGGCGATCAAGGCAGTGCTACTCGACCAGCAGGTCGCGGCAGGGGTCGGCAACATCTACGCGGATGAGGCCTGCTGGATCGCCCGCATCGACCCTCGTGCTCCCGCGAACGGCCTGTCGTCGCAGCGTATCCAGAGGCTCCACGCCGCCGTCCGCGAGACGCTTGAAGAGTCGCTGGGGAACCGTGGGGCCTCGTTTTCCGACTACCGCGATGGCCTCGGTGGCGAGGGAATGCACCACATTCGCGTCCACGTCTTCCGTCGCGACGGCCAGCCGTGCGAGCGCTGCGGCCAGGAAATAATCAAGATTCGCCTCGTGGGACGGGGGACACATCTCTGCCCACGCTGCCAGCGGACATAACACTGCATAATATCTATCCGTTTTCCTGCTTGTCGCCGATAGGGCTGCGCTGATACCTTGCCACGGCTGCTCCGCGAGGGAGCAGGCTGTTCGGGGGTCGGTTCCTATGGTCTGGGTTGTGCTCGCACTCATCGGCGTTGTCCTAGCCGCCCACCTGATCGGCGCGCTCCTGCTTGCCGATTCCTTCACTCGCATCCGCCGCCGCCGGGTGGAAGGGACGCCCGCCGACCTCGGCCTCCGCTACGAAGAAGTGCAGTTCACCGCCGACGATGGCGTCGCGCTGCTCGGCTGGTACCTCGAATCGCCCGGCGCTCGTGCCAGTGTTGTGCTCGTCCACGACGCTGACGGTACCCGCTCCGACCGCTCCCACGGCCTGCTCCTCCTTCAGCGCGATTACCTGCGCCGAGGCATCAACGTGCTCGCATTTGATCTGCGTGGCCGAGGCGAGTCAGGCGGCCTCCGTGACACCTTCGGCGCGCGCGAGCGGCTCGATGTAACCGCCGCTGTCGCGTTCGCGCGTTCGCGCTCAAACGGTCTGCCGGTGGTGCTCCACGGCTTCGGGATGGGCGGTTCGCTCGCTATCGTCGGCGCAGCCGAAGGCCTCGTCGTCGACTTGGTCATTGCTGACTCGCCCTCTGCCACGGCGCGCGCCTTCCTGCGTCGGCGCTATGCGAAAGTGCCGCTGCCGACCTTCCTGCTCGCCTGCCGCATCGCGTTCCGCCGCTTTGGTGCCGACGCCGATGCGCTGGCCCCCATCCACTCGGTGGCCCGAACGAAGTCTGAGGTGCCGATCCTATTCATCCACGGCGAAGCGAATCATCTGGTCGCCGTCACGAACTCGCTCAACATCGCCGCTGCCTCACTGAACCCGCGCAACGTCATCTGGCGCGTCCCTGGCGAGGGCCACTGCACCGCTTACCGTCACGCTCCGGACGCCTACATGCGCCGCTGTCTCGACTTCATCGAGACAGCCCTCCCGTCGCGGCGTATCCAGATCGCCGCCGCCGGCTAAGCCGCACGAGGCCCTGCCATGCCCGGGCTGCGCGACGCCATCACGGACGTACCCGGCATCCGTCTCGGCCACTGGACCGACCGTCGCGCCGTGACCGGCTGCACCGTCGTGCTCTGCGAGGCAGGCGCGGTTGGCGGCGTCGACGTGCGCGGCGCTGCTCCCGGCACCCGCGAGACCGATCTGCTTCGCCCCGGCAATCTCGTTGAGGAAGTGCATGCCGTTCTGCTCACCGGCGGTTCTGCGTTCGGCCTCGATGCCGCGACCGGGGTGATGCGCTATCTCGAAGAGCGCGGCTCCGGCCTGCACTTTGCGGGCCAGGTGATTCCGATCGTCCCCGCAGCGGTGCTCTTCGACCTGAGCATCGGCCGGCCTCGCCACCCAGATGCCGAGGCCGGCTATCGCGCCGCGAAAGCCGCCCGCGCCGGCACCGTCGCCGAAGGTTCGGTGGGGGCTGGGACGGGCGCGACGGTCGCTAAGTTCGCTGGCGGTGATCGCCGGCTGAAGGGCGGCCTCGGGACGGCCTCAGAGGCGCTCCTGTCGGGCGTCATCGTGGGTGCAGTGGCGGCGGTCAACGCCGTCGGGGCGATTCGCGATCCGTACAACGGGCGCGTGATCGCCGCCCCGCGCACCGGCGCCCGAGGCTTCGCGAATGTCGAGCGCCTGCTCCGGGTCGGCCGGCCGCCGCGTCTCGCGGCCGAGGAACAGCCCGAGAACACGACGCTTGCCGTCGTCGCGACCAACGCGAATCTGACAAAGGCGCAGGCGAACCGCCTCGCCACGGTCTGTCAGGACGGCTTCGCCCGCACTATTTGGCCTGCCCACACCCGAGGCGACGGCGATACCATTTTCGCCATCGCCACCGGTGATATCGAGGTCGACGGCCCCGGCTATAACGCTCTAGAGGCGATGGCCACTCGTGCCGTCGAGCGGGCGGTGCTTCGGGGTGTCACGCTTGCTACCGGACTGGCCGGCGTGCCATCGGCGGCGGAGTGGCGAGGCGGGCGCTAGCCTTGCGGCGGTGCTTCGCCCTATACTCCGGGCGGCTCACGCACGCTTGGCGTAGACCATCCGTGCGAAAATCCGCTTGGATCACTGGACCGAGACGGGAGCACTATGCTTCATACTCACAGCGAGTCGCCGTCGCGACTTAGATTCTGTTCGCATTCTGGCATCGTGTGCTGGATCAGCGGAGGACTCCGCTGATGCGTACTATGCTGCGCGGCAAGATACACCGTGCCACCGTCACCCAGGCAGACCTGCACTATGTTGGCTCCATAAGTATCGATGAAGACCTGATGGAGGCCGCCGGCATCGCCGAATGGGAGCAGGTGCATGTCCTCGACATTACCAACGGGGAACGGCTTGTCACCTATGCCATCCCGGCCCGGGCTGGTTCCGGCGTCATCTGTATTAACGGAGCGGCGGCCCACCTCGTCCACCCGGACGACTTAGTCATCATCCTCAACTACGCGGGGGTACCGGACGAGCGTGTCGCTGACCACAGCCCGCGCCTGATCCACGTTGATTCCCGGAATCGCATCGTCGAGCACACCGACCACATCGAGTTTGGTTCTCGGTACGTGGCGGTCAGCAACGAGGAGGCGTCGCGATGACAGCAGTGCACCGTGTCACGGTGACCGACCTGCAAAGCATGAAAGAGCGTGGTCAGAAGATCACCATGCTCACGTCATACGACTATTCGACCGCCCGCATCGCAGACGACGCAGGCATTCCGATCCTGCTCGTCGGCGACTCGCTCGGCATGGTCGTCCTCGGCTACGAGTCGACGTTGCCCGTCACCGTCGATGACATGATTCGCCACGGCGCGGCCGTCGTGCGAGGCGCGCCGCGCGCCCACGTCGTCATCGACATGCCCTTCGGCTCATACCAAGGCGGCTGGCAGGATGCGATGCGCAACGCCATCCGCATTATGCAGGAGACCGGCGCGGGCTCGGTGAAACTCGAGGGTGGCCAGCGCTCTGCTGAGATCGTCCGTCACCTCGTCGCGGCTGGCATCCCCGTGATGGGCCACATCGGTCTCACCCCGCAGTCCGTGAACACGTTCGGCGGCTGGCGTATGCAAGGAAAGACCCCGCGCGACGGCGTCCGGCTGATGGCCGATGCGCAGTCACTCGAGGAGGCCGGCGCGTACGCGATTGTTCTCGAGACCGTGCCCGCTGCCCTCGGGGCGAAGATCACGCAGCAACTGCGCGTGCCGACCATCGGCATCGGCGCTGGTCCGTACTGCGACGGCCAGGTGCAGGTCGTTCACGACCTCCTCGGCCTCTTCCAGGATTTCAAGCCGAAGCACGCCCGTCGCTTCATCGACGCCGCTGGCCTCTTCCGCGACGCCTTCACCGAGTACCGCGAGGGTGTCGAGGCGGGCACGTTCCCGAGCGAGGCGGAGTCGCACCTGCTCGACCGCAAGATGCGCGACCGCATCGAGAGCACCAGCATCCCCGACAATGCGGCGCTGGAGACGGTGATCGATGACACTCCCGGCGGTGCCCCCCTTGAGGATGGCTACGCGTCTCAGCGCACGACTACCAATCCGCGCAATGCGAATCGCAGAGACGACGGCCGCGAAGGCGCCACGCGGGGGTAGCTGTGTTCGTCGCCCGTACTGTCGCTGAACTGCGGGCTGCCCGGCATGAAGCGCCAGGGCCGATTGGCTTCGTACCCACGATGGGCTACCTGCATCAGGGCCACATGTCGCTCGTGCAGGCCGCACGCATCGACTGCGCTACGGTGGTCGCATCGATCTTCGTGAACCCCACCCAGTTCGCCACCGGTGAAGACTTCGAGCGCTACCCGCGCAACGAGACGAACGACCTCGCACTGCTCGAAGCCAACGGCGCTGACCTCGTGCTGCTCCCCGGCGTCGAGGAGGTCTACACACCCGGTGACACCACCCGTATCCGCGTCGATGCGCTCACCGAGGTACTCGAAGGCGCGCGCCGCCCCGGCCACTTCATCGGCGTCGCGACCGTCGTCGCGAAGCTGTTTCACATCGTGCAGCCCGACCGGGCCTACTTCGGCCAGAAGGACGCGCAGCAACTCGTCGTCATCCGCCGCATGACCCGCGACCTGCTCCTGCCCGTCGAGGTCGTCGGCTGTCCGACCGTCCGCGAGCCGGACGGCCTCGCTTGCTCATCGCGTAACGTCTACCTGACCCCCGAGCAGCGTCAACAGGCCGTCGCTCTTTCACAGAGCCTCCGAGCCGCCGAGGCCGCCTTCGCCGACGGTGTCCGTGACCCCCACACCCTCCGCCGCCTCGTCCGCGAGCGCATCGAGGCCCAGCCGCTCGCCGCTATCGACTACATCTCGCTCGCCGACGCCTCAACGCTGTGGGAACTGAATGCCGACATCGAGGCGTCCGCCTTGCTCTCGCTTGCGGTGGGCTTCGGCAACACGCATCTCCTAGACAACACCACGCTGGTTCCGTAGGCCGCCCTACGATTTCGTCTTCCCTCGCCCGCTGCTAGCATAGGCGTCTGGCAGTTGGTCAGCAGGAGTGTGTGCTGTGTCCGGTCACTCAAAATGGTCCACGATCAAGCACAAGAAGGGCGCGATTGACGCCAAGCGCGGTCAGCTTTTCACCAAACTCGCCCGTGACATTGTCATGGCCGCCCGCAACGGCGGCGGAGACCCGGCCATGAACGCCGGTCTCCGGCTGGCCGTCGCTAAGGCCCGCGAGTCCAACATGCCCGGCGACAACGTTGAACGCGCCATCCTTAAGGGCACCGGCGGCGGCGCGACCGACGCCCTGATGGAGATCACCTATGAGGGTTACGGCCCCGGCGGCACCGCTGTCATCGTCGATACCGTCACCGACAACCGGAACCGCACCGTCGCCGAACTCCGCGCCGCTTTCTCGCGCGGCGGCGGCAACCTCGGCGAGAACGGCGCGGTCGCGTGGCTCTTCGAGACGCGCGGTGTGATCTCCGTGGACGCCAAAGGCAAGGACACCGACGACGTGCAACTCGCCGCTATCGAGGCTGGCGCACTCGATGTCTCGGTGGACGACGATGATGTCGAGGTGCTGACTGAGCCGTCTGACCTCGAGTCGGTGCGTGAGGTGCTGAAGAGCGCTGGCTTCAAGATCGAAAACGCCGAGATCGCCCGCGTGCCCAAGACCACCATCGCCCTCGACGAGAAGGCCGCCATCCAGGCGATCAAACTACTCGAACGCATCGACGACCTGGACGACGTGTCGAAGGTCTATTCGAACGCCGACTTTCCCGCATCGGTGCTCGAGGCGGCTGGACTCTAAGCATGACCGCCACGCGCCGCGTCTTGGGGGTTGACCCCGGGCTGGCGGTTACCGGCTACGGAATCGTGGATGGCGATGGCGTAGCCGCGATTCACATCGTGAGCGGCATACTGCGCACCCGAGCGAAGGACACTCGACCGAAGCGGCTCGCCAGCCTGTTTGAGCGCATTGGCGCGCTCATCGATGAGCATCACCCCGACGACCTCGCGATCGAGCAGCACTTCGTCGCCGAGAACGTCCGTAGCGCCATGGTGATCGGCGAGGCGCGCGCTGCGGCGATGATCGCTGCTGCTTCCCGTGGCATCGAGGTCTATGAGTACCCCGCGACGACGATCAAGCAGACGGTGACCGGGAGCGGGGCCGCCTCCAAAGAACAGGTGCAGCGCATGGTCGTCATGCACCTGAACCTGCTCACTGCGCCCGCGCCGCTGGACGCCTCGGATGCCGTCGCAGTGGCGCTGACCCGCCTCGCCGCCCTGCGCGTCGAGGCCATGCTCACGGCTGCGCGGCCGTGATCGTCGCACTGCGCGGCACGCTCGCGCGCTGGGACGAAGACCGCTCCGTACTCTGGATCGAGACCGGCGGTGTTACCTATGAACTCGCCATGCCGCCCTTCGCTGCCGAGTGGGTCGCCGCCCACCGCATGGGTGACGAGGTACAGGTCTACACCTACCAGCACGCCACCGACCGCCAGCCGGTGCCGATGATCTTCGGCTTCCCACGCCTTGCCGAGCGCGAGTTCTTCCGCAAGTTCATCGAGGTCCCCGACATCGGCCCCTCACGCGCGATCCGTGCGCTGACGCGTCCTGTCTCCGAGATCGCCCGCTGGATCGAGTCGGAGGACACTCGCGCGCTGCGGACGCTGCCTGGTGTCGGCGACCGCACTGCCGCCACTATCGTTGCGAGCCTCCATGGCAAACTCGTGCAGGAAGCGCTGTTGCGCGACCGCGATGGCACCGGCGACGAGACCACCCCACCGGATGTTCGCAGCGACGCAATCGCTGCGCTCATCGCGCTCCAGTACGGCCGTCGTGAGGCGGAGCAACTGGTCACCGAGGCGATGCGCGAACGCGCTAGCCTTATTACGGTCGAGGATGTGCTCCGCTACGTCCTCGAAGGTCAGGCAAGGGGTGTCTGATGTCACGCTGGCGGAGACAATGGCCGGTGCTTCATACACCGTCGCTTTGACGCCGCCTGTGATGGCGACACGGGCGGCGGCGTCGTGGTTTCTTGTCATCCGGCGCAGCCAGCGCGTGCCCTCGCAGCGCCACCATCGCCGCGAGGACGGTCGCGCCCGCTGCCGGCCTCGCGGCAATGGTGGCGTGTGATCCCCGCCTCCCCCGTCGGCGTTCGTTACGCGCCTGCCCCACCGGCGTGCCTGCCCGGTCGGCGAGAACATGGTCGGCGGCCAGCGACTGGATCGCGCGCAGCAGTGGGGTGTGGCAGAGCGGGGTATGGGTTCTGCTCGTTCGTTGCGGTGCTACCCCAGCATACCGGCGTGTCTTCGTAACGTGCTTGTGGCCGCGCCCGGTACAATAGTTCGCATGACCACGACTACCAGCCACCGCTTTGAACTCGTGACCCCGCTGCGCCCGACCGGCGACCAGCCACAGGCCGTCGATGCCCTCGTGACGGGCCTCGAGGCTGGCGAGCGTCTGCAGACGCTGCTCGGCGCCACCGGCTCCGGCAAGACGTTCACAATGGCCAACATCATCGAGCGCTACCAGCGGCCGACACTCGTGCTTGCCCCGAACCGCACGCTGGCTGCGCAACTCACCTCCGAATTCCGCGACTTCTTCCCGAACAACTCCGTCGAGTACTTTGTCTCTTACTACGACTACTACCAGCCTGAGGCCTACATCCCGCGCAGCGACACCTACATCGCGAAAGACGCGGACATCAACGATGAAGTCGACAAACTGCGTCACGCGGCTACTCGCGCGCTGTTCGAGCGCCGCGACGTACTCATCGTCGCCTCCGTCTCCTGCATCTACGGCCTCGGCGAGCCGGGGGAGTACGAGTCGTTCGTCGTGCGCATGTTCAAGGGCCGCCGCATCAACCGCGCGTCGCTTGTCCGCCAACTCGTGGACATGCAGTACCAGCGCAACGATGTCGCCCTCACCCGCGGCACCTTCCGCGTGCGCGGCGACTCGCTGACCGTCATCCCTGCCTACGACGAACTGGCCGTGCGCGTCGACTTCTTCGGTGACGAGATCGAGCGCATCGTCACCGTCGACCCGCTCTCCGGCGAACTGCTGTCTGAGGTCGCTGAGCACGCGATTTACCCCGCGAAGCACTTCGTGACTTCAAAAGACCATCTCGACCAGGCGCTCGTGAGCATCGAGGAAGAACTGAGGCAACGGCTTGCCGACCTGCGCGGTCGCGGCCAGATTCTTGAGGCTGCGCGGCTCGAAGAACGCACGCGTTTCGACCTCGAAATGCTGCGTGAGGCGGGCTACTGCTCCGGCATCGAAAACTACTCGCGCCACCTCGCAGGCCGTCCGCCGGGATCGACACCGTGGACGCTGCTCGACTATTTCCCTGACGACTGGCTGCTCTTCGTCGACGAGTCGCACATCTCCATCCCGCAGGTACGCGGCATGTTCCACGGTGACAAATCCCGCAAAGAGACGCTCGTCGAGTACGGCTTCCGTCTCCCCTCGGCACTCGACAACCGCCCACTGAACTTCGAGGAGTTTGAGGGCCATATCACCCAGGCGGTTTTCGTCTCCGCGACCCCAGGCCCCTACGAGTTGGAAGTCTCCTCGCAGGTCGTGGAACAGGTCATCCGGCCTACTGGCCTCATCGACCCGGTCATCGATGTGCGCCCGACGCGCGGCCAGATCGACGATCTACTGGCCGAGATACAGAACCGCTCCGCCCGCAATGAGCGTGTCCTTGTGACTACCCTGACCAAGAAGATGTCCGAAGACCTGACAGACTACCTGCTGGAAATGGGCGTGAAGGCCCGCTACCTCCATTCCGAGATCGATACGCTCCAGCGCATCGAGATTCTTCGAGACCTCCGGCAGGGTGTCCACGACGTGGTTGTCGGTATCAACCTGCTCCGAGAGGGCCTTGACCTGCCGGAAGTCTCACTCGTCTGCATTCTCGACGCCGACAAGGAGGGCTTCCTGCGCTCCGGCGGCTCACTCGTCCAGACCATCGGCCGCGCCGCCCGCCACGCGGACGGCCACGTCATCATGTACGCCGATGTCATGACTGATTCGATGACGTACGCGATCAGCGAGACCCACCGTCGCCGCGTCATCCAGCAGGCATACAACGAGGCGCATGGCATCGTCCCGATGGGTATCCAGAAGCAAGTGCGCGACATCACCGATGCACTCCGCGTCGCTAAGCAGTCGCCTGGCTACACCACCGCTCGCGACCTCCCGCGCGACGAGATCACGCGCATGGTGCATGAACTCGAAACCCAGATGAAGAATGCCGCTCGCGACCTAGAGTTCGAGCGCGCAGCCCAACTCCGCGACCAGATCGTCGAACTCCGCCGCGAACTCGTCGACGACTCCCCCGAGAGCCTGAAAGCCTTTGGCGGCTCATCAGACCCGCCGCGGCCATCACGACCGTCCCGACCGCCCCGGCGCGGGCGGCGCTAGGCTCGCAGACATGCAACGAGGCCCCGGTCACCCGGGGCCTCGTTCGTAGTGTTCACATCCCTGATGTGGTGAAGGCGTCCCTTCCGTCGGCCGGCAAGACTGTGCCGATGATGCGGCTCGTGCGCTTTAGCCGCGTGAGGTGGAAGCGGAGTGGGGGGCACGCCTTCGTGGCTCCGCACTCAGGGACGGAACGGCGCTGAGACGATTCGCTGTTCAACGGCGGCTATCTCCCGTCCCTGCAACCCAAGTCGGATACCTTCAGTACAGCGCAGTACTGCGGTTGCCACGCGCATGATCGTTGCAATACGCCACGAACGGGGTGCATGTGCGCACATGCACGGACGCGAAACGCGTCTATGGCCGGTCGCCATTCCCCCCAAGCGCGCTCGGCATCGGCATCGCCGCCTCGGCGTCCGCCTCCACACGGTGCGTGAGCACCTCCCGCGAGCCGCCCGCGCCGTCGGCAGGTCCAACGATGCCGCGTAGCTCGAGATCGTCCATGAGCCGGGCTGCGCGCGGATAGCCGATGCGCAGCCGCCGCTGGAGCAGCGAGGTCGAGATGCGCTGGCTCTCACGGGCGAGTTCAATCGCTTTCACCATCACCGGGTCGTCCTCATCGGCCGGCGCTTCGGCCTCCGCGAGCGCTCGCTCCGCGTCGGCCAACAGGTCGTCGTGCTTCTCGGGCACGAGGTCACCGAAGCGCCCGTCCGTCCAGAAACTCACGATTGATTCGATTTCCGGGTCGGTCAGGTAGACGCCCTGCAACCGGATAGGCTTCTGCGTGTCCGTCGGGACGTAGAGCATGTCGCCGCGGCCTAGTAGCTTCTCCGCGCCGCCCTGGTCGAGCACCGTCCGCGAGTCCACCTGCGACGACATTGCGAACGCGATGCGCGTCGGGAAGTTCGCCTTGATCAGCCCCGTTACCACGTCTACGGACGGGCGCTGTGTCGCGATGATCAGGTGGATGCCCGCCGCCCGTCCTAACTGTGCGAGGCGCACCAATTGCTGCTCTACCTGGAACGGCGCAGCCATCATCAAGTCGGCGAGTTCGTCGATGACCGTCACCCAATACGGCAGCTTGCCGCTCTCCGTGATCTCGTTGTAGCGCTTGATGTTCCGCACTCCCGCCTGCGCGAATCGGCGGTACCGCGACTCCATCTCGTGGATCACCGCTTGGAGCGTCCCGACGACCTTCTCCATATCGACGACGATCTTCGAGAACGCGAGGTGCGGCACCTTATCGAACGCGGTGAGTTCCACACGCTTCGGGTCAACAAGGATCAGGCGCAACTCCTCGGGTGAGTGATCCATCAGCAGGCACGTGATGATCGAGTTCAGGCAAACTGATTTACCCGATCCGGTCGCTCCGGCGATCAATAGGTGAGGCATCGTCGTCAGGTCGGCGACGACTGGCTCGCCCGAGACCCCCGAGCCGAGCGCGATCGGCAGCGCGAACTCCTTGAGTGACTTCTGGAACTTCGGCGACTCCATGACCGAGCGCAGCGTCACGATGCTCGATACCCCATTGGGCACCTCGATGCCCACGATCGACTTCCCGGGCACTGGCGCCTCGATACGCAACGCGGGCGTCGCCAGCGCGAGCGCAAGGTCATTCTGCAACTGCGTGATCCGGTTCACGCGGATGCGTGTGCGCGAGACTTCGACATCTTTGGTGCGCTGCTCCCCGTTGTCATCGGTCAGCGCCTGTCCCGAGGCGTCCCGCTCCACGACCGCACGCGTACGTACGTCCCAGCCCGGTTCCACACCAAACTGTGTGATCGTCGGGCCCTCGTTGATCTGTGTGACCCGCGCGTCCACGCTGAATGAGGCGAGCGTGTCCACGATCAACTGCGCGCGCCGCTCGTTGTCCGGCGCGCCGTCGACGGGCGCCGGTGCTTCTTTCAGCGCCGAAATAGGCGGCAACTGCCAACCGTCTGCGGAGTGCCTCCATTCGGTCGCCGAGTGCTCCATATCCATCGAGATTTGTACGGCCGTCTTCGGCTCGCGCGCCCGCCGTCGCCGTGCCGGGGTTTCTTCATCGGTTGCGGCCACTTCAGCGACCGTTGCCACTGCCGCCCCCGGCAGCACTGCCACTGGCGCACCCACGCCGGTGGGTGCGCCAGTGCGCGGTGCGCGGATGCGGCGCCACAGTCCCCGCGCTGCACGGCCCACCGCCCGTCCTGCCGACCGGTGCAGTCCAAGGCCCACGAGCCATGCCCAGAAGCCGCGCAGCCCCCGCTGCAGCAGCCCCCGGAGGGCATCGAGGCCTGCCCGGGCGGTGCGTGGCCACACCAGCGCGAAGCCGAGGGGGAGCGTCACCAGCCAGAAGGCTCCAGCGACCCACGACGCCGTTAATCTCGTGCCGAAGTCGCCGCCTGCCGAATGATTCGCAAGGCTGACCGCACCGACGGTCGTCTCGGGATACCAGCGGCCCAGAATGCCCTCGGAGAATGCGAGCAGTAGCAGCGCGCCGACCATGTGGCGGCGATGGCGGGTGAGCCAGTCGGTGTGCCGCATTGCCAGCGCCGCTCCGGTGGAGGCGATTGCCAGCGTGAGCGTGAAGACGTGTACGCCGAGTGCCTGAACCAGTCCGTCGCGGGCGCTGCGGATCACACCCGCCAGCGGCAGCAGGAACGGCAGCACGGCGGTCGCGGCGACCACCAGCAGCGTGCCAATGACCTCGGGCCGCAGCAGGCGTCTACCGACGCTGAACAGGTCGGGTATATGCGGGCCGTTCGCCGCGCGAACGCGGCGGGTTCTGGTTCGTGCCATCTTTCGTTCCTCGCCCAGGAGACGCCCGCCACGGCCCCCGGCTGGGTGCTGAACGTTTGGCCGCCCTTGCGGCCGGGAAGTGTGTCTACACCTCCACTGTGATCGGCAGCACCAGCGGCCGCCGCCTTGTTTGCTCGTGGAGATATGTCGCCACGTCGTCCTTCAGAGTATCGCGGATGCCTGCCCAGTCGACACGCGTCTGCTCTCTGCCCAGCCGGTCGGCAATGAGCGACTGGATGCCCTCGACGATCGTCGGCTCCTCTTCGGGGCCAACGAAGCCGTGCGTCATTACTTCGGGCCGTCGCAGCAATGCACCGTTCTGCCGATCGATAGCTACCACGACCACTACCATGCCGTCGCTCGCGAGGTGCTGCCGGTCTCGTAGCACGATGTGGTCTACGTCGCCGATGCCAAGGCCGTCGACGTACACGTACTCCGCCGGCACTCGCTCGCCGGTGACGCGTGCGCCGTCCTCGTCGATTTCCATGACATCGCCGTCCGTCAGCACCAGTGCGTCCTTCTCATCCATCCCCAGCGTGATCGCCAGCTGGCGATGCAGCACTAGGTGGCGGTATTCGCCGTGGATGCCGATGAAGTGCTTCGGCCGCACGAGCCGGTGGATGATCTTGAGTTCTTCCTGTGCTGCGTGGCCGCGGACATGTACCGGCGCCAGCCGGTTGTAGATCACGTGCGCCCCGGCTTTGTAGAGGTTGTCGATGTTGCGGTACACGAGCTTCTCGTTGCCTGGGACTGGGTTCGAGGAGAGTATCACCGTGTC
This sequence comes from Thermoflexus hugenholtzii JAD2, assembly GCA_945903275.1. GTDB lineage: Bacteria > Chloroflexota > Dehalococcoidia > UBA2979 > UBA2979 > RH-chloro-G1. Next base: position 142,164 of record CAMDNW010000001.1, read on the forward strand.
GTTGCGCTGGATGACGATGTTCTGATGCGTCCCGTTCGCCATACGCGTGAGCGCCGAGGTCGGCTCGCCCTGCGATCCGGTGCAGATCACCACGGTCTTCGCGGTTGGCTGGTTATCCATCTCGCGGGCGGTAATCAGCGCTCCCGGCGGCACCTTCAGATAGCCGAGTTCGCGCGCCATCTGCGTGTTGTTCACCATCGACCGCCCGGTTACGAACACGCGCCGCCCATGCTTCGTGGCGGCGTCGATCACGATCTGGATGCGCGAGATCAGCGAGGCGAACGTGGTAACAATCACCCGATCCGGTGCGTCGGCGATCACACGCTCAATAGCATCGGCGACCGTTTGCTCTGACGGGGTGTATCCCTCGATCTCGATATAGGTCGAGTCCATCGCCAGCAGCAGCGCTCCCTCTTTACCGATTTCGGCAAGGCGCTGGAGGTCGGTGTGTTGTCCCATTACCGGTGTGTGGTCGATTTTGAAGTCGCCGGTGTGTACCACCGTGCCGAGCGGCGTGTGGATTAGCAGCGCCGCCGCATCCGGAATCGAGTGGGACACCGAGACAAACTCGACGCGGAACGCGCCAACCTCGACGGTATTGCCGACCTCGACGACTTGGACGTGCGCGTCGTTCTGGAGCCGGTGTTCCTTCAACTTCACATCGACCAGCCCGCGCGTCAGCCGCGTGCAGAACACAGGAACGTTCAGTTCCTTGAGCAGGAACGGCAGCGCGCCGATGTGGTCTTCGTGGCCGTGGGTGAGGAACACCGCTTTGAACCGATCGGCATGATCGATGACATAACTGATATCAGGGATCACAAGGTCGACGCCGAGCATCTCCTCTTCGGGGAACATCAGCCCCACGTCGACGGCGATTATGTCCTCACCGTACTCGTACAGCATCATGTTCCGGCCGATCTCACCGAGACCGCCGAGTGGGATCACACGCAACGCCGGACTCATCGCACCGCCTCGGGCGCCGAGGTCGCCGCCTGCGCTATCAGGCCGGGCAGGGTGGCGAAGTCCGCCTCGATCACCGATCGCAGCGAGCCGTTGTGCAGCGCCGCCGCTGGGTGATACATCGGCACAATCATCCGTCCCTCCGCGCGCATGGCCTTGCCATGGATGCGTGCGATTGTCTGACCCGGAAACCACCGTGCCATCGAGAATCGCCCCAGCGTCACGATCACGCGCGGGTCGACCATCGTGATCTGGCGGTCAAGGTAGTCGGCACAGGCCTCGATCTTGTTCGGCTCGGGGTCGCGGTTTCCCGGCGGGCGGCATTTCACGACGTTTGCGATGTAGACCGCCTCCCGTGAGAGTCCGATGCCCGCTAACAACTCATCGAGGAACTTCCCGGCCGGGCCGACAAACGGGACACCCAAATCGTCTTCTCGGGCACCTGGCGCCTCACCGATCAACATGATGTCTGCGGCCGCAGGCCCCGCACCCGGCACTGTCCGCGAGCGAGTACGCGCCAGCGGGCAGCGTGGGCAGTCCGCGACCTCCTCGTAGAGCGGTGCCCAGATCGGATCGATGGTCGAGACGGAAGCAGTGCCTCCGGGGGGTTGTGCCATAAGGTTATCGTAGCACCGGGGAGGGAACCCCTCCACAGCGTATGCAGGTGATCAGTTTCTCCGAACAAGCCATGCGAGGCCGATGCCGAGGAAGTACAGCACCACAATCGGCCCCGCCACGAGCGTCTGTGTGACTGGATCGGGCGTCGGCGTGAGGACTGCTGAGGCCACGAACGCAATCACGATCGCAAACCGCCACATGCGCCAGAGCTTCCCGGCTGTCACTAGCCCGAACTTGGCTAGCCCCATGATGATGACTGGTGTCTCGAAAACTAGCCCGCAGACGAGGATCAAGCGGGTGGTGAGATCCATATAACTGCTGATCGTCGGCGTCGGGTCAGCGATCTGCTCGGCGCCGAACTGAAACAGGAAACCATATGCCGTCGGTAGCACAATGAAATAGGCGAACATAACGCCCAGCACGAACATCGCGGACGCCCCGATGGTGACCGGATAGATCCATCGCTTCTCGTTCGGCATGAGCGCCGGACTGATGAACCGGAACGTCTGGAAGATGATCATCGGCATCGCGAATGAGAGTCCGCCAAGCAGCGCGACCCGGAAGTACACAAGGATATTTTCCATCGGCGAGATCGCCTGGGCATTGAACGACTCGACATTTCGCAGCGCCGGCTCCTTCAGCAGTTCAATGGCGCGAAACCCGACCGCTGGCACGAAGAACACCGACATGCCAAGGACGGTGGCGAACGCCATCCAGAACACGCGCTTCCGCAGTTCGAGTAGATGTTCGAGGATCGTCATCTCGCCGGCCGCTGCCGCCGCGCGCCGTGTCACGTCGTCGTCCGGGTCGCGCTGAATCGGCGTGATGTTGGTCGCCATCAGGGCTTGCGATCCTCCGGCGGCGTGTCAGTCGAGGCTGCGTCACGCGTCTCCGAGCCGATCCATTCCACGTCGCGGCCGATCTCGCGAATTGAGCGTAGGTCATCGGTCTGTTCGTTGACCTCGCGCTCCAGGTCGCTCATTGCTCCCTGGACATCTTTCATCACAGCGTCCGCGTACTGCCGTGCCGTCCGGTACCAACGCCCGCCCTGGCGTGCGATCTCTGGAAAGCGCTGTGGCCCCACGACGATGAGCGTGATCACGAGGATCAGACCTGCTTCGCCGATGCCGACACCTATGAATTCCATAGCCGCTCCGTATGCGGGCCTGTCCCGTGCAGAAATGATACGCCCGGCGCAGACGGGCGGCCTTCCCGGGCGGGATGCCGCCCGGTACGCCGGGCGCTCAGTATTGCCGGATGGCTGCGGTGTGGCGGTTAGTCGTCCTCAACCCCCGCGTCGTGAATGAAGTCCACCGCGTCCTGTACGGTCTGGATCTTCTCCGCGTCTTCGTCCGAAATCTCGATTGCGGAGCCGTCCTTCGAGAACTCCTCCTCAATCGACATGATCAACTCGACTAGGTCGAGCGAGTCCGCGTTGAGGTCATCGACGAACGAGGCGTTCGGCGTGACCTGCGACTCTTCGACGCCGAGCTGGTCAACGACCATCGACCGAACGCGCTCGTATACAGATGCCATGTCGTTGACCCCTTCTTCCCGGTTCATTCTGCTGTCGCCTCCTCCGGTGGTTCTCCACCGCTTGAGGCCGCCAGCGCTATCGCGCCGAGTACCCCGTTGACAAACCGCCCTGATGATTCTGATCCATACCCTTTGGCCAATTCAACTGCTTCGTTGATGGCCGTCCGGAGCGGAGCCGGCTGATTATCAAAAAGCACCTCGTAGATTGCAAGGCGCAGGACGTTCCTGTCCACCGCCGCCATGTCTTCCAGCGGGAATGCTGGGGCGCGTTCGCGTATCACGGTGTCTATCTGCTCCCGGTACTGCTCGACCCCTTCGACCAGTTCGCGTGCGAACTCTGCCGCATCTTCCGTCAGCCGCGCCTCCTGTAACTGGCGTTCAAGGACATCTTGGATGTCTTTCCGCGCACTCTCCGCCTCAAACAGCGTTTGGAATGCCACGATGCGCGACCGTCGCCGGGAGCCGCTCGCCATCGCCGTCATTAGTGCATCACCACGCCGCCGTCGACGTTGAATGTCTGCCCGGTGATGTACCCTGCGCCATCCGATGCGAGGAACGCGACCGTTGGCGCGATCTCCTCCGGCTGCGCGTACCGCCCCATCGGCACCATCCGCAGGATCGCAGCCTGCTGCTCCTCCGTCAGTCCCGAGGTCATGTCAGTCAGCACGAACCCCGGCGCGACGGCATTCACCGTCACGCCGCGCCCCGCGACCTCTCGCGCCACTGCCTTCGTGAAGCCGATGATGCCGGCTTTTGCCGCTGCGTAGTTCGACTGCCCCGCGTTACCCATCTCACCGACGATCGAGGTGATGTTGATCACCCGTCCCCAGCGCGCGCGCGTCATCTGCCGCAGCGCGAGCTTCGTCGCGAGGAATGTCCCTTTCAGGTTGGTGTCGAGCACCGCGTCCCAAGATTCCTCGGACATCCGTAGCACCAGCCCGTCGTCCGTCATTCCCGCGTTGTTCACGAGGATGTCCGGCCCTCCGAAAGCGTCATGCGCTGCCTCGACCATGCGCTCCACTGCCGCTGCGTCGCGCACGTCTACTTCGGCGGTCGCGCAGCGGACACCGAGGCTCGTCACCTCTGCAATGACCTGCTCCGCGAGTGCGGCGTTCGAGCGATATGTGAAGAAGACGTTCGCGCCCTGGCGCCCCAGTTCCAGCGCAATGGCGCGCCCGATGCCCCGGCTTCCGCCGGTGATCAGCGCGCTCTTGCCGTCGAGATTGCCCATGACGCTACTCGGAACCTTCGCCGCGAGCCTCGGCGGCAGTGCCGACGTTTCGCAGGACGGCGGATGGCTCGGTGCGCTTGAGCGCTCCAGTGAGGATCTTCCCCGGCCCGAACTCGATGAATGTCGTCACGCCCGCCGCGAGCATGGTGCGGACGTCGTCGACCCACAGCACCGGACTCGTTACCTGGTCGGTCAACTCCGAGGCAAACTCAGCCCCCCGGCTCATCACTCGTCCGTGGACGTTCGACACGACAGGTATCAGCGGATCTGCAAACAGAGCAGCGGCCAGTACGCCTCGCATTCCTGCGGCGGCGGTTTCCATCATCGGAGTATGGAACGCACCCGCCACGTTGAGCGGCAGCACGCGTACCGCGCCCGCCGCCTTCGCCGCCTCGCCGGTCGCTTCTACTGCTGCGGCCGTTCCGCCGATTGAGATGTTTCCTGGGGCGTTCTCGTTGCACAGCGATGCACCGTGTGTCTCGCAGAGTGCAGCGACTTGCTCGCGCTGCAAGCCGAGCACCACCGCCATCGTGCCGGGATACGCGTCGCACGCTTCTTGCATCAGCCGCCCGCGCTCACGTACGAGCCGCAGCCCGTCCGCGAACGACAGCGACTCTGCCGCGATCAGCGCCGCGTACTCGCCGAGGGAGTGTCCCGCAACGAACGTCGCGCGCTCCGTGACCGTGCCTGCCTCGATAGCAGCGACGAGTGCGGCGATGCCGTGGACGACGACGGCCGGCTGCGTGTTTACCGTGCGCGTCAGTTCGTTTTCAGGGCCTTCGAAGCAGAGTTGCGACAGTGAGAAGCCCAGCGCCTCGTCGGCCGCGTCGAACACCGCACGGGCGGCTGGGGCGGACTCGTACAGGTCGCGACCCATGCCGACGAACTGTGCTCCCTGTCCGGGGAACAGCCATGCGGTATCACGCGACTGCGGCAGCGTGGGGATGACGATCTCAGGCATAGACGTCCCGTCCTGTTGTAGGCACTAGTAAGCCGGACGGAACCGGCGGGAGCGAGTCTAGCTGGTTAGCGGGCGGCTGTAGCGGTGGCGGGACCGAGCACCTGTCGCCCGTTGTAGATGCCGCATACCGGGCAGACGCGGTGGTTCGCGCGCATTGCCCGGCATTGCGGGCAGCGCACCAGTTGCGCCGTCACCACGCGGTGGTGGCTGCGGCGGGTGCCCTGCTTCGAGGGGGGAGTGCGCTTCTTAGGTACCGCCACGATGTTCCTCCGTCCGCAGCCGCTCTGCGAGCGCTGCGAGACTCGACCAAGCTGCTTCGGCCTGCTGATCCTCATGCTCGTGCAGACGCTCGTTCAGGTTCTGCCCGCAAACGGGGCAGAGACCCGCACAATCCTCCCGGCACACCGGCTGGATGGGCAACGCCGCCTGTTCATATTGCCTGACCGCCTCGCTGAGGTCGAGGTGGTTCAGGTCATCGATGCGGAACTCGTCCGGATCCGCCTCCACCGCCTCGCCCGTCACCGGGTCGTGGTGCGGCACGAACTCCTCGTCAACCTGCAGCGTGAGCGGCAGTTCGAATGCTTCGAGGCACCTCGCGCACTCGAGTGCCGGACGGACATCCATACGCGCCCGCACTAAGATGCCGCGTTCCGTGCGGAGCATATGTATCCGGCCGCTCGCCCTAGCGACATAACCAACATCCGGTGCCGACAGTTCGCCGTCGGCCTCAAAGAGGCGCGTAGCGCCCACCGGCTCCTGCAAGAGTGTTGCGACGTTGAACTGCATGTGGCTGATCGTAGCACCGGGAACGTCCAAGGCCTTACCGCGTTGTCTCCGTCAGCCGCTAGCGTCGGTGGGCGAGAGTGGGGGGAGTGTATGGACGCTGTACTGTGTGAGACCCGTCCCGAGGAGTACGAGGCATTCCAGCGCGTCGCCGGGACTGCGTTTTCCTAAGTCCCCACCGCCGAGTCCATGGAACGGCCGCGCCCCTTCTGGGACACCGCCCGGAAGTTCGGTGTCTTCGAGCCTGAACGCCCGGGCACGGTCAGTGCGAATCTCGGCATGCACATGACGGTGCCCGGCGGTGCCTCGGTGCCGATGGCCAGCGTCACCGCCGTCGGCGTGATGCCGCCCCATCGCCGCTAGGGTCTGCTCACCTCGATGATGCCCGCGCGCACGACGAACCGCTCGCTGGCCTCTGGGCTTCGGAAAGCATCATCTAAGGTCGCTTCGGCTATGGCCTCGCGATCGAACATCAGTGGTGGGAGGTTGAACGCTGCTATGCGGACTTCGCATCCGCACCACCGGCTTCCGGCGCGATACGCATGGTTTCTGCCGACGAGGCGCGCTCTGGCTGCGACAGGCATGTGCGGCTGCCGTCCCGCTCCGTCCTTGGATGAGCCCGCGTGATGCCGCCTGGTGGAACCGTCGCTTCGACCAGCGCCGGGACGACGGTCCGGCACGCCGCAGTTCTACGCGCTCCACGCGGAAAATGTTCGCTGCGGCGGCTACGTCATGTACCGCGTGAAGGGCGAATGGCCGGACGGTATCCCCTCTGGCGAACTGATGGTCGTGGAGTTCATGGCCGCTACCGACGCGGCATACGCCGCGCTCTGGCGTTTTGTCTTCTCGATCGACCTCGTCAAGACCGTCCGCGACGCGAACCGCCCCGTCGATGATCCGGTGCAACATATGCTCGCCGACTCCCGCCGCCGCGTCCGTTCCACCCGTGATGCCATCTGGCTGCGGCTGGTCGATGCCCCCCGTGCGCTCGATGCCCGCACCTATGCCGACAGCCGTTTGGTCATCGATTTGCGTGACGAGTTCTGACCGTGGAACGCCGGCCGCTACCTCCTCGAAAGCGACGGCACATCCGCTTCATGCACGCCCACGACCGCAGAGGCCGATCTCGTCCTCCCGGCAGCGAGTCTTGCGACGGCCTACCTGAGTGGCACGCGATTGAGCGTCCTCACCCGCGCCGGTCGCGCCGAGGAGCGCCGTCCCGGTGTGCTCCGCCTCGCCGATGCGATGTTCACCGCAGAACGCGTGCCGTGGTTGCCGGAACACTGGTAGCCACCATGCGCTGATCGCGGCGTGCCATACTCGATGAGGGCAAGGAGGGAGGCCGGGATGCAAGCGGTCTGCTATCTGCGCGCGATCCCCACCTTTACCTTCGAGGCGCAGCAGCGCGCCTTCCTCGATGAATGCGCGCGCTCTGGTCTCGAGGTCGGCCCCACGTTCACCGAGACCGCCGCAGGCCCCGCTGCGCCTGAGTTCCGCCGCATGCTTCGTACGCTGCTCGATCCCGCCGGGTCACGACAGCGCGGCTTCACCACGGTCGTCGTCGCTTCGCTCGATGTGCTCGGCGCGACCGCGCGCGAGCAAGCCCGCCGCTACCTCCAACTCGAGACGCTCGGCCTCCCCCTCCGCCTTGCGGACGGCGGTGACGCCGACGCCGCGCTCCTCGCCGCATGGTCCGAGCGCCCGAGCGGCGAGCGCCGTAGGGATCAGGTGCGCGAGGGGATGCGCGACCGCGCGCTGCGTGGCGAAGTGCTGGGCCGCGCGCCCTATGGCTACCGGGTCGTCGCCCGCCACCTCCGCATTGAGCCGTTTGAGGCTGCTGTCGTGCGCCACATCTTCGACTGGTACACCGACGGCGGTGAAGGCGTACGTCTCATCGCGCGGAGACTGAACGAGGCCGACACACGTACGCGCCGGGGCGGCTCATGGAGCATCGCCAGCGTGCGACAGGTGCTGCGCAACCCGGTCTACACAGGGCTCTACCGACGCCTCGGCGTCGTGGTCGCGACCGAGCACGAAGCGATCGTGACGCGCGACCGCTTCGCTGCCGTGCAGCAGCGCCTTGCCGCCCGCCGCACTTCGTTCGGGCAGCAGCGACGCGGCGAATACCTGCTCGCAGGCATCGCGACCTGTGGTTACTGCGGCAATAGCCTGATCGGTCTGCGCCGTGCCTCGCGTGCTCGTGCTGAGGTAGGCGCGCCACCCCTCGTGCTGACCTACTACCAGTGCGAATCGCGTGCGAACCAGGGTCGCTGCGCCTACCACACCCGTCGCACCGAGGCGCTCGAAGCCATCGTGTGCGACCAACTGCGCGAGTCGCCTGCTGCCGGTGCAGGGGCCGCTGCCACGCCTATCCACACCACCGCGCTGCTCGACGCCCGTCGTGCCGGCCTGCGCCGCCGCCTCGATGCGCTGCTGGAGCGCCGCGTCAGTGGTGAGTGGACCGCCGCGCGCCTCCGTCACGAGGCAGGGTCGCTGGCCCTCGAAGATCTCCAGGCTGAGGAGGAGGCCGATTTCACCGCCCGCCGCCGCGCTGATTCTACGGAGGCATCAGAGCGCGGCGTCACGCTGGCGGAAGCCCGTGCTCGCCTCGTCGCCGAGTGGGAGCAGATACCGTTCGATGAGCGCCGCCGACTGCTCCGCGAAGTCGTCGCCTCGGTGGTCGTGACCGACGACGGGATACAGGTCACGCTGGTCGGCTGAATTCGCCGCCGCAATTCGGTACGCTGTGTGCGTTGCTGGAGGATTGACATGGACGACCGCACCGCTAAGATCCTCGAAGTTGTGAAGAGCCTGCCTGCGCAGACGCTCACCGCGACCATGCGTAACCCGCGCAGTTCCGCCGACCGCACCTTCGTTGGCGCAAGCCTGTTCGACTACGCTATCGCCGCTGGCCTGTTCGCCTCGAAGATGGGTGGTGGCAGCCTTGCGAACGGCTACTTTATGGCGACCGCTGAGGATGGCGTACGTGCCGCCGTCGCGCTCGCCGAGGTCTGGCCGAACATTACCGGCAAGGATGTGCTGCTCGCCTATGAGCAGGATGGCGAAACGATCCGCAACGGCATCCGCCTCGTCATTACCGGCGATGGCCTTGGCGGACGCTCGCTTGGCGGCGTGGTGAATATCGAGGCGCACAAGGTCGAAACGGTCAAGGCGACCACACCCGGCCGCGTTGAACTGCGCGGGCTGCTCGACCGTCCCGGCGTCATCGATGCCGCGAGCTTCGCCGCACAGGAGGCCACCAGCATCACGACGATTGCCGCCACTGGCCACAGCGGCCAGCCGATTGAGCCGAGGCAGTACGCGGGCGTGCGGCTGTGGAGCGTCCTCGAAGCCGCGGGCATCCAGCTGAATCCCGAGGTGAACGAGGACTTCTTGAACAAGATCGTCATTGCAACCAGCGCTGATGGCCATGCCGTCGTGATCGCCGGGGGCGAAATCGAGCCACGCTTTATGAACGGCGACGTGATCATCGCCACGCAGCACGACGGCGCTCCCCTCGCTGAGGCTGAAGGCGGTTTGCGGCTGATGGTGCCGTTCGACCGCAAACCGGGCCGTTGGGCGAAAAATCTCGTCAGCATTGAACTGCGCGAGGGCTGACCGGTGCTGGACGCGTCCGGCCCTGTGTACCGATCGGGCTTCTATGGTACGTGTCTTCTCGCATCACTCACATATGGGAGGGCGTCATGCGCACTCGTATCTTCTTGGTCGGCACGATTCTTGTCATGGTCGTGCTCGCCGCCGCGTGCGGCACTCGCGCTGATCGCGCTAAACCCACAGCGGCCACTGCCGTGCCAACCGCTGCCGCCACATCAGCGGCGCTCACCGGCAAGATCAGCGTGTTTGCGGCCTCGTCGTTATCAGATGTATTCAAGGCTGTGGGTGTGGCCTTCACGAAAGCCAATCCCGGCGTCACCGTCGAATTCAACAACCAATCGTCGAGCGCGCTCGCGACGCAGATCGAACAAGCCGCCCCAGCCGATGTGTTCGCTAGCGCCGACAACACGAACATGCAGCGATTGCTGGACAAGGGTCTAATTGCCGGTGTGCCCGCGAACTTCGTACGTAATCGCCCCATGATCGTGATTCCGGCGGACAACAAGGCGCAGATAACCACGCCAAAGGACCTCTCTAAGGCGGGCGTGAAACTCGTGCTCGCTGGCCCTGATGTGCCCATCGGCAATTACGCCCGCCAGATCATCGACAAACTCGCCGCGGACCCGGCCTACGGCGTGGCATACAAAGACGCCACACTCAAGAACCTCGTCTCTAACGAGGCGAACGTGCGCGCCACACTCACCAAGATCGAACTCGGTGAGGCCGATGCGTGCTTCGTTTACAAGACTGACGTGCTGGTCTCCGGTTCGAAGGTGAAGACCGTCGCGATCCCGGATGCCGCAAACGTGATCGCGACCTACCAGATTGCCGTCGTGAAGTTCTCGCAGAACGCGAAAGCTGCCGCAGCGTTCATCGCATTCATACGCAGTGCCGAAGGCAGGAAGCTCTTGGCTGATGCAGGCTTCGACCCAGTCCTGTGAGGTTGCGCATTATCCGCCTCCCGGTCCACCCTGCACCATGGCACAACGCTCCGAGGCGATACCGGCAGTCCGAGGCAGGTCGGAGCTGTCACTGAACCGCCTCTTCGTCGCCCCGGCCATCCTCTTCGCCGCTTTTGTGGCCGTCCCACTGCTCGCGCTCGCCGCGCGTGCTGCGCAGGAAGGCGACATCTTCGAGCGACTGACATCGCCATTTGTGCTGCATGCGCTCCGACTCTCGATGCTGACCAGCACGTTGTCGCTCTTGTTAGCGCTGCTTCTCGGCGTGCCCACTGCCTACCTGCTCGCCCGCAATCGGTTCCCTGGTTACCGCTTCGTCACGTTGCTGGTAGAACTGCCGATGGTGCTGCCGCCGACCGTCGCAGGCGTGGCGCTGCTGGTCGCGTTCGGGCGGCGGGGTATCTTCGGCGGCTGGCTCTCGGACATCAGCCTCGAACTGCCGTTCACGACTGCAGCGGTGGTGCTGGCGCAATTGTTCGTGTCCGCACCGTTCCTCGTCCGGTCGTTGCAGGCAGGCTTTGAGTCGGTCGACGTCACCTATGAGCGCGTCTCCGCGACCCTCGGTGCCTCCTCGCTGCGCACGTTCTGGAGTGTAACTCTGCCGTTGGCGAGGCCGACGCTGATCAGCGGCGCAGTACTCTGCTGGACGCGCGCGCTAAGCGAACTAGGTGCAACGCTGATCTTTGCAGGCAACTTCGAGATGCGCACGCAGACGATGCCGCTCGCGATCATCACGGCGTTCGAGTCGAGCGCAGGCCTCTCCGGCGCGATCGTGCTCTCCGTGATTCTACTTGCGGTCGCCTCAGTACTGCTGGTGCTGATGCGCGTCGCCCTGAAGCGCGGCGCACTGCCCGAGGCGGTCTGAGCGCATGATCACTGTCGATATTCGCCGTCGCCTCGGCGCCTTCGCGCTCGACGTGGTCTTCGAGGCCGACCAAGAGACGGTGGTGCTTTTCGGGCACTCCGGCTCCGGCAAGAGCGTGACGCTCGCCTCGATGGCTGGGCTGATACGACCTGATGCGGGCAGCATTGCCATCGCTGGCCGCACGGTGTTCGATGCGGCCCGAGGCATCGATCTGCCGCCACAGCAGCGTAACGTTGGGTACCTCGTGCAGCAGATCGCGCTTTTTCCACACCTGACCGCCGCCGAGAACATCGGCTACAGCCTTACCGGATGGGATCGCGAGGCGCGCGCCCGCCGCGTTTCCGAACTATCCGTGCTATTGAGCATCGATGGCTTCGAGGATCGCATGCCGCACCAACTCTCCGGCGGGCAACAGCAGCGCGTAGCGCTCGCGCGTGCGCTGGCGAGGCCGGTCGACGCGCTGCTGCTCGATGAGCCGTTCTCGGCGCTCGACGAGGCGCTGCGAGGCGATCTGCGTGCCGAACTGCTGCGCCTCCGCAGCGAACTCGCGATCCCCGTCGTCTTTGTGACCCATGATCTGCGCGAGGCTTATCTGCTCGCCGACCGCATCGCTGTGCTCGATGAAGGCCGTGTGCTCCAGTTCGCCTCTCGCGAGGACGTCTTTCGCCGCCCGAGCTCGCGTCGCGTCGCCGAACTCACCGGAGTCCGTAACCTGTTCGAGGGCGAGACGGACGCCTCCGGCCGCGTGGTCGTCGCGGGCGTCAGGTTCTGTGTGGACGCCGAAGTTGCCCCACATGCGAGCGTCGATCTCTCCATTCGCTCCGAGCGGTGCGTGTTGCGCCGCCTCCATCACGCCGATCCGTTGCCGGCGAACTGTTTCGTTGCTGATATAGTAAGTGACCTTGCCTTTGGTAATTCGCACATGCTCACCTTCGCCCCGCTTGGCCCCGGCCCCGCCGTCGAGGTAGAAGTGGCGTCGAGGCCCTACGAGGTGCTAGGTGTCGCGGCCCAGCAGCGATGGGTGATTGAGCTACCGCCTGCCGATCTGCATATCATGACGAGGTGACATCAACCTCAGACCAGCGCCGAGGAACATGGTCGGCTCTGGCGCATCCGCAGTACCGGCTGCTCTGGCTCGGTACCATCGCCGCCGTCGTCACCGGCGAACTGCGACTCGTAGTCACGGGTGTCTGGCTCTATCAAGAGACCGGCTCCGCCGTGCAACTCGGTTTCCTCGGCCTAATCCAATTAGTCGTGCAGATTCCTGCCTTGCTCTTCGGTGGCACTCTTGCCGACCGCCTCGACCGCCGTCTGCTCACGGCGTGGACGCAGGTCGTGACGCTCGCCGCCATAGCCGCGATGGCCGTGCTCGCGGTTACTGATGTGCTCGTGCCATGGCACGTCTACGCCGCGACGGCGCTACTCTCCGTGAGCACAGTGTTCGGTAACCCGGCGCGTGCCGCGCTGATGAGCGCCACTGTCCCGTCCGAGCAGATGGTCGATGCCGTCACGACCAGCTTCGCGTCGCAACAAATCGCCACTGTCGTCGCGCCTCTCGGCTTCGCCGTCATTGCGAAGACGCTAGACCTCGACGCCGCCTTCGTGATCACGGCTATCGTCGCTGTACCGGCCGTGATCTTTCCGCTCATGATGAACGTGAGCAATGTACGCATCGAGGCCAACACTGGAGGGACGCTGCTGAGTAGGACGTGGGAGGGTCTCCAGTTCGTGAAGGTGCACCCGCTGCTGCCGGCGCTCTATCTGATGGACACTGGCGTGACCGTGGTCTCGTTCTATCGCCAGATGTACCCTGTCTTCGCCGACCATCTTTTCGGCGGCGGTGCTGGCACTGTTGGGCTGCTCACCGCTGCTAACTCCGCGGGCGCCATTGCGGGTTCGTTCGCCGTACTGATGCTGCGGAAGGTGAAGCGCACCGGCTACATGGTGCTGATCGCTCACTTCGTCTATGCACTGCTGTTGTTCCCATTCGCACTGATCGGCTGGCTGCCGATGGGTATGCTCCTCCTCGCCGGCCTCGGCGGCACCGATGCCGTCACGGTCACCGTCCGCCAGGCCACCGTCCAACTCACCACCCCCGACGAGATGCGAGGCCGCGCGCTGTCCGTACAGACGCTATCCGCGCAGACCGCCAATAACCTCGGCACGGTTTGGGTCGGTATGTTATCCGCACTCATCGGTGCCTCCAGCACACTACTCCTCGGCGGCACGCTCTCGATGCTGTTCACGGCGGTGGTGTGGTTCAAGGTGAAGGCGGTTAAGGAGTACCGGGCTCCGTAAGGGCAGTGGGGAGTTAACCACGGCAGTGAGAACTTGAGTTGGTTCCGCTTTCAGGCCGTCAGAGCGGTTACGCCGACGGATGCTCCCACGGCACCAAAAATTTCGGGAACCGATCCAAGCAACACATTTAGCTTTCCCACGAAGCCTCTCTTCTGCAACATCCGCAGTTTTCTTAGCGGACTATTCAATACGGAGCCGAGAAGGGCTGTAATAAGAGTAACTATCGTCAGCGATACTCCAGCTTTTGCTCCTCACATGGCGGCCTGATGGCAGAGGATTCTTGTCATATCTGAAGTATGTGATGGCTTGCCTATACACTGATCCCGTCAGAGGGCCGGACGGCCGCCGGTGGGCGCAAGCCCACGGGAGGAAAGTCCGAACTTCACCGGACAGGGTGCCGGCTAACGGCCGGGCGGCGTGAGCCGACGGACAGTGCAACAGAAACAAACCGCCGGGGTTCGCCTCGGTAAGGGTGAAATGGTGCGGTAAGAGCGCACCGGCGTCCCGGTAACGGGGCGGCCGTGCAAACCCCACCCGAAGCAAGGCCAAATAGGGGAGCGCTAGGGGTGTCCGGCTCCGCTCCCGGGTAGGTCGCTTGAGGCGGCGGGCAACCGCCGTCCTAGATGGATGGCCGTCGCTGCCCCCTTCCGCCTTCGGACGGAGCGAGGCGGTACAGAATTCGGCTTATAGGCCCCCTGACACTGCACACAACGAAGCGGCGGCCTCACGGCCGCCGCTTCGTGCTCATCTCACGTTGCCGAGGCTCACGCCGGAGCGGGTGCCGTGATCTCCGACTCGTTGCGCGCATGCACCACCTGGCCGCGCTGGATGACGCGGTCGATCTCCACGATCATCCCCACGCCTTTGTAGTCTTTGTCCGCGTTCTGTTCGACTTCAGGCGAACCGTCATAGATCGCGCGGCGAGTCGCCTCGTCGCTCACGATGCGGGCGCGGCCCTGGATCTGGAAGGCAAGACGTGTCTCGGTGTTGCGGTAGAACAGCGATACTTTGTTGTTCTTCGCCATCGCGCTCGCGGTGTGGCCCTCCACGTTGCGGAGCCAGACGCCGAATTCGTCGTCGCCCCGGATGTGGGTCGACCCCCGATAGCTCATGTACGGCTGCCCGTCCTCCTGGACGGCGGCCATCAGGATCGGCGCGCGATCCGCCATCGCGTTGTTGACCGCGTTCTTCATCTCATCGGGTAGTTTGAGCGCCATCTGATATCCCCTCCTTCGGGGTGGTTGCTGCACAATGCCTCGGCATTCTACTCCGCCTGCGTCGAGGTACCATGCAATCCATGCCACCCGACGCCATCTCCCCAACCCCGCCCGCATCGACTCCTGCGCCCCGAGGCGACTGGCGCGAGGGCCTGCCGCCCGGCTTCACCGCCTCCGTCGAGGTCGCCGCGCTGCCCGCCGCCCGTGCCATTCAGTTCGATTCCCGTGCCGTGGAGGCTGGCGATGTGTTCGTCTGCATTCCCGGCGAGCGCGCTGACGGTCATGCCTTCGCGCCGCAGGCCGTCGCTGCTGGGGCCGTCGTCCTCGTCGTGCAGCAGGGGGTCGCGCCCGACATCGAGGCGCTAGGCGTGCCGGTCGTGCGCGTCCCCGACACCCGCCGCGCGCTCTCCTCGCTCGCCGCGGCTCACGAGGGCTTTCCGGCGCGGCGGCTCTCGGTGATCGGCGTGACCGGCACCGACGGCAAGTCGACCACCTCGTTCCTCACATTGGCGGCGCTCGCTGGCTGCGGCGTGAAGGCGGGACTGCTGACGACCATCGAATGCCACATCGGAGACCGCGTGATTCCCAACCCGACGCGGCTCACGACGCAAGAGGCGCCCTTCATTCAATCGCTGCTTGCCGAGATGGTCGAGGCCGGCTGCACCCACGCGGTCATCGAGGCGACCTCGCACGGCCTCGCTCTCCACCGCCTCGACGACATCGACCTCGATGTCGCCGTCTTCACCAACCTCAGCGAAGATCACCTCGACTTCCACGGTTCGATGCAGGCGTACCGCGCGGCCAAAGCGCGGCTCTTCCAGATGCTCGACGCGCCCACCACGAAAAAGATGAAGCGCCACGCGATCCTCAACGCAGATGACCGCGCATGGCAGGCATTCGCCAGCGCGACGAAAGCCGATGTCATCACCTACGGCGTCGACAACCCTCGCGCCGACGTGTGCGTACAGGACGTGATGCTCTGGCCCGATGGCGCGACCTTCGTTCTCGCGAGCGGCGAGGGTGGCGAAGACGAGATCGAGGCGAGCATCCAGATGCCCGGTGCGTTCAACGTCGCCAACGCCACCGCGGCGATCACCGCCGTGGGCGCGCTCGGCCTCGATGTGTTCGCCGCGGCCTCGGGCGTCGCCGACTGCAAGGGCGTGCCCGGCCGCATGGAGCGCATTGAGGGCGCGCCGTTCGAGGTGATCGTCGACTACGCGCACACGCCGGCGGCACTGGAGCAGGTGCTCACGATGCTCCGCCCGGTCGTCGAGGGCCGCCTGATTCTCGTCTTCGGCTGCGCCGGCGAACGCGCCCGCGACCGCCGCACCGGCCTCGGCAGCGTGGCCGCGCGGCTGACCGACTTCACCGTGCTCACCGACGAAGACCCGCGCTCGGAACCGCCCGACGCGATTATCGCCGAGATCGCCAATGCAATGCTCGCCGCTGGCGCCGAGGAGGACTACCACTTCGCGCGCGTGCGGCCTCGGCGGCAGGCGATACAGCGCGCTATCGAGCACGCCGAGCCGGGCGACATGGTGCTCATCGCCGGCAAGGGCCACGAGTCCACCATCGAGTGGGCCGACCACGCCGAGCCGTGGGACGACCGTGCTGCCGCACGGGAGGCAATCGCGCTACGCTACGGCTCCCCAGCCGAGAACTAGACGGATGACGCGCAAACAGGACGACCCCGGCCGGGGGCAAGGGTGCACATGACTACGCTTGACGAAGCCGCCATCGCCAATCTCGTGCGAGACGACCTCGCGCACCTGATCCACCCCCAGTACTACGCCCCCGATCACGAGTCGCCCGTCATCTTTGACCACGGCGAAGGCGTTTGGCTCACCGACGTCCGAGGCAAGCGCTACATCGATGGCCTCGCCTCGCTCTGGAACGTCGCCGTCGGCCACGGCCGCACCGAACTCGCCGAGGCCGCCGCGGAGCAGATGAAGAAGCTCGCCTTCGCGAACTCGTACACCGGCTTTTCGAACGTCCCCGCGATCCAGCTCGCCGCGAAGGTCGCTGATCTGGTCTATGAGGACCTCACTGGCGTCTTCTTCACCAACTCCGGTTCCGAGTCCAACGAGGGCGCGTTCAAGGCCGCCCGTTTCTACTGGAACCTGCGTGGCAAGCCCATGAAGACGCGCATCATCGCCCGCGAGCGCGCCTACCATGGCGGCACCCTCGCCACGACTGCGATGACCGGCCTCCCTGCCTTCTGGAAATATTTCGGCCCGTTTCTGCCCGAGGTCGTCCACACCCGCCGCCCCGACAACATCGAATGCGACTGCGCGCCGAACACCGACGGCGAGTGCGCACACTGGCTCGAAGCCGCCATTGAGCGCGAGGGAGCCGAAAACATCGCCGCCTTCATCGCCGAGCCGGTGAAGGGCGCGGGCGGGGTCTGGACGCCGGCCGACGACTATTTCGTCAAGATCCGCGAGATATGCGACCGCAACGAAGTGCTCTTCATCGCTGACGAGGTGATCACCGGCTTTGGCCGCACCGGAAAATGGTTCGCCCTCGAACGCTACGGCGTGCAGCCGGACATCCTCTCGATCGCGAAGGCGATCACCTCGGGCTATGTCCCGATGGGCGCGTTCATCGTGAGCGAGCAGATCATGAGTGCGCTCCAGCAACTCCCGAGCGACGCGCGCTTCATGCACGCCTATACCAACAGCGCGCACCCCACCGCTGCGGCCGTCGGCCTCCGCAATCTCCGCATCATCGAGGAAGAGCGTCTGGTCGAGAACGCCGCCACGATGGGCGACCGCCTCGGTGGTGGTCTGCGCCGCGCACTTGGCGGCCACGCGCACGTGACCAACATCCGCAACCTCGGCCTGATCGCCGGCTTCTCGCTGGTCAAGGATGCCGAGGCAGCCACCTCCTACGAGGTCTCGGAAGGCATCGGCCGTCAGGTCGCCCGCCACATGCGCGAGGAGGGCGGCGTCATCACGCGCTTCGTCGGAGACCAGATCGTGCTCGCCCCGCCTCTCGTGATCGCCACCGCCGAGGTCGACCAGATCGTCGGCGCGATCGAGGCCGCCGTGCGCTCGGTCACAGGGAACTGATCACGTTGCATAGTGGATTGACGACACTCCCTGCGGTTCGTTATTTTGGATACCAAGAAGGGAGGTGATGCCACAGTGTTATCTGACTCTGGTCATCAAGTTACGGGCTCGGCCCTAGGCGTCTCTACGGAGGTGCAATCGGGCTGAGCCCGTTGCGAAGTGACTTTGAAGAAGCCCCGGTGCATGCCGGGGCTTCTTCTTTTCTTGTCGCGCGGCTACCGCTTCTTCACACGCCATTCACACCGGCGCGCTTGCGCCAGCGCCACAGTTCCCACACCGTGGTTTTCACTCCTGCGCGCCAACCAGAGTCATCCTCAGCAGTCGTACCATTGAGGTGACGAGCGTGGCGTTCGACTTTGATACCTATCACCGCTTTCGCACCTCCCGTGATATCGCCGCTGAGGTGATTTATAGCGACGAGACCGTCTCGACGATGGACGACGCCCGCAAAGGCGCAGCCGAGGGCGGCATCCCCGGCACGGCCTATGTGGCCGGTGCCCAGACCGGCGGCCGAGGCCGTATGGGGCACACCTGGGCCTCGGAGGGCGCGGGCCTCTACGTTACCTTCCACCTTATCGCGCGCGACGCCATCACCGCGCCGCTCTTCTCGGTCGCTGGGTCGCTCGCCGTCGCCGATGCAGTCCGCGAAACCTCGCGTATCGTCCCCGATCTCAAGTGGCCCAACGACGTGCTCCACGGCGGCCGCAAACTCTCCGGCATACTGGCCGAGTCGGTGCTCGGTAGCCGTGTCGATGTCTTCCTCGGCATCGGCATCAACGTCCGCGCTGGCGCCTACCCGCCTGAACTCGCCGGGATCGCTACGAGCATCGAGGAGGCCGGTGCGCCACCGCCACCCAACGAGGAACTGCTCGCCGCGCTCGCCGCTGCCCTCGAACGCCATACCGCACAACTCGCGCGCTCACCCGCCGTCGTCGTCGCAGAGTGGCGCAGGAGGCTCACCACGCTCGGCCGCCACGTCCGCCTCGCCGCCGTCGACGGCAAAGTCTTCGAGGGCGTCGCCATCGATGTCTCCTCGCGCGGCGAGATCGTACTGCGCCATGACGACGGCACCGAACAGTCCTTTGCCGCCGGCGACGTCACGACGGCTTGACCTCGCCGCATGCGCCTTCTAGCCTCGAAACACAATGAGCGAGCGAGCCATTTTCAGCGATACCCGTCACCATATGCACGCACGTGCGCGGCATCTCATGCCGTCGTGGATGGGCCTGCACCGCTAGACCGCCGTTCTAGACTGCATGACTCGCCGCGGTGGCCTGCCCCGCGGCTTTTTTGTGCCTCGCGAGGCCGTCCCGGCAGCGAGGCGGCGCACACGGAAAGGGAGCCTACAATGGCCTCCACAGCAGAAAAGGACGAGTCGATGCTCGACGGTGGGCTGCGCAGCCGAGGCATGCACGACCTAGGGCCGCAGGCCATGCGTGGCTTCCGCGCGGTCGAGCGCACCTTCCTCGATACCGTCGCGTCGCGCGGCTATCAGGAGATCCGCACTCCCGCCATCGAGCCGCTGCACCTCTTCACCGCCACCGGCGCGCTCTCGCCGCAACTCCTCGACCGTGTCTACTCGTTCCTTGACTGGGACGGCTGGAGCGGGGAGCGCGTCGTGCTCCGCCCGGACGCCACCGTCCCGGCTGCCCGCTGGTACGACCAGCGCTGGCAAGACCCGTCTGAGGCCGCCCGCCTCTGCTACGTACAGCCTGTTTACTGCTTCGTCCCAGATGACGGTGAGCGCGAAGTCTGGCAGTGCGGGGTGGAACTGTTCGGCCTCGCATCGCCCGAGGCGGACGCCGAGTTACTGTTGCTCGCGTGCGACTTTCTCGCAGCCCTCGGCCTGCGCGATGTCCGCTTCGAACTCGCGCATGTCGGTCTTGTCCGCGCCACCCTCGCCGCCGCTGGCCTCGACCCCGCGCAGCAGGCCGAGGCATACGACCGCCTCCTCGCCGGCGACGCCACGACCGCTATCGCGAACGCGAATCCCGAGGTCGCCTCGGCGTTGCAATTACTCACCACTGTCGATGGCGGCGGCGCGTACGTCGAGAACCTGCGAGGCGCGCTTGCCGCTGCCGTCCCCGAGGCGAGCACAGGTCTCGATGAACTCGCTGCTGCGGCGCGTGCGTTGGACGCCGCGGGCATCGCGTACCGCGTGCTCCCCGGCACCGCACGCAACTTCGAGTACTACACCGGCCTCACCTTCCGCGTGCTGGTCGGTGACACAGAATGCATCAGTGGCGGCCGCTATGATGGCCTCGGCGAGATGCTTGGCGGGCGCGCCGTGCCCGCATCAGGCTTCGGCGCAGGTCTACTGCGTCTCATGAATCTCGTGGGCGGTGCGCGATGAGCGATCCTATCCGCGTCGCGCTACCTCGCGGTGACCTCCGCGCGCCGCTAGCCGAGCGGCTGCTCGCCGCCGGCTTCGTCGCTGAGGGCTACGCCGAAGGCTCGCGCTCATACCGCTTCGCCGTCACCGGTCGCCCCGAGGTGCTCGTCCGCGTCTTCTCGGAGCGTGACATCCCGATTCAGGTGGCGCTCGGTCAGTACGACCTCGGCATTACCAGCTGCGTCTGGGTCGACGAACTGCTCGTCCGATATGCGCATGACTCGATCGTCCCGCTGCGTGCGCTTGACCTCGGTGCGGAGCGCATCGTGGCCGCCGCTGTGCCCGGTTCCGACCTGTCGAGGCTTGCCTCGGGTGTGATGCGCGTGACCACCGAACTGCCGCACCTCGCGACGCGCTGGCTCAACCGCCTGCGCATTCCGTCGTACCGCGTGATCGAGGTCTGGGGTGAGGCTGAGGCCTGGCCGCCGGACGATGCTGATCTCGCGGTGCTGCCTGCTGCTGCCGCGGTCGCCGAGGGCCTTGAAATCCTTGCCACCGTGCACACCGGCTCCGCGCTGCTGATCGGCAACCACCGCGCGCTCGCCGAGCGTGACCTCCGCGCAGCGCTCGAACCGCTGTTGTCACTGCCCGCCGGCCCGCTCACCGCCGGCCCTGAGTCCCCTCGCCCGCTCGATGTGCCTCGAGGCGTCCGCCGCGAGACTGTCACGACACGTACCTCGCTCCGCCTCGCCGTCCCCGACGGGCACGCGCAGCGCCACACCGCCGCAGCGCTTGCCGATGCGGGTATTAGCCTAGATGGCTATGACGCGACCAACGCCGTCCGTCGCCCCCGCGCCAACCTCGATGGCGTCGAGGTGAAAGTGCTGCGCCCGCAGGACATGCCCGCCGCCGTTGCCGCGGGCGCGTTCGACCTCGCGCTGACCGGGCGCGACTGGCTCGCCGCGCACCTCGCCGCGTTCCCGTCATCGCCGGTCGTCGAACTCGCCGACCTCAAGCGCAGCCGTTACTCGCTTGGCGCGGTCGTCCCCGACGCGCTGCCTGCTGAGACTATCGAGGAGGCGATTGCTTACTGGCGGCGTGACGACCCGAACTTCGCCATCCGCGTCGCCTCCGAGTACGTCTCGCTCGCCGACCACTACGCGCGCGCGCGCCGTCTCGGTCGCTACCGCGTGATCCCCATCGGCGGCGCGTCCGAAGGCTTTCTCCCCGACGATGCCGAGATATTGGTCGAAGGTTCAGAGACCGGCACCACGCTACGCGCGAACCAACTGCACATGATCGACGTGATTATGGAGTCTACCAACTGCGCCATCGGCAACGCCGTGCGGCCCACTGGCGCGCGCGGCACGCTGCGTGACGACCTAGTATCTAGGCTGCAACGCGCTGCCGAAATGGTGCCTGCCTGATGCCCTCGCTCGCTTCGCACCTCGCAGGCGCGCGCATCGTCGCTGACCGTCTTGGCCACCGTGCCATCGAGGCCAGCCGCGGCGTGTTCTACCTCGGCGCAACCGCACCCGACCTGCGCAGCATCGAGCGCATCCCGCGTGAGCAGACGCACTTCTACATCCTCGATGAACTGGGCGAGCAGGATCCCGTAGCACGCCTGCTTCGGGCGCACCCGCGCCTCGCGGCCGTCGATGACCTCGACGTTGAGACGCGTGCGCTGATGGCGGGCTACATCACGCACCTGCTGATGGATCAGCGCTACATCGAACAGGTCTACCGCGCGTACTTTGGCGTCGCCTCGAAACTCGGCGGCGATGCGCGCGCCGACCTGCTCGACCGCCTGCTCCAATACGAACTCGATCGCCGCGAACGCGAAGGTGAGGCGCTTGCCGCCGTGCACGCCGCGATGCAGGACACGAGTGGTGCGGTCGACCTCGGTTTCGTCGAGCGCGAGCAACTCGCGCGCTGGCGCGATGTGGCCATCCAGATGGCTTCGCACCCACCGTCATGGGATCGCTGGGCGCGCACCGCGCAGCGACACGTCCCCGGCGAGACTACCGAGGATACCGATTCGTTACTGCGCGACGTGCCGGATCTGCTGCGTGAAGTGCTCGACCACGTCACCGAGGATCGCTTGCGGGCGTTCATGGACGAGTCCATCGAGGAAGCGACTGCGCGCGTAAAGGCTTACCTCGGATGACCGCTCTCCGCATCGTCATGGCTTCTGAGGCGCGCGCTACCGTACTCAGCCGCGCGCCGCTGCTCGACGCCCCGCTGCCCGAGGCGATTCGCGCCTCGATCCTCGGTACGTTCGGTGCGCCGCTGACCGCTGCTGAGGTGGTCACGCGCATCATCGAGGATGTGCGCCGCGAGGGTGACGCCGCCGTGCGGCGCTACTCGCAGCGTTTCGACGGCTCCGCCGATGCACCGATGGAGGTGATGTCCGAGGAGTTCGACGCCGCCGAGGTGGAGGTGCCCGAGGCGCTCGTGCGTGCGATCGAGTTCATGGCCGGCCGGGTGCGCACGTTCCACTCAATGCAGATCGATCACGCGCCGACCTCATTTCAGCGCGACGGCCTCGGGATGGTCGTGCGGCCGATTGGCCGCGCTGGTGTCTACATGACCGGCAATATCGCCGTGCTGCCCTCGTCGGTGGTGCACACTGCTGTCCCTGCCGTCGTCGCCGGTGTGCCCGAGGTGATCGGCGTCACTGCCGCACGCCCGGACGGCTCCGTGCATCCGCTGAAACTCGTCGCCGCGCGCCGTGCTGGTGTGCAGCGCGTCTTCCGTGCCTCGGGCGCGCAGGCGCTCGCCGCGCTTGCCTTCGGTACGGAGACTATCCCGCGCGTCGACAAGATCTTCGGCCCCGGCAACCTGTTCGTGACGCTTGCCAAGCAGCAGCTCTACGGCCAAGTTGGTATTGATGCGCTCTACGGACCGACGGAGACCGTCGTGCTCGCTGACGACTCCGCCGCGCCCGACCTTTGCGCCGCCGATCTGCTCGCGCAGGCTGAGCACGATGTGCTCGCACGCCCCGTGCTGATCACCACCTCCGAGGCACATGCCCGCGCCGTCGCCGAGGCAGTCGAGGCGCAACTCGCCACTCTGGAGCGCGGCGCGATCGCTCGTGCCGCCATCGAACGCGGTGGTGCCGTCGTCGCCGCGGACATCGACGAGGCGCTCGCGCTCGCGAACGAGTTCGCCCCGGAGCACCTCTGCCTGCTCACGCGTGACGCTGCCTCGCTCGTTCCGCGCATCCAGAACGCTGGCGGCATCTTCGTCGGTGACGACTCACCCGAGGTGCTCGGCGACTACGTCGCTGGCCCCAGCCACGTCATGCCCACCGGCGGCTCAGCTCGATTTGCTTCGCCGCTCTCCGTGATGGACTTCCTGAAGGTGACCTCGACGATTGCACTCACAGCCGATGACTTGCGTACCATCGGCCCCGCCGCCGCTATGCTTGCGCGTGCTGAGGGCCTGACCGCCCACGCCCGCTCCATTGAGCTGCGTCTGGAGGGCCACTGATGCCGCCACGCTTTGACCCTGAGCGCGGAGTGCGCGCTTCGCTGCGCGGATTGCAGCCCTACACCCCGGTCGAGCCGCCCGAGGCGATGGCCGCGAGCTACGGCGTGCCCCTCGACCGCCTCGTGAAACTCGATGCCAACGAGAATCCGTACGGCCCGTCGCCGCGGGCCCGTGCCGCGTTGGCCTTGGACTACGGTGCGCACCGCTATCCCGACCCCGACCAGCGCCGTCTCCGCGATGCGCTGGCAAGGCGGCACAATGTCTCGCCTGAGACGATTGTCGCCGGGGCCGGTTCCGATGAGATCATCGACCTGCTCTTCCGCACCTATGTGGAAGAAGGCGACCGCATTGTCATCGCCTCGCCCACCTTCGGTATGTACGCCTTCGATGCTGGCCTCCACGGTGCAACCGTCGTCGATGTCCCGCTGCACGACGACTGGAGCCTCGATGCTGATGCGTTGCTGGCCGAGGCCGCTCGCGTAAAAGCGGTCTTTATTCCGTCGCCCAATAATCCGACTGGACGCACGCTCCCGCGCGACCTCGCTGACGCGCTGCTCGCTTCTGGCGCGCTCCTCGTCCTCGACGAGGCATACATCGAGTTCTCGCACGCCGAATCGCTCGTCGCGCGCGCGGCGGCGGGCGATCCGTTGGTCGTGCTGCGCACCTTCAGCAAGTGGGCAGGCCTCGCCGGCCTGCGTGTCGGCTACGGCGTGATGCCGCAGGCCGTAGCGCACACGCTGATGCAGGTGAAGCAGCCCTACAGCGTCAGCGTTGCTGCCGAAGTCGCCGCGCTCGCCTCGCTCGAAGACGCGGCGCTTCTCGATGAGCGCGCCTGCGCGATCACTGGCGAGCGCGACCGCATGGCCGACGCGATGCGTGCCACCGGCTGGCTCGACCCCGCGCCGTCCGAGGCTAACTTCCTCCTTGTCCGCATGCAGTCTCCGCTCGTCCGGAGCCTGTCGAAGGGTGCTGCCGAAGGCGATACGGAGACTGCCTCTGATGCTGTCGTGATGCGCGAAGCGCTCCGCCGCCGCGGCGTCTTCGTGCGCGTCTTCGACCATCCGCGCCTGCGCCATCACCTGCGTATCTCCACAGGCACCTCCGAGGACACCGATCGCGTCCTCGCAGCGTTCATCGAGGCCGGCGAGGAAATACAAGTACGAAACGAGGCTGCACGATGACTGGATTGATGAGTCGCCGCGCCACGATCGCGCGTGACACCGCCGAGACGAAGATTCGCGTCGAACTGAACGTCGACGGCACAGGCCGCGCCGACGTGCAGACCGGCATCGGCTTCTACGACCACATGCTGACCGCCTTCGCGCGTCATGGCCGTTTCGACCTCACGTTGTCCTGCACCGGCGATCTGCACATCGATGCGCACCACACGATGGAGGACTGCGCCATCGCGCTCGGCGCGGCCTTCGACGCCGCCCTCGGCGACCGTGCCGGCATCGTCCGTATGGGCGACGCGCTCGTCCCGCTCGACGAGGCGCTCGTGCAGGCGGTCGTCGACATCTCCGGTCGTCCCTTCGCGGCGGTCAGCCTCGACTTTGTCGGCGAGCAGATCGGCGAGGCGCCCTCGCAGATGTTCGCGCACGTCCTCCAGTCATTCTCCGTCGGCGCGAAACTCACCCTGCACGTCCGCCAACTGGCTGGCGCCAACGACCACCACATCGCGGAAGCCACGATGAAGGCCCTGGGCCGCGCGATGGACGTCGCCACGCGCCTTGACGGACGGATCGCGGGCGAGGTACCGAGCACGAAGGGCACGCTGACGGCATAGAGGTGGCGCGTGGTATCGCAAGTATTTCAGCGCGGACTACCAATCACTGGATCACTATCACGCAGTAGTGAATGCTGGCCGTATGCCCGACCACACTGCGTCGGACTTGGTGATTGAGGCCATGCAGGCGCTGGCGAAGCGCGGGAAAGCGAAAGCCTGACGCCACGCCCGCCGGTGTGCCGGTCGCATCGCTCGTCTTGGAAGGACATGCATGCACATCAATTTCACCTTCCTCTGCGACGCCGCCAGTCAGGGCGCTAACGGCAAGATCGATGCCCTCGGCATCGGCGTTAGCCGCCTGTTCGCCTCGGCGCTCCCGGTACAGCACCCGATGCTGTTCGCGGTCGCCGAGGTCGCCTATAACGCGATGGAGGCCGGCCCGAAGGCGATGGCGCTCCGGCTCATCGACGCCGACGGCCGCGACGTGATCCCGCCTGTGAACAGCGAGTTCTTCCTCGCCGCGATCGCTGACAACCCGGCTTGCGTCGCGCACCTCATTCTGCAGTTCGCGATGGTGCAGTTCACTGCGTTTGGCGACTACGCCGTAGAACTTGCCATCGACGGCCGGCCGATCGCGTCGCTGCCCCTCGCCATCGTCCAAGCAGCGACATAACGTATCGAGGAGCCAACGCGCCCTATGTCTGAGCTGGCCACCGCCGCACTGCTTGCCTTCGCCCACACCCTCGCCGACGCTGCCGACGAGGCGAATATGCGTCATTACCGAGCCAACCCTGAGATTTGGCAAAAGTCCGACGGCAGCCTCGTCACCCTCGCTGACACCCAGACTGAATCGCTATTGCGAGCGCAGATCGCCGCGCGCTTTCCCGGCCACCGCATCCTCGGCGAGGAAGAAGGGGAAACCCGTCCGCCGATGCCGCTCGACGCTGGCCCCGGCGACGCTCCGCCGCCCGGTTGGATCCTTGACCCCATCGACGGCACCCACAACTTCGCCCGAGGCGTCCCGATCTGGGCCACGCTCATCGCCTGCGAGCGTGACGGCCGTCCTGAGGTTGGTGTGGTCTCCGCACCTGCCCTCGGCACACGTTGGTGGGCTGCCCGTGGTCTCGGCGCGTACCGCCGTGACCGTCTCACCGGTGTCGAGGAGCGCATCCACGTCTCGCCTCGCGCCACGCTCGCGGAGTCGCAGGTGCTCTATGGCTCCTACACGCTCACCTTTGACGCTTGGGCTGGCCGCGCCGAGGCGCTCATGCGCGGCTCATGGCGGCAGCGCGGCTTCGGCGACTTCTGGCAGCACTGTCTCGTCGCCGAGGGCGCCGCCGAGGTCGCCCTCGAAGGCCAGATCAAGCCATGGGACATCGCGGCCGCGCAGATCATCGTCGAAGAAGCCGGTGGCCGCCTCACGGACCTCGATGGCGTTGCCCGCATCGATGCTGGCTACTGCATCACCTCGAACGGCGCGCTGCACGATATCGTGCTCCGCGCGCTGCGGGGCGAAGGCTCCTAGCGTGCCGCAGCGGCCTGCGGCGTTCCAGCGTGCAGTGCCTCCAGCCGCGCTACGAGGAACGCGCGAAGCGTGTCGCGCCCCTCGGTGCTAATCCCGCCGTGACCGCCAGGTGTTGATTGCAACCGCTTGTCCACAGAGGCGATCTGTCCGTACAACTCGAACGCGCTCTCGCGTTCAAAGCGCTCGTCGTCCCACTGCACGTGGTATACGAGAGGGCAGGTGATCCGAGGCGCATCTTCCGCTAGCCGTGCCGCGATCCCACTCCGGTCGATCGAGGTGCCCCGATACCCGCACAGCCCCAGCACCGCGACCGCGATCCGTGGCTCTGCGGCCACGTACGGGATGCCGAACATCGAACCCATCGAGAGCCCGTGAAACCCGACCGCGTTCGCGTCGAACTCGCCGAGTGCCAGCAGCGCGTCCAGCGTCCTCGCCCAATCGATATTCATGTCCTCGATAACATTTGGGCGCGCCCACATAGCGCTGTATTCCGGATGCTCGGTCGTCGTCACCGGCCCACGATCGCCGTGTGCCGGCCCATCAATGGCCGCGGTAGCGATCCCACACCGTCCGGTGAAGTAGTCGCGTGCATCGAGGATGTTCGCGGTGTTCTTCGACCCGCTCCCGCCGTGCCCCAGCAGGATCATCGGCTTCACTCCCGAGACATCCGAGGCTGAGGCTGTCCACAGCATCCCTGGCACCGGCCCGTTCGCCCCTGCCACCCAAAATTGCCGTTCGGTCATGCCGCCGTCTATCAGATGAGTCGTGATGATGTCTATCGCGGTGCTCCCATTCGTGCGGGCGCATCATACGTCTGGCGGGGAGGCAGAAGTCGCTATCGCCCCGGCGCCGTAACCTCACTCACATCGAACGAGAACATTTCGATCACTGGGTTTGCCAGCAGCTGCTCGCACATCGAACGTACCGAGGTTTCCGCCGCCGGCGCCGATTCCGCGCGCACGGTGACCTCGATGCGCTTGCCGACACGCACCATGCACACCCCAGAGTGTCCGAGCGAGTGGAGGCCGTCGCGCACCGCGAGGCCCTGCGGGTCGTTGACCAGCGGTTTTAGCATCACGTCGATACGGGCGAGGTAGTCGGCCATCGGTGCTCCTATCGTTCGGGTAGCGGCGCGCCGGTCAGAAGCCGGTACGCCTCGAGATACCGTTCAGATGTGTCGCTCACGATGTCGCTCGGCAGCACTGGCCCCGGCGGGCGCTTGTCCCAGTCGGACGCTTCTAGCCAGTCGCGCAGAGGCTGCTTGTCGAACGACTGCTGGTCATGCCCCGGCTCATACCGATCCACCGGCCAGAACCGCGAGGAGTCCGGCGTCAGGCATTCGTCGATCAGCGTTACCTCGCCGTCGATTATCCCGAACTCGAACTTCGTGTCCGCGATGATGATCCCCTGCTCCAGCGCGACCTCTGAGGCGTACCGGTACAGCGCCAGCGATCGTAGCCGCATCACATGCGCCCGCTCTAGCCCCACCAGCGCCTCGACTTGTTCGTAGGTGATCGGCTCGTCGTGCCCCTCTGCGGCTTTGTAGGAGGGCGTGAAGATCGGCTCGAACAGGCGGTCGGCTTGCCGCAACCCGTCGTCGAGTTTGATTCCGCTGATCGGGCGGCCTGCCTGGTAGTCCGCCCATCCCGATCCCGCGAGGTAGCCGCGCACAACGCATTCCACTGGCAGCGGCTCGGCCTTGCGCACCACCATCGAGCGCCCAAAGAACGATGCGTCCGCGTCCACACAGAGTTCACTTGCGTTCGAGGCGTCGAGCACTGCGATCATGTGGTTCGGCACCACAAGGTTGGTGCGGTCAAACCAGTATGCGGACAGCCTCGTCAGCACCTCGCCTTTGCGCGGTATGCCGTTGCGCATCACCACGTCAAACGCCGACAGGCGGTCGGTGGCGACCATCAGCATGCGGTCGCCCGGCAACCCATACAGGTCGCGCACCTTGCCGCGGTTGAGCAGGCCCGGCCGTTCGGTGGTGAGAATCACTTCGTTGGCTGCGGTCATCGAGATTGATCCTCTTGCTGTGAATGGGCTCGTTTGTATCTCGGTGCATCCTCTTCCAGGTCACAAAAGCCCGATGCGCTGGAACGACGAGTCGATGTGCACGAGGTACGCGCGGTAGTCGAACACCTTGTCGAGCACGGCCTTGTCGAGGCGCGTAGTGACCTCGGGATCCGATTCTAGCAGCCCTCGGAACGGGGTCTGTTGGTCCCACGCTGCCATCGAGTGGCGCTGCACGATCTTGTACGCGTCCTCGCGGCTCATCCCGCTCTCGATCAGCGCCAGCAGTACTTTCTGTGAGAACACCAGCCCTTGTGTCCGTTCGAGGTTGAACGTCATCCGCTCGGGATACACCACCAGGCCATCCATAACGCCTGTGAAGATGTGCAGCATGTAGGCCAGCAGCCCGGTCGCGTCCGGCAGCACGATGCGCTCTGTGCTGGAGTGCGAGATGTCCCGTTCGTGCCAGAGCGCCACGTCTTCCAGCGCCATCACCGCGTAGCCGCGTAGCGTCCGCGAGAGGCCGCACACGCGCTCACACAACTCCGGGTTCCGCTTGTGCGGCATCGAGGATGATCCGGTCTGCCCGGCGGTGAACGGCTCCTCGGCTTCCAGAATCTCTGTGCGCTGCAAGCCTCGGATCTCCGTCGCGAACTTCTCCATCGACGACCCGATGCCCGCGATCGCCGAGACGTACGCCGCGTGCCGGTCGCGCTGGATGATTTGGTTGGTCACCGGCGCCACCGCGATGCCGAGGTGCTTGCAAGCCGCCTCTTCGACCGCGGGCGGCACCGTGGCGTGCGTGCCTACCGGCCCCGACATCTGCCCCACTGCGATCGTCGCGCGCGCCTGTTTCAGCCGCTCTTCGTGCCGCTTCAGTTCATCGACCCACACCGCGAGCTTCAGCCCGAAGGTGGTTGGCTCGGCGTGAACTCCATGCGTGCGACCCACACAAATCGTGTCCTTGTGCGTCAGCGCCTGCCGTCCGACGACCTCGCGCAACTTCGCGAGTTGCCCCAGCAGCACATCGGCCGCCGCCATCATCTGAAGGCTCGTCGCGGTGTCCCACACGTCCGAGGATGTGAGCCCCAAGTGTACCCACCGCGATTCCGGACCTAGGGAGTCGGCGACCGACCGCATGAACGCGGTCACGTCGTGGTGTGTTTCCGCGATGTACTTGTTGATGTCGTCGATGTTTACCTTGGCGTGCTGAGCGATGAGGTCGGCGTCCTTGCGCGGCACTTCGCCATGGTCGGCCCACGCTTGGATGACAGCGACCTCTACCTGGAGCCAAGTGTTGTACTTGAACTCGTCTTCCCAGATCGCGGTTATCTCGGGGCGGCTATAACGGGGGATCATGCTGTTACCTTGTCAGTACGGGTTCAAGGGCTAAGTGAGATCGCCGAGGAAGTCCTCGCGCACTGGCGAGAACGCCTCGAGCAATGTTGTAGTGTCGATGGCGATGACATGATGTGGCACACCACCCGGGATCACATACGCGTCGCCCGGGCCAAGTTCCAGCGCTTGCCCGCTGATGGTGAAGCGTACCCGCCCGCTGGCTACCTGTCCCGCTTGCTCGTGTGGATGCACATGCTCTGGCACCTCGTGCCCCTCCGCAATCTGAATCTCCACCAGCGTCAGGTTCGTGCCTGATCCGAGTGTCCGCCTTGTCACACCGGGGAACGCCTCCACCGCGCGCATTGAGGCGTACCGCCGTTCGAATGTCTGATCCACCATCGTCACCCCGCCACTCTCGACACCATCGGGTCAGGCCCGAGGATTACCTGCGCCATCGTACGGCTCACCGCGTCGCGCTCGTGTACGTCGCCGAACAACGCCCATACCTCGGGCTCGCGCCCCTCGGCGGTCTCCGCCACGACGCGCGCAAACTGTCGCGCCGCGTCCTCCAGCGGCGCGCGCTGCGCGGCCACCGTGGCTGCCGGTATCTCATCCGGCCGCAAGTTGCGGATCACCAGTTCCCGGTTCCCCGCGAGTCCATCGAGCACTTCCTCGATCATCGCCCCGCGCCCCGCTCCCCACGTCGCGATGTAGTGCAGGCATGGCAGCGGCTCGGGCTGCGCCGGCGCCGTCGACAGCGTGTCGATGTCGATGCTGCGCCGGCATTCGCGCATCGGGCAGCGCACGAAGTGGCTCACCGCGATGCCTCGATCGGCGCATCCGCCGTGGCGCCGATGTCCGTTCGGTAGTGCGCTCCCTCGAAGTGGATGCGCCGCACGTTGTCATACGCCCGCGTCCGCGCTTCGGCTACAGTCGCGCCGATCGCGACGACGCAGAGCACTCGCCCGCCCGAGGTGCGCAACACGCCGGCTTCGTCACGCTGCGCTCCGGCGATGAAAACGTGTACATCGCTATCCACGCTGTCGATGCCTTCGATTGGGAAGCCGGTTTCGTACTCTCCGGGATACCCGGCGGATGCCATCATCACGCCCACGGTCGCATCGTCCGACCATTCCACCGGCACTTCGGCGAGACGGCCATGTGCCACCGCATGACAGATGTCGAGCAAATCGGAACGCAGCCGGGGGAGCAAGACTTCTGTCTCGGGATCGCCGAAGCGGCTGTTGAACTCGACGACTTGCGGCCCGTCGGCGGTCAGCATCATGCCGGGATAGATCACACCTCGATAGGGACGTCCGGCAGCAGCGAGGGCGCGTACCGCGCGCTCGGTCACCTCGTTCTCGATGGCTGACTGGATCGCAGGATCAAGCCAGCCAGGTGGTGAGTAGACCCCTATGCCCCCGGTGTTTGGGCCAACATTGCCATCGAAGACAGGCTTGTAGTCGCATGAGAACGGCATGTGGCGGACCGTGACGCCATCAGTAAACGCGTGCGCCGATGTCTCGCGCCCGGTCATCCGCTGCTCGATGACGATGCGTGCCCCGGCAGGCCCGAACCGATTGTGTACCATCGCGTCTTCAATCGCCTGCAATGCCTCTGCAACGGTGTCGCAGACGACCACGCCCTTGCCCAGCGCCAGCCCGTCAGCCTTCACGACGCATTGCAGGTCAGCCATGTAGATCGCGCGGGCAAATTCGCGCGCCTCCCATGCGTTATCGAACGTTTTCGCGCCTGCTGTTGCGATGCCAGCGTCGGCCATCAACTGCTTGGCGAATGATTTCGACCACTCGATCTCGGCCGCTGCACGCGTCGGGCCGAACGCCGCAATCCCAGCGGCTTCGAGGCAGTCGACCACCCCCGCAGCAAGCGGATCATCTGGTGTAACGATCACGAGATCGGCGTGAATCCGCTGCGCAAGTGCGAGTACGGCCTCGGGGTCGGTGGTTTCGACCTCGACGTTCTCTCCGTAGGCCGCCGTCCCCGCGTTCCCCGGCCCGATCCACAACTTCCCAAGGTTCGGCGACTGCGCGACCTTCCACGCAATCGCGTGCTCGCGCGCCCCGGAACCGATTAGCAGGACGTTTAGCGCCACGCTATTCCCATTCGATGGTGCCGGGCGGCTTGCTGGTGATGTCGTACACCACCCGGTTGACCTCCGGCACTTCGTTCACGATGCGTGTCGAGATGCGGCCTAGCAGGTCGTCGGGCAGCCGCGCCCAGTCGGCGGTCATCGCGTCCTCGGCGGTTACGCAGCGCAGCGCGATGCAGTAGCCGTAGGTGCGGAAGTCGCCTTGCACGCCCACAGTCTTCGTGTCGGTCAGCACCGCGAACGCCTGCCACAGGTCGTAGTAGAGGGCCGCGCCACGAATCTCTTCCGTCACGATCCGGTCGGCCGCGCGTACGACCTCGACCTTCTCGCGCGTCACCTCGCCGATCACGCGGATCGCCAGCCCGGGGCCAGGGAACGGCTGCCGATACACCATCTCGTCGGACAGTCCGAGTTCCTTGCCGACACGCCGTACCTCGTCTTTGAACAGGAACCGCAGCGGCTCGATCAGCGTGAACTGCATATCTGCCGGCAGCCCACCCACGTTGTGGTGTGTCTTGATCTTCGCCGCCGCGCTTGACCCGGTCGAAGCCGATTCGATCACGTCGGGATACGTCGTGCCCTGGCAGATGAAGTCGACGCGTCCCAGTGCAGCCGCCTCCGCCTCGAACACACGGATGAACATCTCGCCGATGCGCTTTCGCTTCGTCTCGGGGTTCGTCACCTCCACGAGTTCCGCAAAAAACTTGTCGACGGCATCGACGTGCAGCAACTGCATCGCCATCTGCTCGCGGAAGTTCGAGACCACCTGCTCGCTCTCGCCCCAGCGCATCATGCCATTGTCGACATAGATGCACGTCAATTGGTCGCCGATCGCGCGATGCACCAGGGTGGCCGCGACCGCGGAGTCGACGCCGCCCGAGAGCGCGCAGATCACCTTGCCGTCGCCGACCCGCTCGCGGATGCTCTTCACCGACTCTTCAATGAAGTTCGCCGCCGTCCAGTCGCCCGCGCAGTGCGCGACCTCGAACAGGAAGTTGCGGATCAATTGGTCGCCCTGCGGCGTGTGTACCACCTCGGGGTGGAATTGGATTGCAAGGTGCCCCGCGTCGTCCGCCATCGCTGCCACCGGCGACGACTCCGACTGCGCGAGCGAGCGGAACCCCGGCGGGAGGTCGACTACATGGTCGCCGTGCGACATCCACACCGGCATCGTGCTCGGCAGATCGTGGAACAGCGGGTTCTCGCCGTACGCGCGCGTGATCACCGCGTGCCCATACTCGCGATGCGTGCTTGGTGCGACCCGCCCGCCCAGTGTGTGTGCTAGTAACTGCATCCCGTAGCAAATACCGAGTACCGGTAGCCCCGAGGCGATGACATACGACGGCAGCGTCGGCGCATCCGCCTCGTACACCGAGGCTGGCCCGCCCGACAGCACAAAGCCCGCGATCCGTAGGTGGTTGAGCTGGTCTGCCGGGGTGTCCCACGGCACCAGCTCAGAGTAGACGCCAGCTTCGCGGATACGCCGTGCGATCAACATGGAGAACTGCGAGCCGTAGTCGAGGATGACCACCGCCTCCGGAGCATTCGGGGCGGGGGTGAAAATTTGTCCCGGTTCCCGCGATCCCGCGATCTCGAGGTACGTGCCGACTTCTCGGTCGCCGGAAGTGCGGATGCGGGGCGGCGCTGCGGCTGCCTCAATCGGATCTGGCATCGGTGGCCTTGGTCTCGGGGGAGTCCGCTAGGTCGGGATCGTATCCAGCACTATCATGCGGGTCAACGCGAATGCACCGCAGGAGCCATTCCCGATGCCGATCGTGCCCCCGGAACGTGTTGGCGAGGTTGTCGAGGCACTCCGCTCTGGCAAGATCGTCTCTATCCCCACCGACACCGTCTACGGCCTCGCCGCCCTCGCCAACGCCCCCGAGGCTGTCCGCGGCCTCGGCGAACTAAAGGGGCGCGACTCGCCCCAACCGGTAGCCGTGCTCTTTGATGACATAAAGGATATCGACCCCTATATCCGACCTAGTAACGCGTTCATCAGGCTCTCCGCTTTCTGGCCCGGCCCGCTCACGCTCGTCGTCGAGGTGCGTCACGCCAGTGCCCGTACGTTCCTTGTCACGGATGAGGGCACCGTCGGCGTCCGCCAGCCCGCCGACACCCTCGCCCGCCGCGTGATCCGCGAGGCGGGTGGGGTGCTCGCCGTCACTAGCGCGAACTGGACTGGCGAACCGCCTGCGATGACCGCCGAGCAGGTCGCTGCTGCCTTTGGCGACTCCATTTTTGTGCTCGACGGTGGCCCGAGGACGGCGCAGCCCGCCTCCACGGTTGTCGACCTCACATGCTACCCGCCGCGAATCCTGCGCGAAGGCCCGCTCACCGCCGCGGAACTTGGTCTTGCCGCGCCAGAACCGAGCGGTAGCCGATGATCGAACGCACCCGCGTGCGTGCGCGTCAGGCACGCTCCGTCGCCCTCCGCGCCTCACGTGCGGCGCTCGTCGCCGCGTCCCGTCGCGCGCACCCAATCGAGGACGGCCGGATGCGCCTCGCTGGCCTCGGAGCACCCGTCGAGGTGATCCGCGACCGCTTCGGTGTGCCCCACATATATGCCGCCTCCGCGCGTGATGCGTTCTTCGGACAGGGCTTCGTCCACGCGCAGGATCGGCTCTTCCAGATGGACTCGATGCGCCGCGCAGGGCAGGGCCGCATCGCCGAGTGGGCCGGCGCTCCCGCCATCGAGGCCGACCGCTTCCTGCGACGTCTTGGCTTCGCGGACATCGCAGCCCGTGACCTCGCCGCCTGCGGCGACGCCGAGCGCGCGCTGTTGGGCGCGTACACCGCTGGCGTGAACGCGGCGATCGCGACGCTGCCCGCGCTCCCGCCGGAGTACGCCTTCGTGGACGGCGCACCCGAACCCTGGCTGTCGGAGCACACCATGCTCCTTGGCCGCTTCGTGCTCTTCGCCTTCGCGCCGAACTGGGACACCGAACTGTTGCGTGAGCGCCTGCTCCGCGCGCTCGGCCCAGAGCGCGCCGCGGCCCTCGAACCTGTGACGCCGCCCACAGCCCGCACCGCCACCGGCGCGCCGACCGGCACCGCCGAGCGCATCTTCGAGGCATACCGGGCCGCCGTCGGCCTAGGTATGCCCGGTGGTGGCGGCTCGAATGCGTGGGCTGTGACATCGGCGCACACCACCACCAGCGCGCCGCTGTTGGCGAGCGACCCGCACCTTGAATCGCGGATGCCCGGCCTCCTCCACATGAGTCACATCGTCGGAGGTGAGTTTGATGTCATTGGCGCGGGCGTCGCCGGCATCCCGCTCGTCGCGATGGGCCACAACCGTGATGTCGCATGGGGCATCACGGCCGGCATGGCCGATGTTGCCGACTGCTACATCGAAACCGTCGACCCGGCCGACCCCAAGCGCTACCTCGCCCCGGACGGCTGGCACACTGGCCGCACCCGCATCGAGCGCATCGAGGTTCGCGATGCTCCTCCGGTGATCGAGCACGTCCTCGAAACGCGCCACGGCCCGGTGATCGGCACTGTGCTTCCCGGCGAGACGCGCGCCATCGCGCTCCGATCCACCGCGCTCGAATCTGGCGACCCGCTCACGCCTGTGCTCGCGATGGATCGTGCCCGTGGTATCGAAGAACTCGACGCTGCCATCGGCCGCCGCCCCGGTGCGACGTTCAGTTACGTGTTCGCCTCGCGCGACGGGCGCATCGGCTACCGCATGTCCGGTAACGTGCTCCGTCATCAGGCAGGCGAAGGGCTGCTCCCACGTGACGGCGCAACGGCCCCCGATCCGCTGCCGCCGTTCGCGGAGGACGAGCTGCCGCACCGCCTCGACCCGCCGGACGGTGTGCTGGTGACATCAAACAATGCTCCCGGCTGGCCCACTGAACTCGGCGAAGACTGGTGCGAGAGCGCTCGCGCCGAGCGCATCGCGGAACTCATCGCGGCGCGCCCTACGCATGACATCGGCTCGTTCGCGGCGATCCAGCAAGACCGCCGCTCCGCCCTGTTGCTCCGCGTCCGCGTGCTACTCGATGGTGTCGCCGCGCTCGACGGCGCGCCGCGTGCTCACATCTCCGCCTGGGATGGCTCCGTCGAGGTGAACAGCGCCGCACCCGCCATCCTCGAATCAGTAGTCCGCGAGGCAGGCCGCATCCTCGCCCAGCGCGCCGCCGGTGCCGAGGCGTCCGTTCTGCTCGGCTCGGGTGTCGGCGCGGCAACCGCCGCGTCATCGTTCGGCTATCGCGCGCAGGGCTGGATCGTCCGCGCACTCGAGGCCGCCGCCCCGCCGTACTGTCAGGACGCCGCCGATCGCGATCGCGTTCTCCGCACCGCTTCGCAACGCGCCATCGAGGCGCTCCGTACCCGCCTCGGCCCTGACCCCGCCCGCTGGCGCTGGGGCGACCTGCACCACTGGCGGCTTCCGCACGCACTCGATGCTGTCTTCGGCCTTGGGAAGTGGTTCTCGCGCGGCCCATACCCGTTCCCCGGTGACGTGAACACCGTGCTGCAAGGTGGCATGACGCTCGCCCGCGACACTGACACGGTCGGCATCCTTCCCGGCTACCGCCAGATCATCGACCTCGCCGATTTCGACCGCTCTGTGTTCATCCTCTCGACCGGCAACTCCGGCATCCCCGGCCACCCTCGCTATGGCGACTGCATCGAGGAGTTCCGCGAGGGCCAGTACCGCCCGCTGCTCTACACCCGTGCGGTGGTTCAGGCGCACACCGAGCACACGCTGACGTTGGAGCCTGCATGACCGAGCCGGTCGCCGACCGCATCGTCCGCTACCGGCCCCTCGTCATCGAGGAGTTGCGCGCCGTCGTCGGCAACGATCCCGCAGGCCTGTTCGCGTGGATGCGCTACCACCTCGGCTGGGAACACGCCGATGGCAGCCCCGCTGCCGAGTCGCCTGGTAAAATGCTGCGCTGCACCGCCGTGCTGCTCGCCGCCGAACTCGTCGGCGGCACTGCCGCATCAGCCGTACCCGCCGCCGCCGCTGTCGACCTCGTCCACAATTTCTCGCTGCTGCACGACGACATCGAGGACAATAGCGAGACACGCCGCGGCCGCCCCACCGTCTGGACGTCCGCAGGCGTCCCACAGGCCATCAACACCGGCGACGGCATGTTCACCCTCGCCCGCCTCGCGATGCACCGCCTTCCCGCCGCAGGCCTCGATCCCGCCCGTGTCATCGAGGCGATGCGCGAACTCGACGATGCTTGCCTCCGTCTCGTCGAGGGCCAGTACCTCGATATGGCCTTCGAGACGCGCGCAGATGTGAGCCTCGACGAGTACGTCACCATGATTTCCGGCAAGACCGCCGCCATGTTCGCCGCACCCTTCGCTATCGGCGCGCTGCTCGGTGGTGCCACCCCCGAAGTCGTAGCGGCCTTTCGCACCTTTGGCCGCTACGTTGGCCTCGCCTTTCAGGCGCTCGACGATCTCCTCGACTGCTGGGGCACACGCGAGGCGCTCGGCAAGGACCCCGGCGGTGACCTGCTCGCACGCAAGAAGACGTACCCCGTCATCGCCGCCTGTGCCGCTTCTGAAGCGTTCACCCGCGCCTATGCGGTCCCTACCGCTTTCGGCGAGGACTACCGCACCCTTGCCGCGCTGGCCGAGTCAGCCGGTGGCCGCGCCGCGACCGAGGCGTGGGTGGACGGCCAACTGGCGGCAGCCCACGCGGCACTGGCCGGGGCGGGACTTGATGCGGAAGCAGTCGCGTTGATGGACGAGTACCTGCGTACAGCGGCGGGCCGTCCCCGGTAGGGATATAGGTCACGCATCTGGTTGTGGTAGCGTGCCCTTCGCAGAATCTGCACGCAGCACCATCCGCGGGGGATGCTTGGTGAAGAAGAAGACGATTCGCGATGTCGACGTCCAGAGCAAGCGTGTCTTGCTCCGGGTCGACTACAACGTACAGGTGGATAACGGCCGCGTCGTCGATGACATGCGGCTCGTCGAGTCACTCCCGACAATCCGCGCGCTCCGCGATGCTGGCGCTTGCATCATCCTCTGCTCGCATCAGGGCCGCCCGAAGGGCGTCGACCACTCGCTGAGTAACGCGCCTATCGCGCGGCACCTCACGCAACTGCTCGGCATCCCGATCAAGATGACTGTCGACTGCATCGGCCCCGAGGCCGAAGCCGCATCATGCGCACTCAACCCCGGCGAGATTCTGATGCTGGAAAACATCCGCTTCCACGCGGAAGAAGAAGAGAACGACGACGAGTTCTCCCTAGCACTCTCCCGCCTCGGTGACATCTATGTGAACGACGCCTTCGGCACTGCGCACCGCGCGCACGCCTCGATTGTCGGTGTCACCAAGTACCTTCCTGCCTACGCTGGTTTGCTCCTCGAACGTGAGATCGACTACCTCTCCCGCGTCACCGATGATCCCGAGCGTCCCTTCGGGATCATCCTTGGCGGCTCCAAAGTTTCCGACAAGATCGGCATTCTTGAGCACCTTGTCGGCAAGGCCGATGTCATCTGCATCGGCGGCGCCATCGCCAACACATTCCTGAAAGCGCGCGGTATCGATGTCGCCGACTCGCTCGTGGAGAACGATGGTCTCGCTGGCGCGCGCTACATCATGGCGCTCGCCGAGCACACCGGTGGCATCGAGATCGTCTTGCCCTCCGATGTGGTCGTCGCCTTCGGCAACGCCGAGGAAGGCCACGTCCGCACGGTCTCCGTCGCGCAGGTGCCGGTGAACTGGCGCATCCTCGATGTTGGCGCGGGCACAGTGCAGTCGTTCGCGACTGCACTCCAGCCGGTGAAGACCGTGGTCTGGAACGGCCCAGTCGGCCTGTTCGAGCGCCAGCCGTTCGACCGCGGCTCGCTCGCGGTCGCTCGTATCCTCTCGGAACTCCGCGCCACCACTGTCGTCGGCGGTGGTGAGACCGCTGCGGTGGTAAACCGCGCTGGCCTCGCCAGCCGCATCTCACACATCTCCACCGGGGGCGGCGCGTCGCTCCAGATGCTCCAAGGAAAATCACTTCCTGCAGTCGACGTGCTGCTCGATGCCTAGCCTGCGAGGAATACCGTTGCATGGATATTGAACTCATCCGCCGCCTGTCCACGCCCGCCGATACCAAGGTGGTGCTCTGCGTGATGGACGGTCTCGGCGGCATGCCCGGCCCCCGAGGCCGCACGGAACTCGAGGAAGCCACGCCCCGCCACCTCGACCGCCTCGCTGCGGAAGGTACAGTCGGGATGACCATACCGGTCGGCTACGGCATCACCACCGGCTCCGGCCCCGGCCACCTCGCGCTCTTCGGTTACGACCCGCTTCAATTCGAGATCGGCCGTGGTGCGTTGGAGGCGACTGGCATCGACTTCGCCCTCGGCCCGGATGACCTCGCCGCACGCGGCAACCTCTGCACCGTCGATGCCGCAGGCATCATCACCGACCGCCGCGCCGGCCGCGTCGACACCGAGACGACCGCCGAGATATGCGGCCTGCTCGAACGCGAGATACACCTCCCCGGCGTCGAACTCTTCGTAAAGCCGGTGCGCGAGCACCGTTTCGCGCTCATTCTGCGCGGCCCCGGCTTGCACTCCGGACTGAACGAGACCGACCCACAGCGCGAAGGCGTCGCGCCACTCGGCGTCGTGGCGCTCGACCCTGCCGCTGAGCCGACCGCCGTCCTCGTCCGCCAGTTCGTCACTGAGGCGCGCCGATTGCTGATGGATCGCACGCAGGCCAACGCGCTCACGCTGCGTGGCTGGGATCACCGGCCCAACATGCCGCAGATGCCGGAACTCTGGAAACTGCGCGCCGCTGCCGTTGCCGTCTATCCGATGTATCGGGGTCTCTCGCGACTCGTCGGCATGGACGTGCTCGACTGTGGCACAAACATCGAGTCGCAGGTCGAGACCATCAAGCAGCACTGGCACGACTACGACTTCTTCTTCCTGCACTTCAAATACACGGACAGCGCTGGTGAGGATGGTGACTTTGCCCGCAAGACGCAGATGATTCGTGACTTCGACGCGCACATCCCATCGCTGCTCGCGCTCAAGCCGAACGTCCTCGTGGTCGCTGGCGACCACTCCACGCCGGCGGTGATGGCCGATCACTCGTGGCATCCAGTGCCCGTGTTGATCTCCGGTGACCACGTTCGTACTGACGCCGCCCACCGCTTCAACGAGCCCGAGTGCATCGTCGGTGGCCTCGGTACCTTCCCTGCCAAGGAACTGCTGCCGATCGCGTTCGCGCACGCACGGCGGCTCTCCAGATTCGGAGCGTAGTTATGGCCCGCACACCCATCATCGGTGGCAACTGGAAACTGAACCTCGGCCGCACCCCCGCGCGCGACCTGCTCACCGCCCTCCGCGCCTCCCTCGACGGCATCGCGGGCGTCGAGGTGGTCGTCTGCCCGCCCGCCCCGTGGCTTGGCGATGCCGCCGACATCCTTCGCGGCAGTTCCATTGGCGTCGGTGCACAGAACGTCTACTGGCAGCCGCAGGGCGCGTTCACCGGCGAGGTGAGCGCGGCGCTGCTTGCCGGCGTTGTGGACTACGTGATCGTCGGGCACTCCGAGCGCCGCCACGTCTTCCACGAGACTGCCGAGGAGACCAACAAGAAACTCCAGACCGTACTCGGTCTTGGCATGCAGCCGTTCTTCGCTGTCGGCGAACTGCGCGAGGAGCGCGAGTCCGGCCGCACCAACGATGTGCTGAAGCGCCAGTTGCTCGTCGGCTTCACCGACATCGAACCGCTGCCCGAGGGCTTCGTCGTTGCTTACGAGCCGGTCTGGGCTATTGGCACCGGCCTCACCGCGACACCGGAGATCGCGCAGCAGACCTGCGCCGATATCCGCGCCATTGTCGCCGGACGCTACGGCGAAGCGACCGCCGAGGCGTGCCGCATCCAGTACGGCGGCTCCGCCAATGCGGAGAACGCAGGCAACCTGATGAGTCAGCCCGATATCGACGGCCTACTTGTCGGCGGCGCGGCGCTCCAGGCTGAGTCGTTCACCGCGATCTGCAAGGCGGCGGCCGCCGCGACGGTCTAGCCGCCCGCCCATGCCCGATCGCTGCCTCATCGCCATCGTCGGCGCCACCGCGTCCGGCAAGACAGCCGTCGCCATCGAGGCCGCCCGCCGTCTTCCGGTCGAGGTCATCTCCGCCGATTCGCGTCAGCTGCGTGCCGGGATGTGCATCGGTACCGCGGCCCCTACTGCCGAGGAACTCGCTGCCGTCCCCCATCATCTCATCGGCCACGTCCCATCTGACGCGCCCTATTCGCTCGCTGACTTTCTTCGCGAGGCCCGCGCTGCGCTCGATGACATCTGGTCGCGTGGCAAGCAACCGCTACTCGTCGGCGGCACCGGCCAGTACGTCTGGGCGCTCCTTGAAGGCTGGCAGCCCCCCGCCGTCGAACCCAACCCCACCCTCCGAGCCGAACTGGAGACCCAGACCGTCGAGGCGCTCCACGCCCGGCTCAACGTGCTGGATGCCGCCGCTACCGCCCGGGTCGACGCCCGCAACCCGCGCCGCCTCATCCGCGCCATCGAGGTTGCCCTGTCTGGTGCCCTGCGGGCCGAGGCTGTCCCGCCTGACTTCACCTCGCGCGTCATTGGCCTTCACTGGCCTCGTGAGGTCATCCACGCCCGTGCTGATGCCCGCACCGAGGCCATGTACGCCACCGGACTCGTCGAGGAGACCCGCGACCTCCTCACTCAGTACTCGTCCGGTCTGCCAGCCCTCCGCACCATCGGCTACGCCGAGGCCGCCCGCGTTGTTTCCGGCGAGTGGGATGTCCCCACAGCCATCGCGCGTACGAAGATCGCCACCCATCGCCTGATCCGGATGCAGGCTGCTTGGTTCCGCGCCGATGACCCACGTATCGACTGGCTATCGGGCGCTGGCATCGAGGCTGCGGCTCTAGCGGTTGAGGCTGCGAGCGGCGCGCGGGTAGGATGATTCAACGATGACAGCCATGCCCTTCTGGAAAATGCACGGCACCGGGAACGACTTTGTCCTCATGGA
Organism: Thermoflexus hugenholtzii JAD2; assembly: GCA_945903275.1. Taxonomy (GTDB): domain Bacteria; phylum Chloroflexota; class Dehalococcoidia; order UBA2979; family UBA2979; genus RH-chloro-G1. The sequence continues at coordinate 184,795 of CAMDNW010000001.1, forward strand.
GTCGGACAAACTCGACGCCGACTGGCCCGGTCTCGCCCATCGCATCTGCGATCGCCACTTCGGCGTCGGTGCTGACGGGCTGATCGTGGCCTTCCCTTCTGCGGTCGCCGACCGCCGTATGCGCATCTTCAACCCCGATGGCTCCGAGCCCGAGATGTGCGGCAACGGCATCCGCTGCTTCGTGAAGTATCTGCTCGACCGCGGCTCCGCTCAGGCGCGTGACGGCGTGCTCCGCATCCAGACCGAGGCGGGCGTCCTTGAGGCGCGTGCCACCCGTGACGCGGCGGGCCTCGTCCAGACCGTCCGTGTGGCGATGGGCGCGCCGCGCCTCCGCCCGCAGGACATCGGCGCGCTCGTCGAGATGCCCGCGCCCGTGCGCGACCTCCCGCTCATCGCCGCCGATGAGCCGCTGGCGCTCACTCTCGTTTCGATAGGCAACCCGCACGCTGTGCACTTCCTCGGCGCATCGCCTGATGGCTTCGATCTCGAACGTATCGGCCCTGCCGTCGAGCACGACCCGCTCTTCGTGCATCGCACGAATTTCGAGGTTGTCCAGGTGCGTGACCGCGCCCACATGGACATGCGGGTGTGGGAGCGCGGCGCAGGCCTCACGCTCTCCTGCGGCACCGGCGCCTGCGCCGCCGTCGTTGCCGCCCGGCTGCACGATCGCGTTGATGACGAAGTAGAAGTGCGGCTGCCCGGCGGCTCATTGCGTATCACCTGGGACGGCGCGGGCGAGGTCTACCTCGAAGGCCCGGCCGCGCGAGTCTTCGAATCAGTATGGGAGGACGGACAGCCATGACGACGGAACGCCGCCAGATGCAGCAGTTCGATATCGCCGTGCGCAACGCGCCTATTCGTCCGCGCGAATGGGAACGCCTGCTCGGCCAGCCTGACACCGAGGCGCTCCAGACCGCCGGTGCGGAGATGGCCCTTGTCATGCAGCAGGGCCAGTTGCACCTCATGTTCGCCTTCGAGTCGAAGGAGGTGCTCACCACCGCCTTCAACCCGATGTGGAACGCACTCCAAAAGCGTCTGCAGCAGTTCAACGTCCCCTATGTGAAACTCGACCTCGTCGCCTTCACGGTGCGCGAGTGGCTCGACCCCATGCTGGAGATGCACGGTTTCCTCTCCACCCCCGAATGGATGGACCTCGAACACCGCGCCCTCGTAGAGGTCACGCCACCCGAGGTACCCGCTGGCCTCTCCATCCGCCGCGCCACCGCCGATGACCATGACCGCATTGTCGCCATTGAGGCTGACTCCTACGGCGCCGCCGCCGACGGCGCCGAGGCGACTCGCGTTCGCCTCGCGGACGCCGCCTGGGCTGGCGTGCTTGTCGAGGAGGGCGCGGTCATTGGCTACGCCATCAACACCGCACCAGATGCCGGCATCGGCCGCGTGCTCTCCTGCGCCATCGCCAACGAGGCGTGGGGCCGCGGCTTGGGCAAGGTGATGCTCGGCGCGGCCACCTATCAGCTCGCCTCAGTGGAGGCCCGTCAGGCCATCGTGCGCGGCCGTCCGGATGTGCCGCGCTCGTTGCCCACCGCGGTCGCCGTCGGCTACCGCCCCGGCCGCTCCGGCTTCGAACTGCGCCGCACCACCGACGAGAAGGCGCTTGCCGACCGCATCAAGCAGCGCCAGGTGGACGGCGTGAAGGTCCGTTTCGGCCGCTGGCACTAGCCGCCGCGATCCTCGACACTCTCGCTTCGAGACTGTGTATCGCAGCGTGGAGGCCCGGATGAAACTCGCGCGTCGTGTCGAGCAACTGCCGCCGTATCTGTTTGCGCGCATCTCTGAACTGATCGCCGCCAAACGCGCCGAAGGTGTCGACGTAATCTCGTTCGGCATCGGCGACCCGGATATCCCTACCCCCGGTTACATCCTCGATAGCCTCAAGCAGGCATCCGATGTCGCTGCGAATCACCGCTACCCGGAAACCGAAGGCCTCCCCGAGTTCCGCGAGGCCGTCGCGCGCTGGTATCAACGCCGTCACGGTGTCACCCTCGACCCCGCCCGCGAGGTCGTCTCGCTCATCGGCTCCAAGGAAGGCATCGGCCACTTCCCGCTGGTGCTCATCGATCCCGGTGATGTAGCCCTGATGACCGACCCCGGCTACCCCGTCTACGAGATCGGCACCATGTTCTGCGGCGGTGAGGCGGTCAAAGTCCCGCTCACCGAGGAAGATGGCTGGCTTCCGCGTCTCGATGACATCCCCGCCGACCTCGCGGATCGCGCGAAACTGATCTGGCTCAACTACCCCAATAACCCCACAGGCGCCGTCACCGACCTCGCCTTCTTCGAGCGCGCCGTCGCCTGGGCCAAGCGCCACGATGTGATCATCGCCCACGACCTCGCCTACTCGGAGGTCACGTTCGACGGCTACGTCGCCCCCTCCATCCTCGAGGTTGATGGCGCGCGCGATGTCGCCATCGAGTTCAACTCGCTCTCCAAGTCGTTCAATATGACCGGCTGGCGCATCGGTATGGCCGTCGGCAATGCCACGCTCATCGATGCCCTCCGCCGTGTGAAGTCCAACCTCGACAGCGGCGTGCCGCAGGCCGTGCAGCAGATGGCCATTACCGCTCTCGACGGCCCCCCCGCGGCTATCGAGGCCCACAACGACATCTACCGCGCCCGCCGCGACCGTGTGATCGAGGTGCTCCACGCCCTCGGCCTCCGCGTTGACCCGCCCAAGGCCTCGCTCTACGTCTGGGCGCGGCTCCCCGGGGGCGAGTCGTCATCGGCGGCCTACGCCGCACGGCTCATCGATGCCACGGGCGTCGTCGTGACCCCGGGCATCTCCTACGGCCCGGCCGGTGAGGGCTACATCCGCCTCTCGCTAACCCTCCCCGACGCCCGTGTCGAGGAGGGTTTGCGCCGCCTCAGCGCCTTCGCCCGCGGCGAGACGGTACTCAACCGCTAGCCGCACGCGCACGGCCCGTGATGCGTTAGGATCGAGGTGCAGGCGCGCAGACTGCCCTGTACAGGAGGCATGCATCCCGAAACGTCGCCCGTTTGCCCGTGTGGATATCGAAGCAGCCCGCGACAGCGAGGCCGGCCAGCACCACCGCGAGACAAAGCACACCAAGCCCGCGCAGGAACGCGCCTACCTCGTCGCCCTCGACCACGAAGGTTCACGCCGCGGCCTTATGCCGCCCGGCGAGTCGCTTCGCGAACTCGGGCGGCTCGTGCGCACCTCGGGCGGAGTCGTCGTGGGTCAGGCCACGCAGCGCCGCCCGCATCCGGATCCCGCCACCTACATCGGCTCTGGCAAGATGGACGAGGTGAAAGCCGCCCGCGAGGATACCGGCTATACGATGGTCGTCTTCGACGAGCAACTCTCGCCGACGCAACAACTCCGGCTGGAGTCCGGCCTCGGGGTGAAGGTGCTCGACCGCAGCGCGCTTATCCTCGACATCTTCGCCAGCCGCGCCCGCACCCGTGAGGCGTCCCTGCAAGTCGAACTCGCCCAGCACGAGTACCTGCTCCCCCGCCTCCGCGGCCAGTGGCAGCATCTCGAACGCAACGAGGGTGCCATCGGCCTTCGCGGCCCCGGTGAGACACAGTTGGAGACCGACCGCCGCCTGATCGGCCTGCGCATCTCGCGCCTCAAGAAGGACATCTCACAGGTGCGCAAGCAGCGTGCGCTGCATCGCCGCCGCCGCGAGCGTGACGGCGCGCCCGTTGTCGCCCTCGTCGGCTACACCAACGCCGGCAAGTCCTCGCTGCTTCGCGCTCTCGCGGGTGTCGAGGTCTTCGCGGCCGATGCGCTCTTCGCCACCCTTGACCCACTCACTCGCCGCGTTGAGACTCCCGGCGGTGACGCCTTTCTCGTGACCGACACCGTGGGCTTCATCCAGAAACTCCCTACGCAACTGATCTCCGCCTTCCGCGCCACGCTCGAAGAACTCGAGTCCGCCGACCTGCTGCTACACGTCGTAGATGCCACCTCGCCCGCGCTCGACGCGCAGTGTGCCACCGTCATGGAGACCCTCACTGGCCTCGGTCTCTCCGAGAAGCCGATGGTCACCGTGCTCAACAAGGCCGACGGCCTCCTCCGCGCGGACGGTGCGCCTGTCGAGGCCGAAGGCGATCTGGCGACCGCGCAGGTCGTGAACCCCTCGCCCGATAGCAGTGTGCTGCTCACGTCCGCCACGCACGGCTGGGGCATCGAGGCTCTCCGCAGCCGCCTCGCCTTCGAGGTGCTCGGTGCCCCTGTCCCCTTCGCGGTTCGCTAACAACTAATGCCTGTACCGTTCGCGGTCGAGCTCGAAGCTGGGAAGCAGCGCGTCTTCGCGACGGCGCTCGACTGTCCCGGTTTCTGCCGCTCTGGCCGTGATGAGACGGCTGCCTTTGCCGAGCTACCCTTCTACGCACGCGCTACGCGGGTGCCATCAACGGACACGTGCGCAGCTTCCGTCCTCCGCGGAGCCTCGATGCAATCGCGGTCACAGAGCGCCTTTCCGGAGGCTCGGGCACCGACTTTGGCGTGCCCGGTATCCCGCCCGCTGTCGATGCGCAGCCGGTGACGGGACGCGACCTGAAGCTAGCCTCTCATCACTCGCGTGCGCATACGATCGCGACGTGCATCTCTTGCACACGCGTAAGCACCACTACGGCCGGCGCCGCCGCGCGGTCGCCTCGCAAACCTCGGTTCAGCCGCCGTTCCAGCGCGTTTGTGTCCACTGGCGACCCTCGCCGCGTCACCTCCACGCGTGCGATACCGAGGCTTGCCAGCGCCTCCGCGATCCGCCGCTCCGCGAACGGTACCCATGACAGCACGCGGTATCGCCGTGCGAATAGCGTTTCGCTCGCCGTATCTGCCGATAGGTACGCGATCCCCTCGGTGAGTTTCCACGCCCCGATCTCCACCGCGAGCATCTCGACGAGTCCTGCGCGTCCTACAGACGGATCGGGGTCGTAGAGGTACGCGCCCGGCTCGCCGAGTGGTGTCTCGCCTCGGTCGGCCTCGCCGGTGAGCGAGACAGCCGGTGCGCCATCAGTCGGCAGCACCGTCGCTGTACGCGGCGAGCGTGCCAGCCGCCCCAGCCACAGTACCGCCGCCCGCAGCCCCCGATCCATCGAGACGAACTCCACCTCGCATTCCTTTGGCAGCGCGTCGAGGTCGATGCCCGGTGCCAGTTTGATCCCCGCGCCCGCTGCCTGTCGCCCGAGTTCTATCGCTCGCGACAGCGACGGCGACCACGTCTCAGGCCGCAATCGCCGCCCGTCGGCCTCCCGCCGCGCTGGGTCGCACCACACCGCATCGACGCTCTCTGGCACGTCCCACGTGTCGAGGTCTGCCGCGTGTGCTTCGATGCGTCCGCTCAGTCCGCGCGCTTCGGCGTTCGCAATGAGCATCGCCAGCCGCCCTTCCTCTCGGTCGACTCCCAGCACGCGCGCGTACCGCGCCATCGCCAGCGCGTCGGCTCCCATCCCGCACCCAAGATCAGCGACATAACGTGAATCAGTGAATCGCGCTGCGAGATGCTCGGATACGAAGCGGTGACTAGCCTGTTCGGCCGCCTCGCGGTCGCACCACAGCCGCTCGGCGTCCTCGAACTTCTTAGCGGCCACTGTGCGGCCGTGAGCGAGCGCGACTGCGGCACGGGCCTGTGGGGCCTCGTAGTGGCGTCCCAGCGTCCGTAGCGCGGTCAGTTCACTGCCAGCCGACAGCAGGGCGGAAGCCTGTGCCGTGGCGGCGCGGCCATCCTCGGTGCGCAGCCAGCCGACCTCGTCCGCATCCATGATCTGCGAAGGCTAGCGGTTGGGACGGAGGGCGTACGTCTCCGGTTCGCGCAGCCAATCGCGCCCGCCGAACTCAGCGTGCAGCGCCGTGGCGGCCTCTCGAAGCACGCCCGGGCCGCTCTCACGTACCCAGCGCGCCGCTCGTGCCTCGCCCCCGACCGCCGCCGCGAGGTCGTCCAGCCACGATCCGGCCCGCTTGCCGAGCCGCGTCTCGCGCGACGCGAGCGCTAGGTACTCCGCTGGTGGGTGTGTGCCGTCCTCCAGCACGCAGCAGAGCCGCAACAGCGCCCCTGCCGCCTCACCCGCTAGCACGACCCCAGCCAGCGGCGTCCCGTCCACTGGCGAGGCGCTCAGCACGGTCACTGCGGTCACTGCTGTCACGTAGAGCGGACGCACCACGCGCTCCAGCCCGTCCGTCGGTAGCCGTCCCGCCGCCGAGGCCAGTCCATCCGCCCGGTGCAGCGGGTCGTGCAGCGGCTCCGCGTGCCGCACCGTCCAGCGCAGTTCGAGGCTCGCGCGCGGCACGCCTTCGAATGCGCGCGCGACCGCCTCGCTGGTGAACACGGTCAGATCTAGGCCGTCCGTCGTCCCTGCCCGGTACACGCCGCTGGTGGTCAGCGCCTCGCGCATCGGCGCGGCGAGCGAGCGCGCCTCAACGCCATCGAGGATCAACCACACCGCCGGCGTCGCGACGTGTTCCGCCCAAGCGGTCGCCGCTGGCCGCACCAACAGCGCGAGTGCCCGCGATGCGACATCGAGCCACGGTGCGCTTGCCAGTAGCGCTGTGGCGGCTGTACGCGCCTCGGCTCGGAAGTCAGTGGTCTGGTCGGTTGTCATAGCTACCTAGCTGTCAGTGCCGGTGCGGTCAGTGACGACCTGCCGGAAGTGAGTAATCCGTTCCTCGACTGTGTCGTCTACCTCGGCTTCTTCGAGCAACTCGCGGATCAGCGTAATCACCGCCGCTGCGCCGCCATATGCGACGAACCATTCGAGGCCCTGGAGCAGGGAGAACACCCCCGGCTTCCGCTCGCGGTGCCGCAGATAACCCCATGTGAGTCCGGCAAACGCTGCTGCGAGGGCAAATTTTAACTGGCTGCGATCATTCACGGACGGGTGCCCTTCTCACGCCATGACATGCTACGGGCCTTCGGTAGGGGCGACAAACGGCCCCGAAGCAGGCCCGCGGAGGCGGTAGGCATCGGGACGTAAGCCCCTAGCGGAACGTGCGGCTCCATGCCATAGTGACAAGCGATGTCCGCGCCCGGCGGCGGAGAGTTTTGTTGTATGCTGCGCGCCGCGCTCCGGCGCGAGATACAGCGGGGGAGGAGTACGAGTTGCAGGACGTGAAGTACACCCGGCCCACGACCGTGCAGGAGGCCGTTCGCCTGTTGCAAGAGGGTGGCCCGACCGCACGCGTGCTCGCGGGCGGCACAGACATCATCGTGATGGCGCGTGAGCGCCGCCGCGACACTTCGGTGTTCGTTGACGTGAAGCACATTCCGGAACTGACGTCGATTAGTTTCGACCAGACCGCCGGACTGACGCTGGGCGCGGCCACACCGCTCTACCGCATCTACCGCGACGAGACCATCCGTCGGCTCTATCCGGCTCTCGTCGATTCTGCGTCGCTCATCGGCGGGACGGCCATTCAGGGCCGCGCCTCGTTCGGTGGCAACCTTGCCAACGCCGGCCCTGCCGGTGACAGCATCCCGACGATGATGGTGCTCGAGGGTACGGCCAACATCGTCGGCCCCAACGGTGCGCGGCAGGTGAAGGCTGAAGACTTCTGCACCGCGCCCGGCCGCAGCGTGCTGGAACTCGGCGAAGTCATCGTCTCGCTGCACTTCCCGGCCCCGAAGCCGAACGCGAACGCCCGCTACCTGCGCTTCATCCCGCGCAACGAAATGGACATCGCGGTCGCCAGCTGCGCGACCCACATCCAGCTCGAAGGCAACAACATCTCGTACCTGAAGCTGTCCCTTGGCGCCGTCGCCGCGACCCCGCTCTTCGTGGCCGAGGCGAGTACGGCAGCGGTGGGCAAGCCCTTGAACGAGGAGACCATTGCAGCGGTCGCTACGGTCGCGCGCAACGCAGCTCGGCCGATCGACGATATGCGCGGTTCGATTCGGCAGCGTAAGCAACTGTCCTACGTGCTCGCCGAGCGCACCATCCGCGATGCGGTACACCGCATTAAGGGCGAACAGACTGAGTTCAACTGATCTCCCGGCATCGCCGTCGGGGCAAGTAGTACGGAAATGATGAGGGGGATACGTTGAGCCAGCGGATTATCGTCAATTCGAACATCAACGGCGAGAACATTGAGTTCATGGCTGACGAGCGGGACAGCCTGCTCGAGGCGCTTCGTGACCGCATCGGCCTCACCGGCGTCAAAGAGGGATGCAACAACGGCAACTGTGGCGCGTGCGCCGTCATCATGGATGGCCGCCTCGTGAACTCGTGCTGTGTCATGGCCGCCGAGTGCCAGGACGCCAGCATCACCACGGTCGAAGGACTGGAGAAGGACGGCCAACTGACCACCCTCCAGCAGACCTTCCTCGAGGACGCCGCGCTCCAGTGCGGCATCTGCACACCAGGCTTCCTCGTCGCCGCCACGGCGCTGCTGGAGTTCAACCCGCACCCGACCGAGCACGAGATTCGCTTCTGGCTTGCCGGTAACCTCTGCCGCTGCACCGGCTACGACAAGATCATCCGTGCTGTGCAGCACGCCGCCGAGAGGGCATAGCCTGCGAGGCTCCATGTTGCGCAGTCATCGCCGTCATTCGACGGTCGTAGTACGTTGAACAAGTGAGTGAGGCGCCCGCGAGGGCGCTTCACTCGTGCCCGGCTCGCTGGCCGGAGATGCGATACTGGATGCACCGCACCCCCGAAGCGCGATGCGGTCGCTGGTGAAGGAACGGACACGATGGCACTGGTATTCATCCCCTCGCTCATGCGTAACGTCACTGACGGCAAGGATCGCGTCGAGATCGAAGGTAAGACCCTCCGAGAGGTCGTCGACAATCTGGAGAAAGCGTATCCCGGGATGAAACCGCTGCTCGTCTCTGCCGGCGAGATTCAGGAGGGCGTCGCCCTCGCCGTCGACGGCGAGCCGAGCGAGGTCGGCCTGATGATGGAGGTCGGCGAGCGCTCCGAAGTGCAGATACTGCCGGCTATCGCAGGCGGCTGATTCCTATCGGATGTCATGGTGCGGACACAACGATGCCCCGGATTCCGGGGCAT
>CAMDNW010000002.1 GCA_945903275.1 Thermoflexus hugenholtzii JAD2
GTATCTAATCCGGTTCGCTCCCCACGCTTTCGCGCCTCAGCGTCAGATGGTCCCCAGAGAGCCGCTTTCGCCACTGGTGTTCTTCCCGATATCTACGCATTCCACCACTACACCGGGAATTCCGCTCTCCTCTAGACCCCTCAAGGCTGGCAGTATCCGGGGACCGCTCACGGTTGAGCCGTGAGATTTCACCCCGGACTAACCAGTCCGCCTGCGCGCGCTTTACGCCCAGTAAATCCGGACAACGCTTGCCACCTACGTATTACCGCGGCTGCTGGCACGTAGTTAGCCGTGGCTTATTCGCGAGGTACCGTCAGATCTTCTTCCCTCGCAAAAGGGGTTTACAACCCGAAGGCCTTCATCCCCCACGCGGCGTTGCTGCGTCAGACTTTCGTCCATTGCGCAAAATTCCTTGCTGCTGCCTCCCGTAGGAGTCTGGGCCGTGTCTCAGTCCCAGTGTGGCTGACCATCCTCTCAGACCAGCTACGGATCGTCGCCTTGGTAGGCCGTTACCCCACCAACAAGCTAATCCGCCGCAGGCCCCTCCGGAAGCACATAAAGCTTTAGTCTTTCGACCACATGCGGTATTAGCCACGCTTTCGCGCGGTTATTCCCCACTTCCGGGCAGGTTCCTACGTGTTACTCACCCGTTCGCCACTCACCTTGCGGTGCGTTCGACTTGCATGCATAAGGCACGCCGCCAGCGTTTATCCTGAGCCAGGATCAAACTCTCCATAGAACAACCGGCCGAGGCCAGTTGAAGAGTTGAACATCAAACAAACGGCACGGCTCCACTCACCCACCGCGTACAAGACGCCGAGGCCAAGCGCAGCCGCACCAGGATTGACGGGAATCCTGTTACTGCTTCTGTCTGCTATCCAGATGTAAATGTGCGATCCGCTCGTCCTCGAGCGGCGTCAGGGGAGACTATCATCTGCTACACACTGCGTCAAGCAGTGCAAGCTGGGCCACTGCTGGCCAGACCGAAATGCGCTCCAACCGAGAGGATGTTATGTGTGGTCGATCGTCATGTCAACTGGCCGCAAGCCGTAGATGGGCATCGAGGACAACAGCTTCGCCGCCGTGTAAGGAGAGCCGAGCGCCGCGCCGGCCACTCAGCCGCAGCAATGCTTCGATTTGCCCCGCATCCAGCGCGATTCCGAGGCTCGCGGCGGCCCGCCGCAGGACGCGGCTTTCCACCGCGCGCGGCAGGGCGCGTAGGCCGACCCGCAAGAGCAGTACGGCACGTTCTCCGTCCGGCTGGACGATTGCCGATTCGGTGGCTTCGGCCCAAGCAGATAGGGCGGCATCATCCTCGCGCGCCTGGTTGGCAAAGCGAGCGATGGCTTCTTCGGCACGAGGATTCACTGTGCGCAGTTCCGGAAGGACGCGATGCCGAAGGCGATTCCGGTGGAAGTCGACCAGCCAGTTTGTCGAGTCGACACGTGCCGCAATGCCTAGCGCATGCAGGTAGGCCGCGGCTTCGGCATGGCGGATATCTAGCAGGGGCCTTACTAACCGAAGTACATCTCTATCAATAGGAACTGGCCACGGCGCGACAGAAGCCATCCCAGCGGCACCGAGCAGACCTGCGCCACGTGTGAGTCGGAGTAGCACTGTTTCGGCCTGGTCGTCGAGTGTGTGCCCGGTGATGCACCAAATAACGCCTGCTTCGGCACACGCGGATGCGAGCCAGCGATAACGCGCATCGCGGGCGGCTGCTTCCGAGCCGCCTGCCATAGTGTCGGCGGAACCGTGCAGGACGTCGACACCTAATCGCTTCGCAATATCGCGGACGGCATCGAGGTCGGCTGCCGTCTCATCAGCAGCACGCAGGCCGTGGTCGAAATGGGCGGCGCTGACCATGCCGTGTCCAGCATGGCGACGTGCAACCGCTATTAGCGTCGCCGTGGAATCAGGGCCACCGGAGCAAGCCACGAGCACTCGGGCGTCATGCGGGACGTGTACTTGGAGCGCGCGGGCCACACGACGTTCAAACGCCTCGATCTGCCGGGTCGAGGGCGGGGGATTCATGCGAACAGCCTAGCTTGCGCAGTTAACGGGCGAACAGTGCTTCCCACCAGCGTTGTCCCGGTTGACGCTCGGGTGGAGGCAGCCGAGGGCCGTCCACGATCACAGCGGTCTCCCCGGGGCGGATCAATCCGAACTGTATCCGCGCGGTTGCTTCAAGGTATTCATCTGAAGCGAGGTACTCGCGCAGACCTTCCAGCTCGGCACGCTGACGGCGGAGTTCATTTACCTCATACGTGAGTTGTTGGCGTTGCTCGTGCAGGCGATAAGTATGCGTCGCGGTCTGCAGAGCGGAGTACAGGAAGAGCATCAGGAACAGACTAGCGATGGCGAGCACTACATGTGCCGGGCCGAACGATCCCAAGCGAGCAAGGTGCATCTGGGCCGTATCCGATCGTACTTTCCCGCCACTAGCACCCTACCAGACAGATTACGCAGACTCAAACGTCAGAATCAGATATCCAGCGCCCTTCATCGATGTCGATGATCAGGGTAGGAATACCGTCAGTGCCTCACGGGAAGTCAGTACATGCCACAAGCACCTTCGGGCACTGGGCCGCTGCAGGTGCACCCACCGAGCGGCCGGTGCGAGCACTGCGAGTCGCAGGTGCACGCGAAGTCATTCGCAAAGCCACCAGGAGTACAGGGGCGAAAGCACCGGCAGCGAAGCAGGCGCAGGCCGCCGCACACCCGCCGGCGAGGAAGCGTTCAGCGGATATCGCGCGTGGGTTCCGCGTCCGAGCTGACCTTGAAGTGCTTGCAGATCGGCGGAAGACTCGTAAAGAACTGCTCGAGACAGGAAGCACAAGCATCGAGCATCGAGCATCGAGCATCGAGCATCGAGCATCGAGCATCGAGCATCCAGTTACCGCCACACAGACACGGGCGTCTCTCGAACGACTTGCGGAGCGACGGACAGTATCCGAGCCGGCAGCGGTGTCCGATGCCGAGGAGCAGGCCTAGTAGCGCGTTGTCGAGTTAGCACGCCCGCTCCTCATCAGTCGCCCGGCAGCGGGTTTCCCTCGTTCACCCTCACGACCGCCCAGCGACCGTCCAAATCGACCTCAACCACGCTGATAGTGTTCGGCGCGACAATGAAGCTTGCCGAAGGCGGCACGCCGAGGGCATGACAGAGCAACACTCGCAATGCCTCGTTACCAGCAGTCAGCGTCACCGTCGCGCCCAAGTGTGCACTGGCGATCCCGGCCGCAACAGCAACCACATCGGAAGCGTCGTCATGGGTGTACCCGGCGACTGGGGCATACTGACGCGAGAGCCCTTCGATACGCGCGCCACTGTGCTGCATTACCAGCAGTAGCCGAGCAACGGTTCGGGGAGGTTCTAGGTTATTCATGCGAAGCGCCCTCGTTCGCGCCATGCGGCTAGTGCCACTCTCGGTCGCAGCACCTCGATCGCAGTACGCACGAGGCTGACGGGTTGTGCGGGCAGTTCAAGTGCATCGAGCACCGTGGCGGGTCGGGCGGTCTGTTGCTGGTTGACCGCGAGACACATATCGACCTGTAGAGCACCGTCGATGGTGGTGGCCGCGACCTCGCGAATGATTTGCTTGAGATCGAGGACACGGAGGCGTTCGCCTCGGAGTTCTTCGCGTTCGAATGAGGGCTGTTCCGAAAACCACACAGTGCGCGCATGGAGGGCGGCACCATCCACAGAACCAGCGGCGAATACCGCTCGGTAGCGGTAGGCGACGACTGAGGTGGCAAGCGACGGGAGCCGCTCGCCAATGTCTTCAACATCGACCGGCACTAGTCCGGGCGGCAACGCCTCACGGAGACGTGCACACACCTCGGCAGGCTCGGCGGGGCGATCAAGCCAGATATCAAGTAGTTCGCAGTTACCGGACACGCCTTCAGGCAGCGCCGGTCCGAACTCAACATGAGCACGCCGGCCGCCATCAGCGCGTGCCGCCAGTAGGCCAGCAGCCTCGATGGCGTCGACCCAAAGTCGTGCGAAGTTGCCGCGTTGCTCGGTTGGAGCATCGCTGCGATACGTAATCCGGAGGCGTTGTGGGCTCATGAGTCCGAGATAGTACTACCGCAGCACGTCGGAGACCGTTGTGACGCGGAGTCCTGCCTCGCGTAACTCACGGAGCACTTCAGGCAGCGAGGCGCGTGTCGCCTCACTGTCGCAGTGGCTAACTGTAATGACACCGTTCCTCAAGGCGGTGACGCGGCGGATGTTCTCTGCGACTTGCTGTGCGTTGAAGCCACGCCAGTCGCCGGAATCTCCGGTCACGAGGTTACCGCTGGTATCGCGGCCAAACGTCCAGAAGATGTGCAGCAGCCAGCCTGCGTGGGTGGCGGCGGCCAGCACCCGGTCATCGCGCGCGCCCGATGGCGCCCGCCAGAGGGGTTTGCTCGACACGCCGAGCACCTCGCGGAACGTCCTGTCGGCGGCATCAAGGTCTGCGGCGATCTGCACATCGGTCAGATCGCGGTAGTCAGGGTGCGTATTGCTGTGATTGGCGATCTCGTGGCGGGCGGCTATTTCACGGGCCAGATCGGGGTATGCGCGCACCCAGTCTCCGATCATAAACCACGTAATGCGGACGCCTGCATCGCGAAGCACCGCAAGTATCTCAGCGGTTCCAGTCGCGTGCCCGCCGCAATCGAGTGTAAATGCGATTTCCGCTCGGTCGAGATTGCCTCGCTCAATCTCATGGATCGCGCCACGCGGCACAGGCACAGTTGCAGGCGGAGCAGGTGCCGCAGTAACCATCGGTGTGATCGCCGGAGCCGGGCTAGGAGTGAGAGGCGTGCGCTCGATCACCGTGGAGGGTGTTGCGGCAACTGTGGCAGCGGCAGTCACCGACATCGAGGCCGGCGGCGCAGGCTTAGGCGGGTCGGTGGCGCATGAGACGATCATCAGCGAGCTCATGAACAGTAGGAGCAATGCCTTCGGCATCACCACCTCAGGCACGCGCCTGCCAGCGTATGCGCATGACATCGAGCAAGGTCGTGGCCGCGGCACGCGGGTCTCGCTGTCTCACCGCCACGTCATCGACGAGCGATTGCAGCACGCCTTCAGCCTCGGCAGTCTGGAGCGCTTCACGGTACAAGGCGGAACGAGCAAGCGAGACGATCTGCGCATGCGCGTGGGCACGACGCTCTTCGGCGGCATGAGGGGATGTCCGGCTATGTTCATGGTGACGGTCGATGGCATCCGCGAGTTCTGCGATACCTTCGCCGGTCTTGGCGACAGCTTTCAGAATGGGGGGCGTCCAAGCACGGAGGGGCGCGATCGCCAGCAGACCTCGTAGCTGCATTACGGCGGTGTCGGCACCCGCAAGATCTGCCTTGTTCACCACCATGATCTGGGCGATTTCCATGAGCCCAGCCTTCATCGACTGGACATCATCGCCACCGCCGGGGTTAGCCACGAGCACGGTCGTCTGGGCAGCCGTCGCCACCTCGACCTCATCCTGGCCGGCTCCCACTGTCTCGAGGAGCACAACATCGAATCCGGCCGCGTCCATCACGTCGACGACGCCAGAGGCCATCTCAGCGAGGCCGCCGAGGTTGCCGCGGGACGCCATGGAGCGCATAAAGACACCGCCATCGGCGGTCAGGGCTTGCATGCGGATACGGTCGCCGAGGATCGCTCCGTGCGAGAACGGCGATGAGGGGTCTACCGCGACGATGCCGACGGTTCGCCCGCGCTTCCGTTCCTCACGCGCGAGCGCCCCGACCAGCGTTGATTTGCCGGCACCGGCGGAGCCGGTCACCCCAACCGTCTGTGCGCGGCCAGTACGGGGGTATAAGGCGGCAAGCAGATCACGACCAGTTGCCGTGTCCGCCTCGATGTGGCTGATGGCACGGGCCAAGGCGCGGCGATTTCCGGCGAGGACGCCCTCAGCAAGGTCGGAAGCAAGCACGCTGGCTACATTCGCTCGGGGGCGTGCTCACGCACGAAGGAGATGATGTCGTTGGTGTCTGTACCGGGGCCAAAGACGCCAGCGAAGCCCATCGCTTTGATCGGCGGAATATCGCCTTCAGGGATGATTCCGCCGCAAAACAGCATCACGTCATCGACGCCGCGTTTCCGGAGTTCAGCGATCACGCGGGGAAAGATCTCGAGGTGCGCTCCCGACAAGATCGAAAGGCCCACGACCTGCACGTCTTCCTGCAGAGCAGCTTCGGCGATCATCTCCGGAGTCTGACGGATGCCGGTGTAGATGACTTCCATGCCAGCGTCGCGGAGGGCACGCGCGACGACCTTCGCGCCTCGATCATGGCCGTCGAGGCCGGGCTTCGCGATCAGGACGCGGATGGTGTGTTGTTCGATAGCCATAGCAGTCTCCTCAACACGAAAATTCGATCAACTGAATGCTCATGCCGAATGTCTGATCGGCGGAGATCGAGGTTCGCACGCTGTTCGGCAGCACACCCGGTGTCGCATCTTCGAGTGTGTACCCAGCAGCGCGGTACTTCGCGACGTGCGAAGCGATGTCCTTCACGTCAATGGCCGCCATCGAGACCGCGCGTTCACCGTCGGCTTCAAGTTGTTGCGCCATCGGCGAGTCAGCACTTGCGGGGGCGATCAGCTCAATTGTCGTCTGGCTGCACGGCACCTGTCCGATAATCGAGTTCGGTGTTGGGATGCGATTGGTCATCCTCAGCCCAAGCACGCGCTCCCATGAGGCTGCCGCAGCTTCGAGGTCCTTCACGCGGCAAACGATGTGATCGATACCTTTTCCGCTGGACGCGTGCGCCCCGGGCCGTGGCTGTGCGAGTTCTACGAGCACGCCGTGCATCGAGCGAGGGTGGATGAAGGCCACTTCGCCCGCGAGGCCGGGGCGTGGCTCCTGATCGATCAGTTCGACATCGCCCAGCGCCTTGATGCGTGCGAGTTCCCCTCGGATGTCAGGGGTGCTGAAGCAGAAGTGGTGCAGCGTAGGACCTCGGCTGGCGAGAAAGCGCGCCACGCCGGTGTCGGGGACGACAGGTTCCATGACCTCGATCTCGTTCTCACCGATGGCTAGAAGGACGGCGCGAACACCCTGAGCAGTCATCACCTCGTCAGCAGTGACTTTGAGACCCACCGTGTCACGGTAGAACTTCAGCGCCGCATCAGCGCTTGGGACAATAACTCCGACATGATGCAGGCGCTCGATCACAGGTCGTCGTTCCCCTCTGTATCTCCGCACGCGATTCCGGCGCACTCAGATCGTGAGCACTTCCTGATACTCGCCCCATTCTTCGCGAAGGATGCCACAGATTTCGCCAATCGTGGCGTACGCCTCTACTGCCGCGATGAGCAGCGGCACCATGTTATCCGTGCCGCGAGCGGCGGCACGAATGTCTACGAGACATCGCTTCACCATCGCGTTGTCGCGACGCGCACGGAGCGCTTGCAGACGCGCGACCTGACGTCGGCCGATTGCAGGGTCGACCCGCATGATGTCCGGTACTTCAAGCGCTTCCGTCTGGAACTGGTTCACACCGACGACGGTGCGCTCTTTGGTCTCCATCATGTGCTGGAGCCGGTAGGCAGATTCCTGAATCTCTCGCTGCTGGAAGCCCTGCTCGATACAGACCAGTGCGCCGCCCATATCCTCGATACGTTTGATGTAGGCGTCGGCCTCAGCCTCAACGCGATCCGTTAGGTGCTCGATGTAATATGAACCCGCGAGGGGGTCGATCACATCGGCAGCTCCGGTCTCGTATCCGATGATCTGCTGTGTACGCAGCGCGAGTTCCACGGAGCCCTCGGTGGGCAGCGCGAGCGCCTCGTCCCAAGAGTTGGTATGAAGTGATTGTGTGCCGCCGAGTACGGCCGACATGGCCTGGAAAGCCGTGCGCAGCAAGTTGTTCATCGGCTGCTGTGCGGTGAGCGTTGCACCGCCGGTCTGCGTGTGGAAGCGGAGTGACTGCGACCTAGAGTTGTCGGAGCCGTAGCGCTCCTTAACGATACGTGCCCACATTCGCCTTGAGGCCCGAAACTTTGCAACCTCCTCGAGGAAGTTCGAGTGGCAGGCCCAGAAGAACGATAGCCGTGGTGCGATTTCGTCGATCGTGAGCCCCGTCGCGATGGCTGCATCGCAGTACTCGATGGCGTCGGCAAAGGTGAATGCAAGTTCTTGGGCGGCGGTACAGCCTGCCTCGCGCATGTGGTAGCCAGAGATGGAGATCGTGTTCCATTCCGGCAGGTTGTCTTTACACCACGCAAATACATCGGTAATCAGCCGGAGCGACGGGCGTGGCGGGAAGATATACGTGCCGCGGGCGATGTACTCCTTGAGGACATCGTGCTGGATGGTGCCGCCAACTTTCGCGAGATCTGCACCCTGCTTCTTGGCCGCCGCGACATACATCGCGAGCAGGATTGAGCCAGTTGCGTTGATCGTCATCGATGTGGTGACTTTGTCGAGCGGCAGCCCTCCGGTTAGTGTCTCCATGTCCTCCAACGAGGCGATGGCGACGCCAACTTTGCCGACTTCGCCTTCGGCGTGGGGGTCGTCCGAGTCGTAGCCGATCTGGGTCGGTAGATCGAATGCAACAGAGAGGCCGGTTTGTCCCTGTTCGAGGAGGAACTTGTAACGGCGGTTCGACTCCTCAGCGTCACCGAAGCCAGCGTATTGGCGCATCGTCCAGAGCCGACCGCGGTACATCGTCGGCTGCACGCCGCGCGTGAATGGGTATTCGCCCGGGAACCCGAGCTTCTCGTGGTAGTTCCACTCAGCGAGGGCTTCGGGGCCATACATCGGGTCGACTTCGGTACCTGATGACGACTCGAATCGCGGCTGCCTCTCCTTGAAGCGGTCGACGGCCTGCTTGTACGGGCCTTCTTGCCATTCGTGGGTACTGTGGCTGGGCACGAGTTCCCCCGCTCCGATGGTTCCATGCGATCATTACGGCACGCAGATGATTCGACGTACGCTGGAGAATCATACTACGCGGCTCCGGCAGACTCAGTCGGACGACTGAGGTGGGCCTGGTGGGCGATAGAGGGTTCGAACCTCTGACCTTCCGGGTGTAAACCGGACGCTCTGACCAGCTGAGCTAATCGCCCACGATCATCGATGCTAGGTCGCCCCGGATCGGGGGGTCAACCGCGCCAACGAAGCCTGTCCGCGCTACCATGTCCACCTTGGCGGAGCCGGTGAAACTCAGCCGCGAGAATCGCGAGTATGCGCTCGCCCGCATCCACGACTACTGACGAGAAGAACGTGGCGAGGACATCGGCGGCTTAGCCGCCATGCTGCTGGACTTCATCACGGAGCAGATCGGACTATTGTTCTTCAACGACGGGGTCACAGCCGATCAGCAGGTGCTCCGGCGGGCGAGCGACTCGATTGACGCCGACCTGGAAGCTTCGAAGCTGTTTCCACCTCGACCGCACCGCAAGCCATCCCAGTAGCCTGCTACTTTTCCCGCTTCCACAAACGGATTGGGACAGTCAGACCGACTATCAGCACGAGGTAGCCGAGGATCAGCAGCGCCTCGAATCCCACGCGTACGGCGTGCCCGGCCCATGCCTCGATGAGGTCGCCGCCAACCCAGAGGTTGACTACAAGTGCCGCAAGCACGAGAAGATGCGTACCGAGGCCAACCCGCTCCATGCGTGCAGCCTACAGGAGACGGTCGTGACAGGCGCTTTCGACGGCATCGACCCTGCTCTGCTCGCGCTCTCCCTCGATGAAGTCGAGGAGGTCAGCGGGGAGTTGCACCGCCGGCTCGCCACCGCACTCCGCTCGCTGGACGAAGAAGACGCCGATTACGCCGCCCGCGGCGAACATGCGCCTCGCTGGCACGTCGCCTCATTGCTCGCCACGACAGAATTGGCCGCGGCTACGCTGGGTGCTGTCGCGGCTTCGGCAAGTGCAGCAGCCTTGCCACGCAGCGACCGCCATCTCGCTACCGTGGCTGCGCTCATGTATGCCGCACCAACAATCCCTGCGTTGCTCTCGCGGCTCGAACAAGATCGCCGGCTGCTCACCTCGCTTGCGCGCGGCTTTGATACCAACCTCGATGTCGCGTATCCCGGCCCGTGGGGGCATGTAACAGGTCGCCACATCGTGGTGACAGTCGCCATCCTCGATGCCGCCCGCTGCGCGCTGCTCACCGAGCAAGCCGCAGATGCCGCCATCTTGCGACACGCAACCAGTTAGCGATCGATCAGTCGAATGCGCGGACTCGCGTGACAGTCTCAGCATCCAACCGGCGCACCAATGCAGTGACGAGAGTCACGGCCTGATCGAAATCATCGCGGTGTATGACACCGTGGTGACTGTGCAGGTATCGTGTCGGGACGACGATGTTGATCGCAGGTGCGCCAGACCCTGACCGCTGCATCGCGGCTCCATCCTGGCCATACCCTGCGAGAACGTTGAACTGGAGCGGGACACCGGCCTCGCGGGCGACCTCAATACACAGGTCGCGAAGTTTGAGATTGGGGAGCATCGAGATGTCGTGCAGGAAGATTGCTGGGCCTTTGCCCAGTTTTTCCTGCGCCTCGTCTACGGTAATCCCGGGATAGTCCCCGGCAACGCCGGATTCGAGGTTGATGCCAATGTCGGGCGATACGTAGTTCGCGCTCGTCTCCGCGCCACGCAGCCCGACTTCTTCTTGCACGGTTGCCACCGCGAACACTGTGTTCTTGTGCTCTTGCGTGTGCAGCGCGCGCATCGCCTCGATCATCACGCCGATGCCCACGCGGTCGTCCCAAGCTTTTGCGAGATAGAGTTTGCCACCTGCTAGCGGTACAAACCGGCTTTCGGGCACCACGGGGTCGCCTGGGCGGATGTCGAGGCGCTGTTCGGCATCCTCAGCACTTGTCGCCCCAACATCGATGAACATGTCATCACGAGGGAACACCTTGCCGCGTGCTTCGGCAGTCATGACGTGCACGGTCTTGATGCCTGTGACACCCAGCACGGCGCCTTGACTGGTGAGGATCGTCCAGCGCTGGTTAATCAGCGATTGATCCAGCCACCCGCCAAGTCCCTGAAACTTCACAAACCCTTCTGGAGTCACCCGCCGCACCAGCAGTCCGAGTTCATCCATGTGTGCCGCAAGCATTACTCGCGGACCGCCGCCGGGGCCATCAAGTCGCGCGATCAGCGAGCCAAGGCCGTCGGTGGCGATCTCATCGGCGATCGGCGCAAGTTCGCGGCGGACGATAGCGCGCACTGGTCCCTCGAACCCGGTCGGGCCGGGAGCGTTGGTGAGTTCTTCTAACAACTGTTCGATATAGTCGCTCATAGCGTTCTCTCACCTTCGCCTGTTACTTGGATTCACCAACGCGCGTGGCGTGGGCTTGCCGCGACTTGGCGTACGCGGGCGAGCAACGGAGCGCGGAACACAACCGCTACTACTACACCAACGACGAAACCTGTGACGTGGGCCTCCCATGCGACACCGGCGTCACCAATGGCGAACTGCCCGAGGAACCATAGCCCTAGAAAGAGTACTGCCGGCACCGGTATCACCATGAAAAACGCCAACGACATGACCATCTTTCCGGGGAAAAGCACAAGGTACGACCCGAGCACGCCGGCAATCGCACCGGACGCACCGATCAGTGGTGTGGTGTTGTCCGGATGCAGCACCACGAATCCGAATGTGGCGACCAGCCCCGCCACCAAGTAGGCGGCTAAGTACCGGAGGTGACCGTAGGCTTCTTCGACGTTGTTACCGAACAGCCACAAGAACCACATATTCCCGAGCAGATGTGCGAGGCCTCCGTGCAGGAACATCGACACGAATAGCGAGGCGAGAGGAATCTTCTCCGGAAAGGCTACGCCACTGGATGCCGCAGGATCACACATCTGGCCATTAATCTCGTCAAAGGTCAGTGGCCGCCCCATGAGCACTTCGCAAGCGATTGCCGAGCGTTCATACAGGAATTCCACATCATCTTGCACGCTCCCGTGCGGCTGCCAGAGCAACCAGACGAGGACGTTGATGGCGATCAGTGCCAGCGTCATCACCGGGGTGATCCGCGTCGGGTTCAGGTCACGAATGGGAAACACGCGCCATCCGTTCGTCCACGGGCATCCTGCCCAGATGGGTATCCTACTGCCTGCCCGAACAGTGAGGCTCACGACTGCCTGTTCAGGTGATTCCGGCTCAAGCCTGATAGGCAATGCTCATCTCGCGGAGCACATCCGCAGCAGCAGAGAAGAGCAGCATAACCACATCTATGGGCACCGCACGGCAATATTCCGATGATTTTGCCACTGCGGTCGCAGCGAGCCGCAGTCTGGACCGTCGCCGTCAATGTGCGTCGCTGGTTTCCGGCCAGCGGCATCCTCTGGTCATCGGACGGTCTGATCATCACTGCCAACCACGTCATTGAGCGCGAAGACGCAATTCACGTCACCTTATATGGCCGCGAACAGACCGAGGCTTGTCTGATCGGCCGTGACCTCGGCGCCGACCTCGCGCTATTGCAGTCGGAAAGAGCGACCGAAGGGCCGGAACTCGCACCGGCGAATGAGATACGAGTCGGACACGTCGTCATGGCACTCGGCGCAAGCGGCAGCGTGTAGGCCTCCATTGGCATCATGGGCACCCTTGGGGGGCCCTGGCGCAGCCAGAGCGGGAAGAATTAAAGCAACTGAAGTTCGTGGCTCTAATTATGTCGATGCTGGAGAACAAAGCCGAGTCGGGTCTCGTGTTATGCCCAAAATTCTTATAGGAAAACCTGCACAGGTGCTTGGAGATATTGATGTAAAGCACACTTGAACGTATTTGTTAGATGTTGCTCGACTCATGCAAATTGTTGCAGTGAATTCAAAGGCTTGGGGTAAGGCGTGGCACGTTCCAAGTAATGAGGCAAAAACGCAGAGAGAACTGGTTGGCGAATTAGCCGCAGCTGCTGATGTAAAAACCCAAAGATCGCTTCAGTCCCAACCGTTATGTGGAATCTCTTTGCGCTATTGAATCCCTTGCTCAAAGCATTCAAGGAAACTGCCTATCAAATGCAACGTCCGTTCATTTTGGATGACAGCGCAGCCCGTAAGGCTTTCGAGATGTAGCCAAAATGGAAGCAATCTTGCGAGAAGTGGTAAAGGAAACCCGTTTATATTGGGGATGGCACCTCCCTCGGCCACGGACAGCCTCGATGAAACTGACGAACACTAGCCGGTACTCTGACCCCGAGGTCCGCCTCCTCGTCGCGTTCGGCATGCAGGATATTGACCACAGTCGGCTGGCGGTTCACGTACGCAACTCGTCGCGTGCCTATCGAGGCCGCGCGTACGAAGGCATTCCGCATCTCTCAGCGCGAACCCATGACGAGGATGTCGATCGCCTCGTCACGATCGGCATCGGGGCGCCCAAACTGTTTCCCTGCACGAACCTCCAGACGAGTGTGCGCTGGGTGAAGGTCAAGCGTGACGAGGATACTTCAGCAGCCGTACTGCGGCGGCGACGCGACCGCCTCGGACGGGTACAGACTGAGCGGCAGGTCGTAGAACAGCATGGCTATGGCGGCAAGCGTTCACCCGTGCTCACGTTCCACAACTGGCGCGAGGCGCTAGTCTCTGTAGCCGCACACGAAGCACGTCACATCTGGCAGTATCAATACGATCAGCCTCGGAGTGAAGTCGACGCCGAGCAGCGTGCCGGAGAACGCATTGAGGCGTTCCGCCTGCTGCATACGCCGCGACGGCTTGAAGGTCTACAACTGCGTTTGAGCTTCGACTAGTACGACAGTGAAACGGTCACACCAGCGCTCGAAGCCGGGCAGGCCGAGCACTTACGTCCTACGCTCCGGGGGCTGGGACGGGAAGCTCACCAGCCTGCCCGGATTCGGTTACTTCCCCGCGGCGACGGCGCGCTATCGCAGCGTCTTCGCCGAGCATTTCGGTTTCGCGTTGCGTCTGCTCTGTCTCATAGGTCATTCGGTACAGGTTCGCGTAAATACCGTTCTGAGTGAGCAACTCTTCGTGCGTCCCGATCTCGGCGATCCGTCCTTCATCGAGCACGCAGATCCGGGTCGCCTCACGGATGGTCGAGAGCCGGTGTGCGATGACGAACGAGGTGCGCCCTTTCAGCAACTCGCGGAGCGCACGCTGAATGATCACCTCGGTTTGAGTGTCGACGTAGGCAGTTGCTTCGTCGAGCACAAGGATGCGCGGGGCGGCCAAGATCGCCCGTGCGAAACTGATCAGCTGTCGCTGGCCAACGGAAAAGTTCTGGCCACCCTGCCGGAGCAGTGTCTTGTAGCCGTTCGGTAACCGCGCGATGAACTCATCTGCGCCTACCGCCCGCGCAGCGGCCTCGATGTCTCCCGGTTTCGCGTCGGGCAGTCCGTACGCGATGTTGTCCGCGATCGTCCCGCTGAACAGGTATGGCGTCTGGAGCACGACACCCATATGGCGGGTGAGCGACCGGCGCTGAATATCGCGTAGGTCGTGGCCGTCGATGCGGATGGCTCCGCCGGTGACGTCGTATCCGCGGCTCACCAGTGAGGTGATCGTCGTCTTACCAGCACCTGTGTGCCCGACGAACGCGATCGTTTCGCCCGGTACAACGTGCAGATCGACATCCTGCAGGATAGGAATGCCTTCAACATAGTGGAAGTAGACGTGGTTGAAGTCGACGCGTCCTTCAATCTGTTCAAGTTCGATCGCGCCAGGGCGATCTTGAATCTTCGGCACAGTGTCGAGCACTTCGAACACCCGCTCGCCACCTGCCATTGCCCGCTGCACCATTGTGTACTGCAGGACGAGATCACGGATCGGGTCGAAGAACTTGCCAACGGCAAGCGTGAATGCGGTGATCGCGCCAAGCATTTTTGCAACATCGATGTTGCTTGCGTTGAGAGCCTGCAGGCCTCCGACGACGATCACTCCACACAGAGCAATCGCTACCGCGATCTCGACTGCAGGTAGCACCGCCGCCGTGAGCAGACCGGCCCAGATCGCGGCATTGCGGTTCTCCTGGTTCAGCCGGTCGAAGCGGCGGCTGTTTTCGCCCTCACGCGACATCGACTGGATCGCCCGGACTCCAGAGAGGTTCTCTGCAAGGGTGCCATAGAGGGCGCTCACCTGAACCCGGACATTGACGAAGGCGCGTTTTGCGTGCCCAGACCAGTAGACCATGATCACCAGCAGCGGCGGAACGACAGCGAAGGTCACCAGCGCCAGTATCCAGTCCGCCTGCACGGCCAGTGTGATCACAACAGCCAGCCCAACAAAGTCCGCCGCGAAGTTGAGAGAGCCGGTTGTCAACAAGTCCTGGATAACGGTGACATCACTGGTCAGCCGGGAGATCATCCGGCCGACCTCCATACGGTCATAGAAACTCAGAGACAACCCTTGCATGTGCTCATACATGTCGGTACGCAGTTTGACGAGAATGCGGTTTCCGACGTTGTTGATGACGATCTGCTGCACATACAGCGACAGCCAGCCGCCGACAGCCATGAGCAACAGCACGCCGAGCAGCAGAAACACACGGCGTTCATTGCCCTGCATGCCCGCCTGAACGGTGAGGCCGATGATAAACGGTTGCGCATAGTTCGCGATCGACTGCACGGTCATTGCCGCGAACGCGATGATGACTTCGCGCTTGTACGGGCGGACGTATGGGGCCATCCGACGGACCACCTGAGCGTCGTAGACTTTGCCGAGATATTGGTCGTCCCAGCCGTCAGAGCCGCGTCCGCCGCCCATGCCGCGCCCACCGCCGATGTTCGAGCTCCAGCCGGCTGCGCCGCCACCGCCCCACATCGCCATTACTCGGCCTCCCCAGTGATCACCGGCGCACCCATTGAACCAGCGCTGCGGCTAACAGCAATCTCGCCCAACGCCTCCTCCTGATCCTTCAGTTCGAGGTCGAAGATCTGCTTATACAGGCCTTCCTGTTGAAGCAGTTGCTGATGGGTGCCTCGCTGCACCACGCTCCCGCGGTCGAGGACGATGATTTCATCGGCGCGCATGACTGTTCGCAGCCGCTGAGCGATCACGAAGGTCGTACGACCGTGCATCAGTTCATTGAGCGCCTGGAGAATGAGGAATTCGGTCTGCGAGTCCACACTTGCGGTGGAGTCATCGAAAATCAGTATCCGGGGATCCAGAAGCAGGGTGCGCGCAATCGCCACACGCTGCTTCTGTCCGCCAGATAGCGTGACGCCTCGCTCACCCACCCATTCGTCGTAGCCTTCGGGAAGGCTCATGATGAAGTCGTGGATACGCGCGGCCTTCGCCGCTCGCTCAACGTCCTCTTGCGTCGCTCCCGGCCGACCGTATGCAATATTGTCGCGGATCGTGCCAATGAACAGGAATACATCCTGTTGAACTATCCCGATACTCGAACGCAGTGATTCGAGCGTGACGCTACGAATATCCGTACCGTCGATCGTGATCGCACCTGCAGTCACGTCGTAGAACCGCGGCAACAGGTTGACCAGCGTTGATTTGCCGCTGCCGGCTGGGCCCAGCAAAGCGATCACAGTGCCGGGCTTCGCGTCGATGTCGATCCTTTGCAGCACCGGAGTCGCGAGATTGTAGCCGAACGCTACGCCATCGAACCGCACGTGGCCGACGACATCCGCAAGCACGCTTGCATTCGCGGCGTCCTTCACTGCGGATTGCGCATCGAGGAGTTCGAAAACCCGCTCAGAAGATGAGATACAGCGCGCGATGGCGTTGACCATCATGCCGATGGTTCGCAAGGGGAGCTGCAGCAGATTCAGAGTTGCGAGGAATGCCGTTAACTCGCCAGCCGACAGTTCGCCTCGGGCGATGAACAAGGCGCCAACACCTGTAGTCAGGGCGATTTGTGCAATGCCCAGCCCTTGCAGCATCGGCGTGTTGCGGGCCATCTCACGGGATTGCTTGAGGTTGAGTTCCGCTTGCTTCTGGGCCGCCGTCCGGAACTTCTGGCTTTCAAACGGCTCACGGCTGAAGGCTTTCACAACACGGATGCCTGTAAGGCCTTCCTCGGCGATCTGTGTCATCTCCGCCTGGCTCTGCTGGATTGCGGTCCACAATGGCCGGACGCGAGTCTGGAACACCACCGAGCGCCACGTGACGATCGGCATCGTGACCATACTCACGAGAGCAAGTTCTACGTTCAGAAAGAAGAGCCATCCAATGCCTACAACCATCAGCACGGCGATGTAGACGGTACGGAAGAGGGCCTGCGCGACAAACATGCGGATGTTCTCGACATCCTGCGTCGACCGGGACATGATCTGCCCTGTCTCCATCTGGTCGTGGTAAGCGTACGACAGACGTTGCAGGTGGTCATAAATATCGTTCCGGATGTCGTAGGCGATGCCCTGCCCGAGGGACTCACCGATAAACGTCTGCCCAAACTGCACGATGCCGCGAACAATCGCGACGACGACCAAACCGACCGAAGCAAAAATCAGCAATTGGGGATCACCGGTCAGCGTGAGGCGGCCATCCACCTCCTGTGGCCGGAGCCCGAAGTCGATCGCGTACCGCACGAGGTGCGGGCTCGCCATGACGAGCCCGCCACCGCTGAACACGAATAACCAACCAAGCAGCACCTGCCACTGGTACTGCCGCGTATATGGGAGAAGCCGAGTGAGATAACGCACGTTGAAGCCGAGGATACTCCACGTTCACTGGAACGTACAGTCCCTCTAAACAGTTTGCGATCTGCCCTTACGCCTGCCGTGTGTAATCCATTAACCGACGTCTATCAGCGGCCGACCAGACAGAGGCTAGGATCTGTCGCGGTCTTTACCGCGCGCCCGGGCGCGGGAATTTTGCTCCAAGATCACCTTGCGGATGCGGACAACGCTCGGCGTGACCTCAAGGCACTCGTCTTCACGGAGCAACTCAAGCGATTGTTCTAGCGAGAAGAGCCGAGGTGGATACAAGCGCTCGGTCGATTCCGAGGTCGACGCACGCATATTCGTTAGTTTCTTTTCGCGGGTCACATTGACATCGATGTCTTCGGCTCGTGGGTTCTCGCCGACAATCATGCCCTCGTAGACCTCGACACCGGGGCCAACGAAGAGTTGTCCGCGCTCCTGCAGGCTGATCAGTGCGTAGCCCGTCGTCATGCCTCGGCGGTCAGCAATCAGGGCACCTGTCGCCCGAGTACGCAACTCGCCATGCCAAGGCTCATATCCGTGGAACACGTGGTGCGCGATGCCTGTCCCGCGCGTCTCCGTCAGGAACTCAGTGTGAAAGCCGATCAGGCCTCGCGAGGGGACGATGTAGTCCATCCGCACGCGGCCGGTACCGTGGTTGACGGTACGTTCGGCACGCCCTTTCCGCACCGACAAAAGACCGATTACTGCCCCGAGAAACTCGTCGGGGATGTCCACGGACAGCGCCTCGACGGGCTCATGCAGGTGCCCGTCGATACGGCGCGTGACGACTTCAGGACGTCCGACGGTCAGTTCAAAGCCCTCGCGGCGGAGCATCTCAATGAGCACGGCCAACTGGAGTTCACCGCGGCCTTGCACGATCCATGCATCCGGTCGGTCCGACGGGAGCACTCGCAGGGAAACGTTACCCAGGATTTCGGCGTCAAGGCGATTCTTGAGCAGTCGTGCTGTCAGTTGTGACCCTTCGCGCCCAGAGAGCGGCGAGGTGTTGATTCCTACGGTCATCGCCAGACTTGGCTCGTCAACCTGAATGACTGGCAGCGGAACAGGCGCTTCAGGATCGGCAAGTGTTTCACCGATCGTGATCTCCGCGATTCCAGCGACGGCGATGATCTCGCCAGGGCCAGCCTCAGCAGCCTCGACTCGCTCAAGGGCCTCAGTGACGAGCAGTTCGCTCACGCGCACCTGCTGAATGCTGCCGTTTTGCCGGCACCAGGAGACCATTTGGCCTTTGCGGATGGTTCCCTGTACCACCCGGCAGAGCGCAAGGCGCCCAAGGAACGGCGTGGCGTCAAGGTTTGTGACCAGCGCCTGCAGGGGGTGGCCCGGCTCGAACAGCGGGGCAGGAATGCGAGACAGGAGGAGATCGAACAACGGCTGCAGATCGGTGCCGGGGACATCAAGGTCCAAGGTTGCCGTACCTGCGCGGGCGTTACAGTACACGATCGGGAACTCGATCTGCGATTCGTCGGCGTCGAGGTCGAGGAACAACTCGTAGACCTCGTCAATCACCTCGCGGATGCGTGCATCGGGACGGTCGATCTTGTTGATGACCAAGATGAGCGGCAGTTGGGCTTCGAGAGCCTTCCGTAGCACGAAGCGGGTCTGTGGCAGCGGGCCCTCGCTAGCATCGACCAGCAAGAGCACCCCATCCACCATCGTCAGCGCGCGCTCGACCTCGCCACCGAAGTCTGCGTGGCCGGGAGTGTCGACGATGTTGACCTTCACGCCTGCATAGCGGACAGACGTGTTTTTCGCGAGGATCGTGATGCCCTTTTCGCGTTCGAGGTCATTCGAGTCCATAACGCGGTCAGCCATCTCAACGCGCGTGTCTACCTGCCCGGACTGCTTCAGCATCCCGTCTACGAGCGTTGTCTTACCGTGATCGACGTGCGCAATGATTGCAACGTTACGGATATCGTCCCGCGAAACCGTTCCAGTGCTCAGTCGCGACCGTGCTGAAATGTCCGTACTGATAGAAGGCTCCTGATCGCCCGCCACGAATCTGCCGGAAGTGAAATAGTGATTTGCTTAGATCAATTGAACAAGCGATCTAGTGCTGCGTCTAGTGTGTCAGGCGGCCACAGATAGATTCTTGCCGGTGCTAGCGATGTCGAACGCTGTGCTACATTCCGCCCTGCATTTCTGGCGGGACGAGGGCGATTATGACTATCCAGCGGCCGTTCACGTACGATGAGAGTCAGGTCGGCGTCGAAGTCGAATCTGGCAGCATCGAGGTTACAGCCGAATTGATCGCCGCTTATTGCGAGTGCCTCGGGGAAACCAACCCACTCTGGACTGATCCCGCCTGGGCAGCGCAGGGGCCATATGGCGGCATCATCGCGCCGCCAGCCTTCGTTACCACGCTCCCAGCCCAGTCTGGGCTCAACCCCAAGGTGAAGTTCGGTAACAGCACGTTCCTCGGTGGTCGGCGCATCGAAGCCTACGAACCTGTCCGGCCCGGCGACACGATCTCCATGCGCGAGCAGATCACCGATGTGTACGCGAAAACCGGCCGCACCGGAACGATGGTGTTCGCCATCCGCCGCATCGCGTATCTCAATCAGCACGGATTGCTCGTCGCCGTCTCTGACACGTCTTCGCTCTATCGCGAGACCACGAAAGTGGCTCCTGCAGGCGCCGCTGAAACCGCTCCCGAGGAGGCCACCGTGGTGCCCCATCGAGCCCGCGAGGTCGATGGGCAGCGGTACTTCGAAGACATCGAGCCCGCAGACGAGTTCGAAAGCGTATGGGATGTCACGAAAGAGCAAGTCGCCGAGTTCCTTCGCGTTGGACGGCCTACCCTCGCTCCGGGCGCGTCATCTGCGCCGAACGCCTCGTACTTCCTCGATGACACCGCAGCGTCCAACAACGGGCTGAGCAGGCCGATTGCTCACGGCGGTCTGAGTACCGCCATCTGCATGCGCCTCGTGACTGACTGGATCGGCCCGCGGGGCTGGCTCCGCAGCATAGATGCAAGTTTCCGCCGTCCAGCCATGCACGGCGACCGGCTGCGCGTACTCGGCCTCGTTACCGACACCGACGATAGCGGCAAACAGGCCACCGCGAAAATCGATGTCTACCTCGAGAACGAGCGCGGCGAACGACCGATCCAAGGCGTTGCCGAGGTCGTCCTGCCTTGGCGCGCACAGTAACAGCTCAGTCGAGCAGTTCGTACTTCGGGGGCGTAATCCACTGCGCTGTCGGCGCGGTTTCCTGCGCCCGGAGCTGAGCCTGTCGCTGCACCTTCTGTAGTTTCTCCGCCTCTTTGATCACGCCGACACGGTACTTGGCGCGGTCGGCTGCCTGTTTGGCCTTCGCGGGATCGGCTGGCCGAGGCTTGCCAGCATGTACGTTGACGCGACCGATGTCCTGTAATGCCTTGAGGTGTGTCGTGACGTTTCCGGTTGCTGCGCGACGCAGGCGCTTATTCAGGCCTGGATAGACCTTGAGCATGATGTCCCACGCCGACATGGACCGACCAGCCTGAAGCACACCAATGATTTGCTGGTCACGGGTTTCGCGGTGCCGGAGCAGTTCCAGCAACCGCTCGCGTGGCTCACGAACCAATGGCCCGTGTCCGGGGCAGATCACTTGCAGGTTCGGCAACTCCGCGAGCATGCGGAGGCTCTGACGATAGGCGGCCAGATCACCAACCGTAGTCGTGCTTCCTCCGAGGAACGTGTCGCCGGTAAAAAGCACCCCCTCCTGCTCTAGGTAGTAACAAACTGAGTCGGGCGTGTGACCAGGCGTGAATAGCACTCGCACCTCAGCGCCACCCAGTGCGATGACCTCGCCATCATCAACAAACCGCAGTTGCTCAGCCGGTGGCAGTTTGCCGCGTAAGAACTTCACGGACGCTTGTGGGAGCACGATCGCTGAACCAAGCGTCTCAGCGGACCACTTCAGGTTGCCGCTGTGGTCGAAGTGATGGTGGGTAATCGCTACGAGGTCGATTTGGTCGCGGCCGGTCGCAGCGAGATAACCACGCAACATCCATTTGTAGCGATCCTGCGATTCGCCTGAGTCGATGGCCATCACGGGGCCATCACCGACCAAGAATATATTCGTATAGAGTGGGTGCATCGGGTTGTCATCCGGCACCTGCACCGCCTGAACGTGTGGACTCACCTGCATCGTCGGCCCCTCCTCGCCGGGGTGGCGAGAGCCGCCTACCCCTAGCACGCGAGCAGTCTACCTCTGCCTAGAGTAGGTCAGGCAGGGGGTGGCCTTGCGGCTTTGGTGCTTGCCGTGAATCATGCGTAGGTGCTCCCCGCACCTAGGCTGGCGCCGACGCCACCGCCCGTCGGAGGACCTATGATGCACACCTTCGGCCACTTCCGGTTCTGGACCAGAGAAGCAGGCTTCGTGGCAGCTTTTCTTGTCATGGCGGCCACCCTGATGGGACCACCTCACGAGATCGCGGCTCAGGGCCTCAGCGGAGCCGTCACGGTGGCGAGTGTTACGCCGAGCAGTGGTGCAGCCGCCGGTGGCACTACAGTGACGATCAGCGGCATCGGGTTTCTCACCGGCGCCTCTGTGCTGTTCGGGTTGGTTCCTGCAACCAACGTCACAGTGACTAGCACTTCACAGATCACAGCGACCGTGCCAGCGAACTCGGTTGCTACCGTCGCTGTTCCCGTCACCGTGGTCAATACGGGTGGAGTGTCAGGCACTCTCTCAGGCGCATTCACCTACGGCGCCACCACAGGGCAGCTCAACGTGTCCGGCATTGCTCCGAGCAATGGCTCAGTGAATGGCGGCACAACTGTCACTATTACGGGCAGCGGGTTGTCCAGGGTGACATCCGTATCCTTTGGCGGCGTTGCCGGAACAGGCCTGTCCGCCACCGGCGACAGTAGCCTCACGGTCACCACGCCCGCCCACGCGGCGGGCGTGGTGACCGTGACTGTGGTGACATCGGATGGCTCGTCGACGACGACGCCAAACGCGTTCGTCTACAGCACTGTCGCGGCGATCACACTGACCTCGATCTCACCCGCAGCCGGGTCAACCGCTGGTGGAACGACGACCACTCTGACCGGCTCAGGATTCGCGACTGGGATAACCGTATCGATCGGGGCTGCTATGGCCACGAACGTGAACGTGACCAGTGCCTCACGGGCTACCGCCACCGCACCAGCACGCAGCACCACCGGACCAGCGGATGTCCGCGTAACCGCTCCGAGCGGGGAGACTGCCACACTGACCGGAGGCTTCGTGTACCAGACTGCGACGGCCACACCAGTCACTTTACCCGCGACCGGAATCGGACTGTTCGTTTTTGGTGGCGGTAGCAACGACCAACTCGTCACCGCGACCGGATGCCTAAAGGTAACCGCGGCGTTCTGGACGACCACTGCTAGCGGCGAGTTCGTCTCCTACGTTCCTGGCACTACGATCGGCCCAGTCAACGCCGCATGGAACACCTTGTTCCCTGCCGGCATTCCTGCGGGTACGGCGCTGCTCGGAAAATGTGCCTGACGCACCAAAGATCCATCAGACGAGGGAGGCCGGGATGTTCTCGGCCTCCCTCGTCTCTGACTCGCACGCTATAATTGCCTGCGCACATTGAGTAATCAGGAGGTTCGATGCCAACGAATTTGCAGCCGGGCGATCCAGCGCCCTCATTCGCTCTCCCCGATCAGGACGGCAAGCTCCATCGGCTTGAGGACTACAAGGGGAAGAACATCGTCCTCTACTTCTACCCGCGTGATGAGACACCGGGTTGCACGACAGAGGCTTGCCAGTTCCGCGATGAGCACTCGGCATTGCAAGCGATGGGCGCGGTAGTCATCGGCGTTTCGCGCGATGACCAGGCCTCACACAAGGCATTCGCCGAACACCATGAACTACCGTTTCCACTCCTCGTTGACTCCGACGGAACCGTATCGACCGCTTACGGTGCGTGGGGTGAGCGCGAGCGTGACGGTGTTAAGTCCGAGGGCATGACCCGGTCAACGTTCCTCATCGGCCCCTTTGGCCGGTTCCGCGAGGTTTGGCCGATCGTGACTGCCGATGGACACGCCGCCAAAGTGAAGCAAACGCTCGACATGATCGAGCAGCGTGACGCATTCAGTCACGAAGAGTAACGCGACGCGCCAACAGTGCCTGTCGTAAAACCAGAGAGGCCGGGACTTTATAGCCCCGGCCTCTCTGTATCTGAGCAGCAGACACAAAGGCACTCATCCCGCAGTGGATTCAGTCTCCCCGCGCCGAGCCTCTTCGATCCGTCCCAACGCACGCCCTTTATCAGGCGTCGGATCTTCGATGAGACCGTAGATTTCGCGGCCTTCGTGATCTTCTGGAAGGTACTCCGTGATTGGCAGCCCTTCCTCCGTGACGAAGAGAAGGCAGTGACAATACTTGAACTTCTGCATCTCATCGCACGCGCAAATCCAAGCACGCCGTTTCGCCTCGTCTTCACGAGGTAGATACAAGCCTTCCGGAGCGGTGCCATCGGCGTTGCGCTCTGGATAGAAGTTACACGGGCAGATCGGGCGCCCAAAGCGATCCACATGACTCGCCAGCCCGAGGACTACTGCCTCGGTAATCTCGCGCTGGGGGTGGAGGTGCGTTCCAGATTTCTCAGCGTACTTCTCGGCGTACTTCCACATCTTGTCGATGGACGGCTGAGATGGTTGTTCCATGTTATCCCTTTTCTGCCATCATCGCGGCTTTACGTACTGCAATCAGTCTACGCACAACCGGAGGCGAGAGTCATTGCCAAGATACATCTACAGCGAACAACCACAATACAAAGGCCGCCCGGCAATACCGGGCGGCCTTTGTATTCTCTCAGAGACGAGATTAGTCGTTCACGCACGAGAAGCAGGATGCACTGTTGTATGGGCCTGTTTCACAGACCGCAACCTCGCGGTTCGGAATCTGTCGAACACCAGCGGTACCCATCATCTGCATCGCCGTCTCCATCACGGCACTAAAGCCATGAACACGGCCGTTGCCAAGGTTTCCACCCGACGTGTTCACAGGGTGCGGGCCCCACTTACCTGTGGTTTTATCGCGGCCAATGATCTCAGGCTGCATGAAGTGCGGCGCTTCGCCGTACTCACACCATCCAAATGCCTCAACCCACTCCCACGACATTGGGCTGAACCCATCGTAGACGTTCTTGCAGGTGACATCTTTCGGGCCAAAACCGGAGGCGTCGTAGAGGTTGTTCGCCATCAGGCGCGATATCTGCTCGAGGTTCTCGAGCGTCGGGTCAATGCCGGTCTTCCGCAAGTGCGTCGGCAGGGCAGACATTCCTGAGATGTAGCCACCGGGGTGCGGAGTGTTCTTCGCACGGTCTTCGGTGGTCATCACGACCGCAAGCACACCGTCACATGGCATGTCGTTGTCAAAGATGTTCATAGGGTAGGCAATCAGCCGAGCGTTGAGGTAGTCCTCTTCGGTAATCGGGCGGCCACGCCACACAGCCGGCGGGCTGTCCTGCGCGTTGTCGTGCAGCGTCAGCACGTAGCCAGCCATCTGCTCGCGCTTGGCGCCGTACTTGTGGAGATACGGCTGGTAGTTCACCACCTGGAACGCACCACCGACACCGTGGCCGTAGGTGAGGTTGAAGGCACCATTACCAGCCGCACGGTTTGACGAAATCTGGCGGTATCTGACGCCTGCCGGATGGTGACCTGTACGAACCACCAATGCGTAGTTCACCACGCCAGCGCCAAGCGCTAGCGCTGCAGTCTGGATGCCACCACATGAGCCAGCCGCAACCGCTTCCGGCTGCAGCCAGAACTTGATGTTCTTCCACGGCATGACCTGCATCATGTGGTTGACGTCCAGCCAAACGCGCGGGTCAGGCCCACCGCCGCCCCAGTTGGGGTTCGCCCATATGAAGATGCCATCAATGTCATCGATCTGCAGCCCCGCGTCTTTGATCGCCATGGTGGCGGCTTCCTTCGCGTTGCTGGAAATCGTCCGCGGCATGTAGCGCCGAATCATCGTCCATCCAGCGCCTACGAAGACCGGTCGCTTCCCCTCGGGCCATTCCATCGGCATGCGCAGTCCCCCTTCTGATACCACTACGTACGTTAGCGGCGTCACGTGTGACCCGCACGCCTCTCATGAGGCTCGGCTCATCAAGCCAACCGCCACAAGACGGCTCGTCAGGCGGGCACACTCTACCACGCAGCACGCTCCGATAGGACGGCCACTCCTGCTTCGAAGGGCGACCTGAGAGGGGCAGCTCTGGCGGCATCCCAGTCTGCACGGCGCACCCGCGGGCAGCTCGTGCGTTTGGATATACGTACCGCTCGGAACTGCTACCGGAGTGCGACCACGCCATCGCCACGCGAGGCGAGGTACGTCCCGCCCGTTGTCACAGTCACACCGCCGACCTGCTCACCGTCCAGAACCCGTCGCGCACGCTCGGTACCCGTCGCCGAGTCGACGATGACCAGTGTCGATGGCGTTATCAGTAGTACTCCCGCGCTCGTTGTAACGGGCGCGGAGACCAGACGGCCTGCCTCGATCTTCCAACGCTCCTGCCCCGTACGCAGGTCAAGGCCTCGGACTTTGCCAGACTGTGTCGCGATAACCACCACATCGCCAGCGATCGCGGGCGCATACGTGAATCGCTCGCCGTGCTGAATCCAGTGATTCGGTTGATCCGGCGGCACCGGCGCCATTCCGAGGATCCATAACTGCCCCCAAACTGTGCGCAATGGATCCCACCAGGGCCGCCGCTGGTCGAGACCGAACGCCACGACGCGTGTCTGCCCCGCCACGATCACCTGCCCATCGTGGACGACGACATGCGCGGGGTTGCGGAGACCAAAGAAGTTCGCCTGAGCCCCCGTTGAGCGGTCGAACACGACGACTCTGCCGGTGGTACCAACGACGAGCTCAGTGGCGGAAAGAGCGGGAGACACCGACGACGATGCAAGTTCATCGTCGCGCTTCTGCCAGAGCAGCCGGCCTGTATCCGCATCGAAGACGCGTACATCGCCGAGTGCGGAAGCGTAGACGACCCCGCCATCCACCACGGGCGATGTCACGAAGGTTGGGCCTTCGCCTGCATTCCAGATCACGCGCCCAGTCACTGCGTCCAACGCGGCGATCGTGCCGTCACGCATCCCCACGTAGAGCCGCCCATCGGCATACGCCGGAGCGGCGTCTAGTTGTCCGGGCACGGGGCTGCGCCAGAGTTCGCGGCCATCCACCGAGGAGAGCGCAACCAAGGCGGCATTCGCCACGCCAACGTAAAGCGCGCCGTCACCGGCAACGATCGGGGTCGTTAACGGTGAACCGAGCGCCACCCGCCATACGACACGGCCATCGATTGCAGCCGCCGCGGTTGTCATGCGCGTCAGGCCGCGGTCGCCACCCACGTGCGGCCAGCTCGCCGGAACTTCTGCCGCAGCGACCACATGGGCAGACGTTGACTGTGGCGACGGAAGCACCTGTGGCCCGCTGAACCAGATCCGTTGCGAAATGAACCCAATCAAGACAGCGGCCAGTGCCACCTGCACGAAACGGATCCGTCGAAGCCGCCGATCACGGGCAACCGATGATTGCTCAGATTGCATGAGCACAAGCGCGCTCGGGCGGTCGAGTACCTCATGCTTTAACGGCCGCCAACAATAACGGCACACAACCCCCGCTGCCGGTGCCACGCGCCCACAACTGGAGCAACGAGTAAAGGCTTCGGGGGAATCACTTCCATGGGTCGTCACATCGGCCGGTATTTTCATTTGAGAAACCCTATTACTCGATATTCGACACTGGCAGACACGCAATGTGGCCAGTACTTACTTTTGAGGTACAAGCGCTGAAATCTTTCCTCTGCTCTCTCCTCACGGATCATATTCCGTAACCAGAGATGGGGAAATCCGTTCTCAGCAGCTATTCGAATGAGTGTCGCTAATTTACGTTTGCAATTGCGCAATCTGCGCCAGAGCGCTCAATGCCTCGCGGATCAATCCGCAAGGCATTGAGCAGGGCCACAGGGCCGTCATCAGTGCACGACGAATGAGCCGCCCGTTCACGTTGATCGCCTGCCCGTTGATCCAGTCGCCTTGCTCGCTACAGAAGAACGCGCAGGCAGTTCCGATTTCGTCACCTTCGCGCATACGGCGCAGCGGGCTCCGTTCCGCAGCAGCGCGCACCCGATACTCGTGCGAGACATTGGGCTGATCCATACACGAGGTGTCCACAAACCCAGGATAGAGCGTGTTCACACGGACACTGGAGGGGCCCGGTTCCACTGCCATACCGGCTGCGAATACTTGAATATCATACACGAGGCACCGTATGCCGCCGCGTGGCGGCAACGACTTCCCGGCCACCGACGAGATGGTGATGATGCAGCCCGGCCAGTTGTTCGCCACCATCCGTTGCACGAACGCCCGCGACATGAGGAACCTGCCTCGCAGGTTGATCCCGATGACGCGATCCCACTCCGCAACCGGCATCTCAATCACCGGCACACAGTCGTTGCCACGAGACGAAGCCGCATTGTTCACTAGGAAATCGAGCCAGCCAAACTCGGCCTGCGTGCGGTCGAGCAAGTCTTCGACGCTCCGCTCGTCGATGCTGCCTGTAGCCACTGGTGATGCCCGACGGCCCAACTGCCGTACTTCCTCGGCGACCGACTCAATATCTCGCCAGCCGATCTCTTTCTCCTCAGGCGGGTAGGTGTCAGCTGATCAGTCTGTACCGGTGAGTACTATGTCGCAGCCGGCCTTCGCCATTTCGAGCGCGACATGGTGGCCGATGCCGCACAAGCGCCCCGCCTCCGCGACAATCGCGACTCTGCCTTCAAGCCCCGTCAGTTGCATACCCGTTGCATCCCCCTCGCACGATTCACGTATGTGTGCGGGACGAAAGATAACGGCGCTCTCTGCGGCTGTGGTTGGAGTGGGTGAACAACATACGGGCGAGGCCATAGCCCCGCCCGTATGTACATACTCGAAGGCTATCGCACTGCTAGCTCGCGGCGGCAGCGCCCTTCTCCCCGTCGCGATCCATGATCATTTCGATCATGTGGCGCGGCGTCGACGGGAGCGAAGTCACTCGGATCCCGAGCGCGTCATGAAGCGCGTTCGCGATCGCACCCAGCGGAGGCACGATGTTGCACTCCCCCACGCCACGGACACCGAGCGGATGACCGGGATGCGGAACCTCGACGATGATGGTCTCGATCAATGGGGTGTCGAGAGCAGTGGGCATGCGGTAGTCCAACAGACTGCTGTTCCGCAGTACACCCTGATCGTCGTAGAAGTACTCCTCGGTGAGCGCCATGCCGATGCCCTGGACGGCGCCGCCCTGCATCTGGCCTTCAACGTACCCGCGGTGTACTGCGCGACCGACGTCCTGCACCACCGTGTAGCGCAGCACGGTCACCTTGCCGGTGTCGGTGTCGACCTCGACGTCCACAATGTGGCCACCGTAGGTGGCCGCGCCGGTGGAACCTCCCAGATCAACGTGGCCGCTGATGAAGCCGCCCGTGCCTTGCTGCTGTGCAGCGATTTGCTTGAGCGTGAGCTTGCGCTCCTTGCCGTCGTCGGTGTTCGGACCGGTGAGCACGGCATCCGGGCCGTACTCAACCTTATCCTTGTCGATCTCCCAGATCTTCGCAGCACGCTCGATCAGCTTGCCTTTGATCTGGTTGGCCGTGTGGTACACGCTCGATGAGACTCCGGAACCCGTCCCACTACCGCCGGTGATTCCGGTCACACCGATTGAATCCGTGTCCACGTACCGTGGCTTGACATCTTCGTATGGAACCCCAAGCACTTCCGCCATCACGATGGCCTCGGTAGCGCGCAGACCACCAACGTCCATGGCCGAGCAGTTCAACTGAACGGTGCCGTCAGTAGACAGGTGAGCATCCACGCTGTGTGCACCTGAACCAGCACCCCAGAAGCCGAGGGCCACACCTCGACCGCGGTTCTTACCCGTCAACTCAGAGCGATAGTGCTGGCTGGCCTTCATGGCCTCCATCACCTGTACATTGCCAGTAACACCGACGACGGAACCGTTCGGGCGGCGGACGCCTTCGATCGCGGCGTTCTTGAGCCGCAAGTCCATCGGATCCATGTCGAGCTTGATCGCGATCTCATCCATGATCGACTCAATCGCGTAGGTTGGGGCAGGCGCCCCCGGAGCGCGGTAGGCGGAGTTCCGCGGTCGGTTCACCAGTACGTCATACCCATCCATCTTCACGTTGGCGATGTCATACGGGGCAAACGAGACGTTCATGCCGCCACCGACAGGCGAACCCGGGAACCCGCCAGCCTCGAAGTACATGTTCAGTTGGGCAGCAGTGATTTTGCCGTCCTTCTTCACACCGATCTTAGCGTGAATGTACGTACCAGAAGCAGGGCCGGTGGCCTGAAGCACTTCCTCGCGGGTCATCGTCAGCTTGACCGGTTTGCCGGTCTTCTTGGCAAGCATGGCCGCGATCGGTTCACAATAGACTCGCAGCTTCGCACCGAAGCCACCACCGATTTCCATCGGGATAGCGCGCACTCGCGAGACTGGCATCTTCAGAATGTTTGCCGTCGTGTCGCGCACCGCACCGAAGACACCTTGTGACGAGCTCCACAAGACCAGACTGCCATCGGGATTCCACGACGCGGTCGCGCTGTGAGGCTCGAGATAGCCCTGGTGGACAGTGCCCGTCGTGAAGTCATCTTCGATAATCAGGTCAGCCTCTGCGAAGCCAGCGTCGATGTCGCCTAGCACCATCTGGAGGTGCGATGCGATGTTGGTCTGCACATCGGGCGCGGGCGTGGCACCAACCGGCTCTGCCGTGCGTACCTGCGGGTGCAGAATCGGAGCACCCGGCTCCATAGCACGGATCGCGCTCATCACCGGCTCGAGCACTTCGTACTCGACTTCAACCAATGCGATTGCGTCTTCAGCAATATGGGGACTTGTGGCCGCAATGGCAGCGACTGGGTGGCCGTAGTACACGGCCTTGTCGACCGCCATAAAGTTTCCGACAAGGAACCTTCGAGGCGTTCCATTACCCATACCACCGACCGATTGCTCGTCGCTCAACGCATCCGGGAAATCTGTGCCGATAACCGCGGCCTGCACTCCCGGAAGCGCCAGTGCCTTCGAGACATCGATTTTCTTGATGATTGCATGCGCATGCGGACTGCGCACCAGACGCGCATGCAGCATCTGAGGAAGATGCACGTCCGCAGCGTAGTTGGCGTGACCCGTGACTTTGTCGATACCGTCCGGACGGACCGGAGAAGTACCCACAATCCGGTAGGTGTTTTCGGTCGTGGTCATTATGTGTCCTTCCGACTCTGACAGTCGCGTTCCGGGGCAGAGTATACGTGAGTGCTGGCACAAACGGTATGCTCATCCGGGGGCACTGTGGGCTACCCAAGGGGGATGCTCTTCCGTCTCCCCGCCCGCTTCGGTAGCATCACACCAGCCGCCCGGAGGGGTGTGCATCGGAAAGGCACAGGCCGTGACATTCGTCATCACCCAGCCCTGCATCGACACGATGGATCAGTCCTGCGTCGAGGTCTGCCCGGTGGATTGCATCCACTTCGAAGAGGGCGCCGACCGGATGCTCTACATCAATCCTGCGGAGTGCATCGACTGCGGCGCCTGTCAGCCCGCTTGCCCTGTCTCCGCCATCTTCCCCGAAGCCGACGTGCCCGCAGAGCAGAAGCAGTTCATCCCGTGGAACACCGCTTGGTATGACGACCCTGCCGCCACCCGCACCGCTGTGGCTGCTATACCGGCCGGAGCCGGTGCTGGCGATGCTCCGCGCCCAGCGGCCGCGTCAACACCGACTGCTACACCTGCGACCTCTGGTGCCGCCACAGCGACTCCCACCGCTGAGGCGGCGCCCGCGGCTGCGGTCCATGAGGCAATGGGCGCCTACAAATACGGCGAGGGGGGCATCGAGGGGAAGTGCGCGCTCTGCGGTCAATACGTGACCAAGGGGGGCGTGAAGTTCCGCACCAAATCCGTCCTCTGCCCAGAATGCTCCGAACGCCAGGAGCGCATCGGCGACCCCTTCCAACAGAACGCCGGTCGCCGCTAGCCAGCCTCGACGGCATCGAGCCGCCGGGCCGCTTCCGCCAGCACGTCAGGCGGCAGGGGGCCCTTCTGCAGTGCAGCAACATTCGCCAGCAAATGTGAGGCGTTGGCCGTCCCTACGATCGTCGTGTCGAGGTCGGGGTGTGAGAAAGTGTACCTGAGCACCCACTCCATCCGAGGTGTCCCGTCCAATAACTCGTCTAAGTTAGCGCGCTCCCAGAGCGTCCGTGGACGTTCCGGTTCAACCTCAGGAAGGCGGCGTACCGCCCACTCTTTCTCAGGCGACGGCCCGCCGCGCACCGCGCCGCCGCGGATGACTGTCCCGGCTCCAGCCTGTGCCGCCTCGCTAATCACGTCTGAGTGGTCGCGCTGCAAGACCGAATAGGGAATCTGGAAGACATCGAAGACATCCATCGCGATCTGATTCGGCAGGTTCGGGAGTGTCCCTGAGACACCGATGAAGCGTACTTTCCCGGCTCGTTGCAGATCGCGCAGCGCCTCGATGGCGTCGCCACGGTCGAGCACTTCGCGCGACGGATCGCCGTGGAACTGGAGCACATCGATGTAGTCCGTCCGGAGCCGTCGCAGGCTCTGCTCAACGGCAGCCTCAATATTTTCACGGTTGTAGACGTGCCGATCGCCCGCTGACGGCGCTACCGGGCAACCACACTTGGTCGCGATGAAGAACTCATCCCGGCGGTGTGAGATGTACCGGCCAAGCAATTCCTCGCTATCGCCATAGTCTGGTGAGCTATCGATGTAGTTGATTCCAGCATCGAGTGCCGTACTGAGCACACTCTCCGCCTGGTCTGCTGTCACGGGGGTTAAGCGACCGTTATCGAGCGACATCGCACCATAGCCTAGCCGCGTCACCATCAATCCGGTTCGTCCCAACCGACGAACTGGCAGTCTTGTATCAGTCATCTGAACCCTCTCATCGGTTCTGTAGTTGCGGATAGTACCGTATCGACAAGCTTCTACACTGCCATCCATCGGGCGGCACTCACCAGCGGTCGTAACCAACCATTGGTTTTACTGGTTCGCGGCAGTTAGACCCGTAATCGCGATTAGGCCATCCAAGCGAAATGATCGCCGCGCTCTCCCAACCGGCCTGAATACCGAGCAACACGTGGACGGATGCCTCGGATCCGGTCCGTCGTCGTCAGCAACGTACCGAGGCCCCGGATACGTGCAGCAAGCATCAGGTTCTGGCACGCCGGATAGATCGAAGCGCCTGTCTGCAACCCGGTCTGTCCAGTACGACCGTGACGCGCACGCACGGCACGACCAGTGCCGGCGCTACAGCCAGCAAGCCTTGTTCCGCCGCTGCGGGGTCAAGCGCACGGCCCGCGCGCTCGGCTTGCACCGCCTCATACTCAGCGCTCAGGAACAATTTCATCGCGACATCCCGGACGACGATGAACCAGCAAAGTTCCAGTAAAGCAGCCCGACTCTATGGCGCCGTCAGAATTCTGACGGCGCCATAGAGTTATGTCATTGGGCTTGGCGCTTTGCTGATACCGAATCGTTATGGAATCGCAGCGTAGGCAGGGATGGTCAGGAAGTCCTCGTATTCGTCGGCGAGCGCGACCTGCTCGAAGAGGCGGCGCGCCTCAGCGTAACCGTCCGGATCGCCCAGTTTCGCGATCTCCTCATCGAGGAGCGTCCGCACAAGCTCCGCCGTGACCACCCGTCCATCATCGAGTGCGACATCGTTATGTATCCACTGCCAGATTTGCGACCGCGCAATCTCCACGGTTGCCGCGTCCTCCATCAGGTTAAAGATCGCCACTGCACCCAGACCGCCAAGCCATGCTTTGAGGTACTGCAATCCAGCGGACACGTTATTACGCAACCCAGCCTCGGTGACAGCTCCCGGCGTCTCCTTGATGGACAGCAATTGCTCGGCCGTCACCTGCACGTCCTCGCGCAGGCGCTCCAACTGGTTCGGCCGCGTGCCCAGAACGGCATCGAACTCCTCAAAGCAGATCGGGACAAGGTCCGGATGGGCGACCCATGAGCCGTCAAAGCCATCGCCAGCCTCGCGTTTCTTGTCAGCGTGGACGCGCTCCATCGCGACCGCGTTCACCTCGGGGTCACGGCGACTGGGGATAAAGGCGGCCATACCGCCGATGGCGTGCGCGCCATGCTTATGGCACGTCCGCACGAGCAGCTCGGTGTACGCCCGCATGAAAGGCACGGTCATGGTGACCGCTGACCGGTCAGGCAACACCCAGTCACGGCCACGGGTACGGAACTTCTTGATGATGCTGAAGATGAAATCCCAACGACCGGCGTTCAGCCCTGAGCTGTGCTCCCGCAGCT
This sequence comes from Thermoflexus hugenholtzii JAD2, assembly GCA_945903275.1. Classification (GTDB taxonomy): domain Bacteria; phylum Chloroflexota; class Dehalococcoidia; order UBA2979; family UBA2979; genus RH-chloro-G1. The sequence continues at coordinate 33,952 of CAMDNW010000002.1, forward strand.
CATAGAGCATCTCTTCCATCTCGAACGCCGCAGGGAACGTCTCAATTAGCACGGTCGCCCGGATCGTGCCCTGAGGGATGCCGATCGTCTCCTGCGCGAGCACGAATACGTCGTTCCACAGCCGCGCTTCCAAGTGGCTCTCCATTTTGGGGAGATAAAAGTACGGCCCTTTGCCGTGGGCCAGTTGCCTCTTCGCGCAGTGGAAGACATATAGCCCGAAATCGAACAACGAGGCCGACATCGGCTGGCCGTCGACCAGCAGGTGCTTCTCTTCGAGGTGCCAACCGCGGGGCCGCACCACGATCGTGGCGAGACTCTCTTCCGGCTGGAGCGCGTAGGCGCGGCCTTCCTCGGTGGTGAAGTCGACCGTGCGGTCGAGCGCGTCCCTGAGATTCAGTTGTCCACCGACTTGGTTCTCCCAAAACGGCGCACTTGCGTCCTCAAAGTCTGCCAGCCAGACCCGGGCTCCCGAGTTCAGCGCGTTGATGGTCATGCGGCGGTCGGTCGGCCCGGTGATCTCGACGCGCCGGTCGATCAACCCCGGAGCGGGCGGTGCGACTTTCCAGTCACCTGCCCGGACCGCCTCGGTCTCCGGGAGGAACGCGAGGTTGGCCCCCGCCGAGATAGCTTGCTGCCGCACCTGGCGCGCCGCGAGCAACTCGCGCCGCCGGGCGCCGAACCGCGATTCGAGCAGCCCGAGAAACGCGAGCGCCTCGGGAGTCAGTATCTCATCGAAGCGATCCAGCATCAGCCCTCGGACATCCACACGTGGCGATCCTGAAACCATCGACGGGCCCCCATCGGACGCTAGGCTACCTGACCCCGTGTGCGGTGCGTTGCGCGCGGTAAGCCTCGAAATCGTGCAGTTATGATAGCGAATCGAGGCGGGCCGTGCTGGCTAGCCGGAAGCGGCGTTGAGGCCGCCTCCGGCTGGCCGGACTGACTTAGTAGACGGGGTATTGCTCGAACGATTTCAGGCCAAGCAGCTCGCCCAACACCGACTCGTCGTTCTGCACGCGGCCTGTGAACACCGCGTGGTCGGCGCGGATGATCGCCGCACAGGCGTCGCCCATGATCGTGGCGTCCTTACGCTTGCCGGTCAGGTCGATGTTTTCGAAGTCCGGGTTGTTTACCTGATTCACGTAGACGGTGCCGCCGACCCAGATCTGGTGCGACGGCATGGTCGCGTTCACCGAGATGTTGTCCTCGCACAGTTCGGCGGCCATGCCCTGTGTCAGCCGCTCTAACGCGGCCTTTGAGTAGCCGTACGGCGTCCCGCCTCGCGAGGCCTGCTTGTACGGGCCGGGGCCGGGGCCGCGGCTGGCGCCCGAGGTGATGTTGATGATCGACCCGCCGCCAAGCAACCGCATGTGTGGCACCGCGAGCCTCGACAGCAGTGCTGGAGCGGCCACGTTGATCTGGAACACGAGGCCGAAGTGACGCCAGTTCATGGCCTCGATCGTCCCTGGTGCGAGAATGCCGGCGTTGTTCACGACTGCATCGATGTGCCCGAACTCGCTGACGCACCACTCCCAGAGTTCGTTGATCTCCTCGTCTCGGGACAGGTCGACACGCCGAGCGACAGCCTTTCCGCCTGCCTCGACAATCGATTCGATGGTCGTATTGAGTCCACCAGGGATACGCGAGTCGCCCTCATTCTCCGTGCGCGCCGCCCCGATCACCGTCATTCCCTCGCGCGCGAGCACGCGGGCGATATCGAGGCCAATTCCCCGGCTCGCGCCCGTTACCAGCGCCACTTTGCCATTTAAATCTGGGGTTGCTGCCATCATCGACTCCTCATACCAGCCCCGCGAGGCGTCTGTCCCATTGCCGCCGAATTGTAGCTGACACCTATGGGCTTCGCTCTACCGAGACGCTCCCGCACCGTTGGTAGTTGCTGAGCATACCCAAGCGCAGCGGCCTAGCCCGGATCACGGACCACCTCAAGGCCATCGACTCGATAGCGCCACCTCGCCATCTATCTGCGCGGCAGGAATGGGCGGACGCGCCGGCACCACTGCGGTGCCCCCTTACTCCTGCGCGCGTCCCCGGTACAATCCTCAAGCCCGCGGCTCGCCTCGTCGCGGACGGCCGCCGAATCGTCGGCCATGGGGGGGATGGAGCAGTTCATGGTTTCCGAGATCTTTGACCCGAGCGCGTGGGAGCTCGTCCCCGGTTTCGCCTTTCAGGACATCACCTACCACCGCACGCCCGACCGCAAGGTTGTCCGCATCGCCTTCAACCGTCCCGAGGTACGCAACGCGTTCCGCCCACAGACCGTCGATGAGTTGTACACAGCTCTCGAAAGCGCGCGTCAGACCAGCACCGTGGGTTGCGTGCTGCTAACCGGCAACGGCCCATCTCCCCGCGATGGGGGCTGGGCATTCTGCTCCGGCGGCGACCAGCGTATCCGAGGCAAAGACGGCTACCAGTACGAAGGCGAAAGCGGCGGCATTGACCCCGCCCGACTCGGCCGTCTTCACATCCTTGAAGTACAGCGGCTCATCCGCTTCATGCCGAAGGTTGTGATCGCAGTCGTTCCCGGCTGGGCTGTGGGGGGTGGACACAGTCTGCACGTGACCTGCGACCTCACGATCGCTAGCAGGGAACACGCGATTTTCAAGCAAACCGACGCCAACGTCGCCAGCTTTGACAGCGGATACGGCTCTGCCCTCCTCGCCCGTGAGGTCGGCCAGAAACGGGCGCGTGAAATTTTCTTTCTGGCCCTCGATTACTCAGCGCAGGACGCATTCGAGATGGGCATGGTCAACAAAGTTGTGCCGCACGCTGACCTCGAAGCAGTAGGGCTGGACTGGGCGCGCACGATCGTTGCGAAGAGCCCGACAGCGATCCGCATGATCAAGTACGGATTCAACCTGCCGGACGAAGGAATCGTCGGCCAGCAACTGTTTGCTGGGGAAGCCACTCGCCTTGCCTACGGGACAGAGGAAGCCCAAGAGGGGCGCGATGCATTCCTGCAGAAGCGCCCCCCGGAATACGACAAATTCCCATGGCACTTCTGACGTTGTGACTCGGGGCGAGGCCAGACCGATACAGGTACAGCCTCGCGTCGCACCGATTCGTCGATGATGTCGTCGTGACGACTCGCTTGATACTCCACTGCCGCATCGTGATCGCCGACGCAATCGCATACTGACGAACTACGTCAGCGTGCGCCCACCATCGACTGCGAATGTCTGCCCTGTAACGTAACTCGACGCATCTGAGGCGAGATACACACTCGCGAGGCCGACATCGCGCATCCGCCCAAGCCGCCCAAGCGGCACATTCGCACCACCCTGTTCATCGCGAAGTGCGAAGTCCTCAGCACTCATCTGGTCAGGGTCAGGAAACTGTCCGGGCGCGATCGCATTCACACGCACCAGATACGGAGCCCATTCGAGCGCAAGCGATTCTGTGTAGCGCGTGAGGCCTGCTTTCGAGGCCGCATACGCCGTCATGTTCGCACCTGGCCGGATCGCGGCGAAAGACGAGATATTGATCACACTACCGGAGCCTTGCTTCAACAATTGGGGCCCGAAGACATGACAGCCTACGAATGCTTGCGTCAGGTTGATATCGATCACTTGCCGCCAGTCGACCTCGGTCATCACGCGGCGGTCGCTATCCGGCGCCTGGGCGACGGTGCCGGGAATCGAGTCGCCGATGCAGTTCACGAGAATATCGAGGCCACCGAGCGCCAAGAGCGCCTCGGCGGCTACCAGTTCCATTGCAGCAACACTAGTGCCGTCGGCAGCCCAACCGAACCCTCGCCTACCGAGCGCCTGAATTGCTGCCGCTACGCGCGCGGCATTCTCAGCACCAAGGCTCGTGACACCAACATCAGCACCTGCTTCGGCCAGCACGAGCGCAATACCTTTGCCAATGCCTCGCCCCGCGCCGGTCACCACGGCCTTGCGTCCGGTGAGGTCAAAGTCGCCGAGGCTCATCGAGCGCTCGGCTCGTTCCCGTCTTCGGTGCGCGACCTACGTAACAACGCTTCGATACCTTCGAGCAGTTCGCTGCTGCTCGGGAGTTCAACCGCCTCGGCGGCATCGGAATCGTACTTGTCCTCGAGTTGCTGCAACTGCGTGTGCATCATGCCGGGGTCGTCCATCTGGCCAGTGACCGTCTCAACGCGCCGCTCGAACGGTGCGATCTCGTCCTCGAGCAATTGGAGCGGCGTGTGGGAGCCGAGCGCGCGATCCAGCTCCTCGGCAAGTGACATCACGGCGCGCGGGCTTGGGCCGACGTTGAGGTAACCCGGCACAAGTGCGGTCAAACGTGCAGTGCTGTAGCCGAGCGAACGAAGATGCAACATCAACACTGTCTGGATGCCTGTTGGACCCTCGTAGCTGCTCGGCTCGGAGGTGCGACCGAACAGTTGCTCGAAGTAGGGATCGGCGTCGCCAAGCTGGATCGGGGCCGGGCGCGTGTGCGGCACTTCCGTGGGCCTCGAACCGAGTGCGAGGAAGTGCTTCGCTCCCACTGTCTGCATGAAGTCTGCGAGCGCGTCGGCATATTCCTTCCATCGCAGGCCAGGCTCGCGGCCGGCGAGCACGACGACATCGCGCTCGCTGCCGGGCGGAGTGGCGAAATGGAACCGGGTGCCCGGCCAACGCACGATCGGTTCACCGTTCTCACGTCGGATGTGTGGGCGCGCCACGGTCAAGTCGTAGAACCGATCAGCATCGACGCTCGCGATCTCGGTCGCACCCCACACATCACGCAGATAGCGCGATGCTCCCATCGCGGTGCCGCTGCTATCGCTCCAACCCCAGAAGGCCGCGATGACCAGTGGGGCGCGCATGACCGGAATCTCGCCATTTGGCTGAATCGCCTCGTGCATTGATTGCCTTCCCCACCGCCCGCGTGGATGCACTTCCAGCATACGCTTGCACGCGTTCGGGGCTAGCCCGTACATGGTCCGGCACTACGGTGAAGGCACTGACGCTTCTTCTGGTAGCGGCAACCACTCTTCCGCCCAAGCCGCGATTGCCTCGATCGTCAGGCGCAAGGCAAGGCCGTTCGCGATAGGCCGAGCAACGAATGGGAAGCATGCGGGTTCGGGACGAAGCGCCTCGACCGTGAGGGCGAGCTGCAGCGCCTGTGAGTCAGCAGCGAAGTTGCCTCACCGCGACGCGGGAGCGCGCGGATGTGAGAGGATCGAGCCATGCCAGCAGTCACTGTTGAGAACCCATTGACCCTGCCACGTGTCGAAGCGCCGCCGATCGAGGCGACGGACCGACCGGTCGCGGGGATCACCACCGCCCCTCGGGGATTCGAAGGCGAGGGATTTCCGGTGCGCCGCGCGTTCCAAGGCGTACACCAGTCGGATCTCGACCCATTCATCCACCTCGACCAGATAGGGGAGGTGGAATACGCGCCGGGTGAGCCGAAAGGGACGCCATGGCACCCACACCGCGGTTTCGAGACGGTCACGTACATGATCGACGGCATGCTTGAACACCAGGACTCGAACGGCGGCGGCGGGCTGATCACAAACGGCGACACGCAGTGGATGACCGCAGGGGCGGGTATCCTGCACATCGAGAAGCCACCGGAAGCGCTGGTCGTTTCAGGCGGACTGTTCCACGGGTTCCAGTTGTGGGTGAACCTGCCGTCGAAGGACAAGTTCCTCGCGCCGAAGTACCAGAACTTGCGGGCGAGCGAGGTAGCGCTGCTCACCTCGCCGGACGGCGGGACTTTGCTGCGATTGATCGCGGGCGACATGGCTGGGCATCACGGGCCGGGTGCAACGCGCACGCCGATCACGATGCTGCATGCGACCCTGCAGCCGGGCGCGCGACTGCAGCTACCGTGGCGACCCGACTTCAACGCGCTGATGTACGTGCTCAACGGCGACGGACGCTTCGGGCTTGAAGGGGCGCCGGCGCACATGGGGCAGTTGGTGCGGTTTGGAGCCGGTGGCGCGATGACGATCGTCGCCGATGAGGCCCAGGAGTCGCGCAGCCCGACGCTCGACTTGCTGATTCTCGGCGGAGAACCGATCGGGGAGCCGGTCGCGTGGTACGGACCGTTCGTGATGAACACGCATGCGGAACTGGCGACGGCGTTCGACGACTATAAGAAGGGGCGGCTCGGCGTCATCCCGGGCTGACCGCGTCACTTAGTGACGGACAGCAGAACGGCAGGGTAAATCGCCGCCGCCGTTCTGATACAGCCTGAGAAGCACGGCGTTACTTCGCGGCGCCGCCCGCCATCGCGGCGGCAGCCTCGAAGGTGGCGCGGATAGAACGACGTTGCATGGCGTCGACATCGTCCTGTGAGGCGCCGTGGGCAAGGAGCCACGGGACTTCGATCTGCGGGACGGGGAGCCAGCAGTCAGTGGTCGTGGTGCGGCCCGCGCCGAAGCGGCCGTAAGGCGAGCCATCGTGGCCGAGACAGACCTGCTCGGCGTAGCCGGCCTGCGCGAGGTCGAGGGCGAGCTGGCAGCGGCGGTCGAGTTCTTCCTGGGTGCGGCGGGTGCCGAAGCGATCGAGGCCGACGTTTGCGCCTCGGGCGGCGATGCCCTTGAGGTAGTCGAGGTTACTGGAGTCGTTGGAGTGGCCGATGGTCACGGCGCGGAGGTCGAGGCCTTCGTCCTCGAAGATGTCGAGGAGCGGGGTACCGAGTTCGTCGGTGGCTAGGGTGTGGCAGGAGATGGGGACGCCGCCAGCCTTGGCAGCGCGGGCCGCACCACGCGCGGTGCGTTCGAGGTTGGCGCGCGGGGTGGAGGCGGGGTTGGGGCCATCGGCGAGGCGGTATTCGAGATCCCATGCGATTTTAATGATGCCGGGGCGGATGGGGGTACCCTCGATGCCGTCACGGATCTCGCGGAGGAAGTGGTCGGCGATGTCATCGGGATCCATGCCGAAGAAGTAGGACGGCACCCAGCGGTAGACGCCGGTGGCGCAGACGACGTTCACGCCGGTGTCGGCGGCCGCGACGCGCTGGAACATGGAAGGCTGGCGGCCAAGGTCGAGCGGGGTGAGGTCGAGGATGGAGTCTACGCCGGCGGCGCGGGCGCGGCGGAGGGCGTCGATGCCCGCGTTGACGCAGTCGTCCTCATTGTAGACCCAAGGGAGACGCTCCATGCCGATGGCGCCGGTGGTGAGGTGCTCGTGGGAGAGGGTACGGCCGAGCTGGCTGCTGTCGATGGGGCCTCGGATGGTCTGGACGGTGGACATGGGGCGACTCCGTTCATCGGTGCGCATGGTGGCGCGCTACGTATACGGCAAGGACGGGAGGGTTACCAGCAGCCTGTTCCCGGAGTTACTGATTCCCGCAGCCGAGCGATCATCGGCTGATCCCTTGGTACGCGTGCGGTCAGGCTTGGCGCACGGCCGGCTGCGGAGGGAGGGGTCACTCTCTTCACCTGCGGCGGCGTGTTTGCACGCTTACCCAACGGCTACTACGACTACCTCGAACGGGATGTTGTGATCGCGAAACGCCTCCGATAGGCGCCCGCACCCAGGACTCACTCGTTGCGCGTACGCCCTTCGAGCGCCGCCTTCGCGCGGTCTGGCCATTTCATGGTTGCGCCGCCAGCGCCGGCCGCGAAGGCGGTGAGTAGATCAGCTTCGTTGCGGACGGCCCAGGCGCGGAAGTTGGCGCTCACTGCACGTCACGGTCGCGATGATCGACTTGAATGCGGGGGTCTTGGAGCGGTCGTCGAGGCGGCGGGGGACGAGGACGTTGGCCTCGGGGTAGTACATGGCGAGGTTGCCGGGGCGGATGTCGACGATGGCGACGGTGACGAGCATGCGGCCGGTCTCGGTGCGGACGGTGACGCGGTCATCCTCGGCAACACCGAGAGCGGCGGCGTCTTCGGCGGACATCATCACCACGTCGCGCGTGCGGTTGCCGCGGTACACATCCTCCTCGTCGTAGACGACGGTGTTGAACTGGCCCTCGGAGCGCAGCGTCATCAGGCGGAACTCACCGGCGGCGGGGCGGAACGCGGGCATGGGCGGGACGACGAAGTGCGCGCGTGCATCGGGCGTGGCGAAGGCGGCGTCGTGGCGGACGCGGCCACCGACGGTGAACTCTTGCTTGGTGCGGGCGATATCGGCGAGCGGGCCGTAGCCGGGGACGACGCGTGCGATCTCCTGGCGGAGCGTCTCGTGGGAGTGAAGCGACGACCAGTCGAAGCGGCCGGCGGGGAGGATACCCTCGGCAAGCGAGGCGAGGATAGAAACCTCGGAGCGGAGGTCGCCCTCGATGGACGCCACGCCGCCGTCTGAGAGGCGCACATAGTTAAACATCGACTCCTGCGTGGTCGGCTCCGGCTCTTCATCGCGCGCGAAGACCGGCAGCACGATCGAGGTGCGTCCACGCCCGTGCACGTGGCCCTCGTTGAGTTTCGTGGTGAGCGAGACGGTGAACGGGATGTTCTGCAGCGCTCGCTCCGCCCACGAGCGGTCGGGGTTACTCGCGAACAGGTTGCCGCCGAGCAGCAGCGCCGCATTGACCTCGCCACGCTCGGCAGCAAGCATCGATGCGTAGGTATCCTGACCGGGCTCGCGGGGCACATCGATGTCGTAGGCGGTCTCGAGGGCGCTCGCGAAGGCCTCCTTGAGCGCGGGGGCCATGCCCATCGAGCCGACGCCCTGCACGTTCGAATGGCCCCGCAGCGGGAGCAGACCGCAGCCGGGGCGGCCGAGCCAGCCTCGTGCCATCGCAAGGTTCGCGAGCGCGGCGACGTTGTCGACGCCGTGCGTGTGATGGGTGAGGCCCATCGCCCAAAGGAAGATGCCGCGTTTCGCCTGCACGAGCAGGCGCACAGATGCGTCTATCTGTGCGCGCGGGACACCGGACGCCTCGATGAGGTCATCCCACGAGGACGCCTCGGCGTCCGCGCGGACGGCTTCGAAGCCAGAAGTGTGGTCGTTGACGAAGACGCGGTCGATGGCGTCCGCCTCGATGACACCCTTGAGCAGCGCCTTCGACAGCGCGATATCGCCACCGATGTGCGGTTGCAGATAGATATCGGAAACATCGGAGCCGAAGAGCAGACTGCGCAGGTCGGACGGCACGCGGAAGCGCACGAGGCCAAGTTCCTTCAGCGGGTTGATCACGATCACCTTTGCGCCTCGACGCCGCATCGCGATGAGTTGTGAGATCAGGCGCGGGTGGTTGCTGGCTGGGTTCGCACCGGCGATGACGGCTACATCGGCCTGCGCGAGGTCATCGAGGGTGACCGACGCAGTGCCCGAGCCGTACACATCGCCGAGCGCGACGCTCGACGCGGCGTGGCAATAGAAGGAGCAGTTGTGGATGTTTGGGCTCCCATAGGCGCGGGCGAGCAACTGCAACAGGAATGCGGCTTCGTTGCTGGAACGGCCGGACGAGTAGAAGAAGGTGCGTAGCGGGGGTGCGGAGCGGAATGTTTCGATGGTGCGGGTGAGCGCCTCGTCCCAGGTGATGCGTCGGAAACGGTCGCTGCCTGCCTCGGCGACGATGGGAAAGGCCAGCCGGCCGAGGCGTTCGAACTCTGCGGAGGACAGGAAGCGCAGCTGCGAGAGCGGCGTGCGGGTGAAGTAGTCCTCGTCGATCACACCGCGCATGTCGCTGGCCTGCGCCTGGAACGACTTCTTGCAGACCTCTGGAAAGTGGCCGACCTCGTTGACGATGCCGCCGCGCTGGCCGCCCATGCCAAGGGCGCAGGTCTTGCAGGTGTTCTTCGAGAGCAAGCGGCGCGCAAGGCCGATGGGGTTACCGGACTCCAACGTCTTCTTGACGGTGTAGTAGATCGCGGGAAATCCGCCGCCTGCTGAGACCAAAGGCTTCGCCACGCGCACAGCTTAGGCCTCGCCGCCAGCAGGCTACAACCATGACTCGTACCATCGAGGCATGCCAGACACGAACGTTGCAGCGGTGATCCTTGCCGGTGGGAAGTCGTCGCGGATGGGGCGGGACAAGGCATCGATTGTGATCGGCGGGCGGTCGATGTTGCAGCGGGTCATCGACGCGGCCTCGGAGGTGGCGGAGACGGTGGTAGTCGTGACGGCGCGGTGGCAGGCGCTGCCATCGATGGAGGCGCGCGGGCGATTGGTGTTGGTGACGGACGAGCGGGAAGACGCAGGGCCGCTGGCGGGGATGGTCACGGGCCTCGGAGTGGTGGAGGCGCCGGTGGCACTATTGCTGGCCTGCGACCAGCCATTTGTGCAGCCGGCTCTACTGACGATGCTGGCCGCGCAAGCGATGGAGGCGGCGGCGGCAATCCCGATGGTGGGACGTGAGTTGCAGCCATTGTGCAGCGCGGTGCGCCGCGATGCGCTGGACACGTTGCGGGCGATGCTCGAGCGGGGAGTACGGGCGGCGGGGGCGATCGCAGACCTCGATGGCGCGCGGCAGGTGGAGCGTCGGGAGTGGTCGCGGGTCGATAGCGAGGGACTGTCGTTCGTGGGGGTGAACACGCCGGAGGAGCTGGTGCGGGCAGAGGCGATTGCGGCGCGCCTCGATGTGGGCGTGGGGTAACTGCCGCGCGTGAGCCGACAGCTATCCGTCGAAGGTTCGCTGTAGCGCAGCGATGCCGATCTTCTTCATCTACAGCATGACCGCGAACGCACGCTCGGACTTTACCGTGTCGGGATCGTTGACCATCGCTTCCCACGTCTGCGGGACGACCCGCCAGGAGATCCCAAACTTGTCTTTCAGCCATCCGCACGGCTACTCGGATGGGTCGCGGGCCTCGGAGAGTTTGCCGCAGTAGTGGTCAAGTTCAGCCTGATCGGCGCAGAGAATCTCGAAGGAGATCGCTTCGTTGAATTTGACATGCGGGCTGCCATTAAGGGCGATAAAAGACAGGCCGTTTAATGCAAACCCGACGGTCATCACTGAGCCGGGGACGGGAGTTGCACGTCGAGTTCAAGTTGGGGGTAGCCGCGTTCGAGGGTGAGGGAGAAGGCGGGGAGCGTGTTTTCGGGAGCGAGGTCTGAATAGCCTCGATGAGCGATGCGGGTGAATGGCATTCGTGCAGTTCTCCTCATGTGGTGCATGTCCGGCGGCGCTACGCGCCGTCACCCTCTTCCCTTCCTCAGCAAGGCGGAGGGGATCAAATCTCAGAACAGCGCGATGGGGTTAACCGGCGAGCCGGTGCCGCCCTTCACCACGAGCGGCGCGACGAGGAGCATGAATTCGTAGCGACCGAGCTCGGCGCAAGTGGCGGCGAGCGCCTCGAGGTCTGCGTTATCGAGCATGGGCATGCCCATAAAGGGGATGCATATCTCGTGCATGGGAATGGCGTCCATGCCTTCGCGGAGACGAGAAGGGATGCCAGTGCCGCCGCTTTCGAGGAGATCCCATACCACGAGGCTGGCGTCGGTCTCGTAGAGAAATTCGACGGCGGAGGCGTGGACGCCGGGCATCTCGTCGGCCTGACCATTCGCGAACGCGGGATGGGCTGCGTAGAACCCGCCGGCGTTGGAGCGGATCACGACGGCGTCGCCGGCACGGGGCGTGATGCCTTGCTTTGCCGCGATGTCCTGCAGGTCCCAGCCGTGGACGGGTGTGTCGAGAGTGATGTAGTCGGTGCCGCGGAAACGGGGGACGTCGTACAGGACGCCGCGGGTGATGATGCCTTGCGCGAACGCCTCGACGTTGCCGCTGATGGCACCGGTGGGGGTGACGTCGCTGGAAGGGCGGCCGTTGTACAGCTCGCCGCGCGGGCCGGTGAACATGTGACACAGCGCATCGAGGTGGGTGATCGACCAGCCGTGGAAGCGGATGTGCAGGCGGTCGCCGGAGCCGGCCTCGCCGATCTGCATCTCTTGCTCGAAGCCGGAGTTGAGCGAGGCGCGGGGGGGCGAGCCGATGGTGAGCGAGAGCGACACCGTGCGCCCATCACGCACGAGGCTGGCGGCGTGGCGGCGTACATCCGGGGTGATGTGGTTGATGGTGCCGGCCTGGTCGTCGGCGCCCCAGCGGCCCCAGTTGCTGAAGCGCTCGGGGTAGCGTGCGTAGTCTTCAGGGGTTGGCGGTGTGCGGTCCTTGTAGCCCATGTTGTCCTCATGTATCCCGCGGAGCTGTTTATCCCGCGTAACCGTTGTCGGCGATCGCTGCGAGTTGTGCGACATATATATCCGGAAGTCGGGAGGTGCGCGCGCCTCTCAGGAGAGTGCACTTGAAGGCGGGGGAGGGAGCGATACCGCTGAGGTTGGGGGTGACGACATGGTAAGAGCGGCAGAGGATGGTGTCGCCTGCCTGAGTGGTGACGGTGACGGGATAACGGGCGTAGGCGGGCGGGGTGCGAGAGACGCCTTCGGCGTCGTCGAGTGCGGAGGAGTCGGCTGCATCGATGAGGTAGAGGGCACCCCAGACCGTGTCGCCGGGGGTGGGGAGGATGTCGGGGACGCCGCCGTGCCAGGTGTTCTTACTTTCGAGGGTGAAGGCGAGGCGGTGAGCATCGAGGCGTGCGGGGGCGATGAAGCGGGCGGAGGGGCAGGTGCTGCGGAGGTGCTCGATGTCGAGGTTGGAACCGTAGGAGAAGTAGAGGAAGGGGTGACCGTTCGTCGTCATTGCACGCCGGTTCCGGAGGGCGGCATGCGGTGTGCAGTGGCCCGCTCATGGTTCGACAGGCTCACCACAAGCGGGAACGACGTGTCGTGCCGCCCCCGCACAGGATTCACGCGGGCCGGACTTCGGCGGCGTTGAGGGCGGTGGCGAGGAGGGCGTAGTAGCCGAAGGTGGCGGTGAGGTCGATGACGCCCTGTGCGCCGTAGCGGGCACGGGCGGCCTCGAAGGTGGCGTCGTCGACGCGGTGACGGGTGAGGATCTCGCGGCCGTAGTGGATGACGAGGGCGTGCTCGGCATCAAGTACGTCGACATCACCATCGTTGGCGACGGCCTCGATGACCGCGTCGGGGATGCCGGCGGTGCGGGCTTGCGTCTCGTGGGCGGCCCACTCGTAGGCACACTCGCAGACGTGGGCGGCGACGATAGTGGCGAGTTCACGGATAGCGGGCGGGAGGGTTGACTCGAAGCGGATGTAGGTGCCGAGGTGGGCGGCGCGGGCGGCGACCTCGGGGGAATGCATGAGCACGGCAAAAGGGCCGCCAACGCGGTTGCGGGTGGCGGCGATAGAGTCAAATGCGGCGTGGGCTGCCTCCGGAATTTGGTCTTTGGTGATGAGTGCGGGGAGGCGGGGCATACGGGTTCTCCTCGGTAGTTGTGTGGGGGCAGGGTAGCGGAAGCGGCGGGCGAGGGATCCCGGTGGTGGATTCGACGCGGAGCACCGCGAGCGGCACTCCGGCTCACCACGAACGGAGATGGCGCTACTATGAGCGGCATGGACAGGGCGTACACGTTCAGCGGGAACATGCTCGACCGGGCGCTGGGGATGCGGCGCGATGCAGCGTGGCTACACGCGCTGCATGCGCATCCCGAGGCGCGGTATCTGCCGATGCGGGAGTTGAACGCGGCGGCGCGCGTGGGCGATGCGCTGCGGCTGGCGTGGCTGGGGCACGAGGTGGTGCGCGAGTGGTCGCCAGAGGGCGAGACGGTGCTCCTTGGGCTGTACGAGGGGATGCCGCACTTCGCGATCAGCGGGGATGCGATGGCCGAAGCGGCGGCGTGGCAGGGGATCGAGTTCACGGACGCGCGGACGCTGGGGACGAACCTGCCGGCGGGCGAGGCGGGGATCGTGGCGCAGGCGCGCACTATGCTGGACTGGCACGCGTCGCACCGCTTCTGCGGGCAGTGCGGAGCGCCGACCCTATCTGTGGAAGGTGGCGCGCGGCGGGTGTGCACAAATTGTGGGGCGCGCACGTATCCGCACGTGTCGCCCTCGATCATCGTGGTGGTACACGACGGGGAGCGCGCGCTGCTGGCGCGGCGGCCTCGAGGCGTTAAAAACCGCTTTTCGTGCCTCGCGGGGTTCATGGAGCCCGGCGAATCGCTGGAGGAGTGCGTGGCGCGCGAAGTGTTCGAGGAGTCGCGCATCCGTGTGCGGAACGTGCGCTACCACGGATCGCAGCCGTGGCCGTTTCCCGGCAACCTGATGGTGGGTTTCATGGCCGAGGCGGCGACGACGGACATCGAGGTGGACGGCGAGGAGATCGCGGAGGCACGGTGGTTCCCTCGTGACGAGGTGCAGCGCGCGGTGTCAGGAACGAACCCGGAACTGACGGTGCCGGACGGGCTGTCAATCTCGCACCACCTGATCGCCGACTGGGCGAACGGGTAACGCATGCGAGTCGCATTGCTCGACGACTACCAGAGTGTCGCGCTGTCGTGCGCGGACTGGGGGTCGCTGCCTGACTCCGAGGTATATGCGTACAGCGACCACCTCAACGACGAAGGGGCGGTGGCGGAGCGGCTACGCGAGTACGACGCGGTGGTGCTGATGCGTGAGCGGACGCCGTTCCGGCGCTCGCTCATCGAACGGATGCCAAATCTGCGACTGATCGTGACGACGGGAGCGCGCAACGCGGCGATCGATGTGGCCGCGGCGCGCGAGCGCGGGATCGTGGTGTGCGGGACGCGCGGGCTGAACTATCCGACCGCGGAACTGACCTGGGGACTGATCCTCGCGCTGCTGCGGCGCATCCCTCACGAGGACATGGCGGTGAGGCACGGTGCGTGGCAGACGACGCTGGGCGTGGGACTGCAAGGCAAGACGCTGGGCGTCGTGGGCCTCGGCAACCTTGGCGGGCAGGTGGCGGCTGTGGGCCGCGCGTTCGGGATGCAGGTGGTGGCGTGGAGCAAGAACCTCACCACCGAGCGTGCTGCGGCAGCCGGTGCGCGACTGGTGACGAAGGACGAGTTGCTGGCGACGGCAGACGTGGTGACGATCCACCTCGTACTGAGCGACCGCACGCGTGGGCTGATCGGGGCGCGCGAACTGGGGCTGATGCGGCCAGCCGCATACCTGGTAAACACCTCCCGCGGGCCGATCGTGGACGAGGCGGCGCTGGTAGCGGCGCTCACGTCTGGCGCGATCGCGGGCGCAGGCCTCGATGTGTTCGAGACGGAACCACTGCCTCCGGGCCATGCGCTGTTGGGCCTCGACAACGTGGTGCTCACACCACACCTCGGGTACGTCACACGCGAGGGGTACGAGTTGTTCTACGGCGACGCGCTGGACGATGTGCACGCGTTCGTGGGCGGGACGCCGGTCCGGACGATTGAGGGCTAGTTCGCTTCCACACCGAGAGATCTTGTGAATGCTTCTCGAAGTGCCACCCGTGATCACATCGCTGCGCGAACTAAGCGGCGATTTTGATACTCCTGAAAGTGCGCAGGGGATTCGTACACCCGAGTGTTACGTCGATCGCGGCGCTCTATCCGATTCTCGAGGATGGCTACCGCCCTTTGCTCGCCCCGACGTGCACCGACTCGCGAAGTAAGGCTGCAGGCCGGCGGAGATCGCTGCGTGGCCGGCGTCAGCAAGCGGACGGTATTCCGACGGCTCGCTGAGATGACAACCACCTCGGTTGCCGGTGATCAGGCTGTCTCGGGCTGAGGCTCCGAACTCGCGGTGGCTGCTGCGGCGAGACCACCGGCCAGCTCTCGAAAGAGCCGTCGGTGAACGGGCAGCAGCGCGAACCAGTAGAGGAGCCCCCATACGCCGGCGGGGTGGAAGTAGGCAGTCGCGGTGATCGTGGAGCCGCCCTCTTGCCTCGACTCGGTCTCGAGCTCGAGAACCGCTGATCCGGGGAGGCGCATCTCCGCCATGAGTGTCAACCGGCGTCCCTGCTCGACGGCGACGACTCGCCACCAATCGATGATGTCTCCCGGACGCACCTCACTCGGATGTCGGCGACCACGGCGCATTCCTGGGCCTCCGACGAGTCGGTCGATGATGGCTCGCACGCGCCAGAGCCAGTCGTACGCGGGCCACCCGACGTCGCCACCGACGGACGCGATCGCCGCCCACGTGTCTGCGACCGATGCCTCCGAGGAGGCAGTGCCGTTCATCTGCTTGGAGTAGAACGCCACTTCGGGGCGTGACCCGCGATAGGCGAGCGCGCCTTCGGCCCAGCGGGCGGGCACGGCCTGACGGCGTTCCGCCTCCAGCGCCTCCTGAACAGCCTCTTCGTATGAGCGAAGCCGCATCGGAATCAGTCGGCGGATCGGTTCGTCGTTTGCGAGGAGGTCGTGGCGCAGCCCGTCGATGAGCGGCCGCACGATGTTCGCGGGCACCGCCGTCACGAGGTCGAGCCAGTACGACGACAGGCGTGGGGTCAGCACGGGCAGCGACAGGATGCGCACGCGCCTACCAGTGACGCGGCCGAATGTGCGCATCATCTCGGCGTAGGAGATCGTATCGGGGCCACCGACGTCGTATGTCTGGCTGGCCGTCTCCGGGACTTCCGCGATCCGAACCAGGTATTCGAGCAGGTCGTGCAGGGCGATGGGCTGCGTCCGTGAGCGCACCCAGCGCGGGGTGGCCATCACCGGCAAGTGGAGCACGAGATCGCGGATCACCTCGAATGCAGCGCTCCCGGCACCCACGATGATACCGGCGCGCAACTCGGTGACGGGGATCGAGCCGTCCCGGAGGATCTCGCCGGTCTCCGCACGCGAGTCCAGATGGGCCGATCGCTCGCCCGGAGGCAGCAGCCCACCGAGGTAGAAGATGCGCCTCACACCCGCTCGCTCGGCCGCTCGACGGAAGTTCCGTGCCGCTTCGCGGTCGAGCTGAGGGAACGCCTTGCCGCTGCCCATCGAGTGCACGAGGTAGTAGGCGATCTCGACGCCCGTCAGTGCGGCGTCCAGCGTCTCCGGGTGCAGCACGTCCGCCGCGACGCATTCGACGTCTGTCCACTCTCTCGCTTCGAGCACATCGCGGTTCCGAGCTGCGGCACGGACGTGATGACCCCGCTCCACGAGCTGCGGCACGAGGTGACTCCCGATGTACCCGCTCGCGCCCATGACCAGAACATTCACGGTGTTGCCTATCTCGTTAGCGGTTGAGTAGCCAGATGCTGGCGTTGAGCACGGTCGCGAAAGTCACCCACGCTAGGTACGGCAGCAACAGCGCTGCCGCCGGGCGGTCGAGGCGGTTGAACCGCCGCACCGTTTCGACGATCGCCGCGAGCATCAGCACGATGATGACCAAGGCGAGGTCGACGCGCTTGAGGCCGAAGAACACTGGCGTCCAGATGCCATTGAGCAGCAATTGAATGCCGTAGACGAGCAAGGCACTGCGCACTCTGGCGTTCAGCGTTGGTGACGCGTCGCTCGCGGTGCCCAAGCTCCAGATGCGCCAAGCCGCCAGGCCCATAGCGATGTAGAGCGTCGTCCAGACAGGCCCGAACAACCACGAGGGTGGATTCCACGAAGGCTTCACGATCTCGGAATACCAACCGGGAATCGCTCCTGCGGTGATCACACCTCCAGCGGCACCGAGCATCAACGGCGCAGCCATGGACAGGCCGAGCGCGATCAGACGATCGCGGCGGTGCCGGCCGAACACGAACCCGGAGCCTGCAGGTTCGACACGAAGCTGCGCGTTGCCCTGAATACTCATGCGCTACAGCATACGTCATCGGCATGTACGACACTCTGCGAGAAACGCCGGTCAAGTCCCGGGACGTGGTGTAACAGCGGGTCCTCCGCGCGTCCGATCTGATCAGCTGGCGATCAGCAGTGCAGGGTTCACCTCCTGTCGGTCGATGGGGGCATCGATCTGTGCGATCGACTCGGGACTGAAGTAGCGCCGGCCGTCCTGCCACTCGTCGTCCTGCTCGCAGAGCACCATCCCGACGAGACGGATCAGGCTCGCGCGTGTGGGGAAGATGCCGACGACGGCGGTGCGCCGCTTGATCTCCTTGTTCAAGCGCTCCAGCGGGTTCGTGCTGCGCAGCTGGCGACGATGGGCCTCGGGGAACATGAAGTGGACGAGCAGGTCGGGCTCGGCGTCGGTGAGCAGCTCGGCGACTGCGGGGAAGCGCGCGGCCAGACTGTCGGCGACCCGACGCAGCTGCCCAGATGCTGCGGACTCGTCCAGTTGCTCGAAGATGCTGCGGATCGCGCTCGTGACCATGCCTGCGGCAGCGCGCGGGACCAGTTTCGGGAGTTCACGCGGAGCCACCCTCGATCCGCCGAGCGGCGAAGCGTGACTGTTAGCAGCTCAGTTCTTCGAGTTGTTGTTCCGCTTCCGCGATTTCGTTCTGGATATAGCGCATCTGGTCGCGCAGATCGTCAGTCATGACGCCGGGCTGGCCAGTGCTTATGGGGATCGGGCGCACTTCCTTCAGGCGATCGTTCAGCACCACGATCCGCGTCCGCACTGCCCTGCACTCGTCGCTCTCCATCATCGGGCGGCCTCCTGCAACTCACTGGGCGAGCCGCCACTGTAGCGATTTCCCGTCTGTGTGCCAGCGCCTCAGTCGACCGGCAACGGCTCCATATGGTAAGCGCGCGCGACGCGTGGCATCACCAAGTCACTACACGATTCGGAGACCTTCAGAGGTAGGTTCGGCACGGCGCGCGGCTCGCCGGCTCACCACGAACGGGACGTTAGCAGCGGCATCGGCTCGCTCGTTAGCGGGGGACGTTCATCTGCTCGAGGAACTTCACGAGGATCATGCCGCTGCGCTTCCACTCGGCGGCGCGTGCCGTGCCGATGTAGCGGATGTGCCACGGCTCGTAGATGTAGCCGGTGACGGCCTCGCCGTTGCGCGGGTAGGAGATAGCGAAGCCGAACTCGTGGGCGTGCGCGTCGACCCACTTGCCTTCGGGGAGGTCCCCGAATGGGGTCAGCAGTTCCCAGTTGATGTTGCGGCTGCTGATGTCGGCGGTGGTGCCGAGTTGGTGTTCGCTGTGGCCGGCGGGTGCACTCTCGCGCTTCGCCTGCGCTTCGCCGAAGCGGTCGACCCAGAACTGGAAGGTGCCCACCTGCTCGCCGTAGGAACGGAAGGTCGAGCGCACGCGCAGTTCGGTACCACTCTTGTCCGCCGCATCAAGCAGGCGGACAAGGGCAGCGGCGGCCTCGGCACGCATCGTTTGGCCCGCGAAGCCAGGAACGGCCCAGCGATCCTCGATACGCACGAGGTCGGAGGGAACGTAGTCGCGCGCGAGGCCGCCGCGGTCCTTGTCGATGACACGGAGCAGCGTCACTTCACCCTGCGGCGTGACGGTCAGGGCCGCGGTCACGGTTGCGGTGGTGGCGGGACGAGGAGTCGAGCTCAGCGTGGCGACGGGGGCAGGCGTGGGCGTGGAGACCACGATAGCGGGCTCATCGCCGCAGGCGAGCAGGCCAGCGCCGATCACACCGCTCCCGAGGAGGCCCAGCAGTTCGCGGCGACCGATGCGGCGAGATTCCATACAGCTATCCTCGCACGCGTGCGCGCCAGAAACGACTGAGGCGGGCCATGTGCCCGCCTCAGTGATCACGCTCTGGCCGATGGCTATTGGACGGTGAAAGCGGCATGCATGCCCGACTGGTAGTGGGCCGGGATGTTGCAGATCAGCGCGTACTTGCCGGCCTGAAGGGTCACCTTCACGTCCTCGATGGCCTTGCCTGCGAGATTCTTGGTGCGCGCGGCGAGTTGCACTTTGGACTCATCGGCCTTGCCCGCAGCGACCGGAATCGAGCCGGAGGCGAGGTCGGTCTTCACGATAGCCAGTTCGTGGATGATCGCACCCTTATTATCGGCACGGAACACCAACAAGCCAGCGGGCGCGGAGGCAGCAGAGACGTTCAGTTTCAGCGTGTCGAGGAGGTCGACGACGATCGCGCCGGCTGGCAACGGTGGAGGCGATGCGGGGGTCGCGGCGGTGCCGCCTGATACCGTACCAGGGCCGGGGCCGGGGCCGGGGCCGGGGCCAAACGATGTGGCAGGCTTTGCGCCTACCACTGGGAGCGGCGGCAACTCATACGTCCCCGCGGCGGAGATACCGAGCGGTACCAGCACGGCGACTACCACAGAAACTAGTACCGCAGTCAGCAGTTCCTTCATCGTTTCTCACTCCCACAGCAGGCCGGTCTTGCGAGGTTACCTTGCCGTGACCCCGCCTTACGGCCAAGCCTGTACCTGTGCCGCCGATAGACCTGGGTCGCGTATGACATGCAATAGGCCTGGAATATTCCGGGCCTATTGCATTCCGCTATACCGAAAGGCGAGGTGCGCTAGGCACCACCTGCCTCACCGTTCTGATCCATCAGCGCCTCAAGCAGCACCCGAGGGCTAGCCGGCATCTGCCGCACGCGCACACCGGTCGCATCGGCGATGGCATTTGCTACCGCGCCCATCGGCCCGACGATTGGGGTCTCGCCGATGCCACGGACACCGAGCGGGTGGCCGGGGTTCACAATTTCGACGAGATCGATATCGAGCATCGGCAGGTCGAGTGCGGTCGGCATGCGGTAGTCGAGCAGGCTGTTGTTCCGCAGCACGCCGTCCTTGTCGTAGAAGTATTCCTCGGTCAGCGCCATGCCGATACCCTGCGCCACGCCGCCTTGAATCTGGCCTTCGACATAGCCGGGGTGCATGGCCGTACCGACGTCCTGCACGCAGGTGTAGCGCAGGATCGTAACTTTGCCGGTGTCTGTGTCGACCTCGACATCTACGAGATGGCCGGCGTATGTCGGCCCGCCGGTCGCGCCGCTGGTATCAATGTGGCCGCTGATCATGCCGCCGGTGCCGAGCGTCTGTGACGCCAGTTGCTTGAAGGTCATGGTGTGCGGCTTGCCGTCTGTACCAGCGGGACCGGTCAGCACTCCGCGTTCGTACGCGACTGCCTCGGGGTCAACTTCCCAGATGCGCGCGGCACGCTCCACCATACGATCACGGATTTGCTCGGCGACCCGGTAGACGCTGGCGGAGGTGCCGGGGCCGGTACCGCTACCGCCGGTGTTGCCGGTGAAGCCGATGGAGTCGGTGTCGACCGTACGCACGCGGATGTCCTCGTAGGGGATACCTAGCACCTCGGCCATAGTCATGGCCTCGGTGGTGCGGAGGCCGCCGATATCGATCGCGCCACCGTTGACGAGCACCATGCCGTCAGAGTTCACCGCAGCGTTGATCGAGTGCTGACCCGCATTCGCGTTCCAGAAGCCGATGGCGACACCGCGGCCTCGATTCTTACCGCTCAATTCGGAGCGGTAGTGGGGGCTGTTCTTGAGCCGCTGCATCACCTCGATGTTGCCGTTCGGGCCGAGGACGACGCCGTTGGGACGGCGGTCGCCTTCCTTCGCGGCATTCTTAAGGCGCAGATCCATCGGGTCAACTTCGAGACGCTGCGCAATCTCGTCGATCAGGGACTCGACGACGTAGGTCGGGGCGGGGACGCCGGGGGCGCGGTAGGCGGCGTTGCGGGGGCGGTTCACGACTACGTCATAGCCATCGATTGTTATGTTCGGAATCATGTAGGGGCTGAAGATGCTGTTCACGCCGCCGCCGACGGAAGAGCCGGGGAACGCGCCAGCCTCATAGGCCATCCAGAGTTCGGCGGCGACGATGGTGCCGTCGCGCTTCGCGCCCATCTTGGCGCGGATGTAGGTACCGGAGGTCGGACCGGTGGCCTGGATGACTTCCTCGCGGGTCATCGAGAGCCGCACCGGCTTGCCTCCAGTCTTCTTTGAGAGCATCGCGGCGAGCGGCTCGCAGTAGATGCGGTTCTTGCCGCCGAAGCCGCCACCGATCTCCAGCGGCACGACGCGGATACGAGACGGCGGCATCTGGAGGATCGTCGCTAGCGGGTCGCGCACGATCGCAAACGAGCCCTGCGAACTTGAGTAGATCGTGAGCGTGTCGTCTTTGTTCCAGATCGCGGTGGCGGTGTGCGGCTCGATATAGCCCTGATGGTACGTGCCGGTATGGAATTCGTCTTCGACGATTATGTCGGCTTCGGCGAACGCGGTGGCAGAATCTCCGGCGCGGAGCTGGAGGTGGCTCGCGATATTGGTCTGCTTGTCGCCTGCGGAGGGGACGCCGAGCGGCTCAGCGGTGCGCAGTTCTGGGAGCAGGATGGGGGCGTCCGCCTCCATGGCGCGCTGGGCGGTCATCACGGGTTCCAGAACTTCGTACTCGACCTCGATGAGGGCGAGGGCGTCCTCGGCGATGTGGGGGCTGGTAGCGGCCACTGCCGCGACGGGGTGGCCGTAGAAGAGCGTCTTTTCAACGGCGATGAAGTTACCGACGACGTAGCGGCGCGGGAAGTTGCCACCGCGACCGGCACCGGCAGGCTCGGCGCTGGTGGCGTCCGGAAAGTCATGGTAGGTCACGACCGCCTCGACGCCGGGGAGGGCGAGGGCCTTCGATGTGTCGATACGCTTGATGACGGCGTGCGCGTGAGGGCTGGTCTTGAGGCGGGCGTAGAGCATCTGCGGAAAGTGCATGTCCGCGCCGTACTGGGCGCGGCCGGTCACCTTATCAATGCCGTCTACGCGGATCGGGCGTGTGCCGATGATGCGGTAGGGCTTCTCAGTGGTGGTCATGTGCGAAACCTCCTCGGGGCTGGCGAGGGGAGTATAGGTTGCGCGGGTGGAGGGGACTAAGCCTGTGGTCAGGCAGCAACTTTCAGATGTCACGCGCCTGAGCAGATTGTTTCAGGTGAAACAATCTGCTCGCGGTACTGACATATCTTCATCAAAGCCTCCTCGATGCGTTGAGCGGCAGCTATAGTGGTCGCCGGAACCTCACGCTGAGAGAGGCACTCCCTATGAAGGCCATCCAGATCACCGAGTTCGGCGACGCCGACCAGCTGAAGTACGTGGACCTGCCTGACTCCGTCGCCGGCCCCGGTGGCGTGCTGGTGCAGGTGAAGGCCGCCGGCGTGAACTTCGCCGACATCTACAGCCGTCGGGGCCAGTACCCTGGCCCCGATCTGCCGCGCATCCTGGGTCAGGAGGGCGCGGGCATCGTGGCCGCGCTGGGCGAGGGCGTCACGGACTTCGCTGTAGGAGACGCCGTGGCCTGGAGCGGCGTCCCTCAGGCGTACGCAGAGCTGGCCGTGGTGCCCGCGGTCCGGCTGATCAAGATGCCGGCAGGTGTGGACCCGCAGGTTGGCGCGGCAGCGCTGCTGCAGGGCATGACCGCACACTATCTCTGCCACGCCACCTACCCTGTGAAGCCGGGTGACCGCGTACTGGCCCACGCCGGCGCCGGCGGCGTGGGCCTGCTGCTGATCCAGATGGTGAAGCGCCTGGGAGGCTACGTGTACACCACCGTCTCCACCCCCGCAAAGGCCGCCTTGGCGAAGGAGGCGGGCGCGGACGAGGTGATCCTCTACAGCGACGTGGACTTTGCCGACGAGATCAAGCGCGCCACCAACGGGCATGGCGTGGACGTGGTCTACGATGCCGTGGGCGCCACGACGTTCGACCAGAGCATCGCCAGCCTGAAGCACCGCGGCATGATGGTGCTCTACGGACAGGCCAGCGGCCCCGTGCCGCCCGTGCCGCTGTCCGTGCTCAACGCTGGCTCGTACTTCCTCACACGCCCCACGCTGGGGGACTACGTCTTCACGCGCGAGGAACTGGAGCAGCGCTCCGGCGACGTCCTGCGCTGGATCGCCTCGGGCGAACTGAAGCTCCGTGTGGAGCACGTCTTCCCGCTGGCGCACGCTGCGGAGGCGCACCGCGCGCTGGAGGGCCGTGCCACCACCGGCAAGGTGGTGCTGATCCCGTAGGCCTCACCCCGCTTCCCCCTCTCCCTTTCGTGGAGAGGGGGAAGCGGGACCAGATCGGCGAGTCGCGGCGAACGGAGTCTTCATGCAGGCAACGATCCAAGCTGTGCAGCCATACGACCTGCACGGCGTGCGGTACTACGCGCTGCGCTACCTCGTCGATGGTGACCAACAGTTGCGGGAGGCGCGGGTGTCGCACGACATGGTCTACCCCGATCCACAGCCGGGTGACCGGGTGGATGTACGGGCGATCCTTGGGATCGTCGACCGGGTGATCAAAGTCGAGGTGACCTAGCGCACGCGGGCGAACTTCTGGAGGGTCGCGTGGCCCACAGGAGACCAGCCGTTCGCGGCAGCGGTCGCTGCGACCTCGGCGACATACAGGTCGCCTCGGGAGTCGATGGCAAGGCCATGCGGCGCGGCGAATGAACCGAGGGTCATCGGGTCAGGGCCGCCGAGGCGGGTGAGCACCTGACCCTGCGAGTCGAAGATGCTGATGCGAGCGTGCTCCGGCGCCTCGACGGTGCGACCTGCGGCGGTGATGGAGCCAGCGGGCCAAGGGAGTTCAGAGACGTAGGCCCAGCCCTGCGGGTCGAAGACGATCTGCGTGGGACGCTGCACGTCAATCCACTGGTCAAGAAAGTGGCCATCGAGGTCAAAAATCTGCACGCGGTCGTTCTCGCGGTCGCAGACGAAGACGCGGCCATCGGGTGTCACAGCGATGCCGTGGACGAGGTTGAACTCGCCGGGTCCGGTGCCGGGCATACCCCACGACTGCTTTAACTTGCCGTCGGCGGAGAAGCGGTGGACGCAGCAATTGCTGTAGCCATCGGAGACGTACAAGTCGCCACTCGGGGCGACTGCGAGGTTGGTCGGGCAGTTGAAGGGGCCGCCGGGGTGCTTCACCGTCCGATAGGCAGCGTGGTCGGCGCCGGTATCTGACGGCGTGTTTGGCGTGCCGAGGGTCAGCAGCAGGCGACCCTCGGGCGTGAACTGACGGACGGTGTGGTGATCGCGGTCGGTGCAGTAGAGCGAGCCATCCGGCGCGGCGGTGATACCGTGCGCCTGCGGCGTGAACTCGCCATCGCCCCACGAGCGGACGAGGTCACCGCCGGCCCCGTAGACGATGAGCGGGTGCTCGCCTCGATGGAACACGAAGACCTGACCGGCAGCATCGACGGCCACCGCTGCGGTGTCCGGATGTGCCCAGCCTGCCGGTAGTTGCTCCCAACCCTCGACGACCTGAAACCGTGGCTCGCTGCTGACCATCACTACCCCCCCCCTTGAATCGCGCACGATTCTTAGCCGATCTGAGGGCTCCGACACAAACCGGGTAGCTGGAAGAGCGGCTATCCGCGCTTGTAGTACGAGAGGCTGCACTTGATTACACTATGTTACCCGGCGCGGATCGCACCGGAATAGACGGTCAGACCGGCCGGCCAGAAGCAAAGGGCACTCCCCATGCCATCGACATCCGATGTGAACGTAGTGAGCACCTCTCAATTGATTTCCCCTGCTGACCTTGACCGCGAGATGCCGATCACACCAGCGGTGGCGGCCACGGTGCTGGAGAGCCGTAAGGCGATCCGAGACATCCTGGCTGGCACCGACCCGCGCCTGCTGATGGTGGTCGGGCCTTGCTCCATCCATGACGAGGCCGCGGCCATCGAATATGCCGACCGGCTGAGCCGGGTACAGAAGCAGGTCGCCGACAAGTTGGTGATCGTGATGCGGGTCTACTTCGAGAAGCCACGCACGACGGTCGGCTGGAAAGGCATGCTGAACGACCCCCGCATGGATGGCACCTTCGACATTGCCGAAGGCCTGCGCACCGCGCGGCGGCTGCTGCTGCACGTGAACGAGATGGGTCTACCGGGCGGCACCGAATTCCTTGACCCGATCGTCCCGCAGTACCTCGCGGGCCTGATCTCATGGGCCGCCATTGGCGCGCGTACGACTGAGAGCCAGACGCACCGTGAGATGGCGAGCGGGCTGAGTATGCCGGTCGGGTTCAAGAACGGCACTTCAGGTGACGAAGACATCGCAGTGGCCGCGATCATCTCTTCGCGCTCGCAGCACTCGTTCCTCGGCATCGACAGCGGCGGACAGATTTGCGTGGTGCACACCGCGGGCAACCCGGACGGCCATCTCGTGCTGCGCGGCGGGGCTGATGGGCCGAACTACGACGCCAAGAGCGTCGCCGAGGCGCAGGCACGGCTCGCGAAGGCGAAGTTGCCGGAACACCTCGTCATCGACTGCAGTCACGCCAACTCCAACAAGAACCACGAGTTGCAGCCGGTCGCGTTCCGCGACGCGGTCGCGCAACGCGAGGCTGGGAACAAGGCGATCGTCGGCATCATGCTGGAGAGCCACCTGTTCCCCGGCAACCAGTCGATCGGCAACGACCCGGCGGCGCTGAAGTACGGCGTCTCGGTGACAGACGCCTGCATCGGCTGGGATCAGACCGAAGAACTACTGCTGGAGACCGCCGGGAAGGTCGCTGTCGCCTCGTAATCGCGTATCGATCACGCGAACGCCCCGCCGCTTCGGAAGAGGCAGCGGGGCGTTCTGTTTCTCCGGCATACGCCATGCATCGTTTAAGATCGTGTGGCAGTACTCGATGGTGAAGGATCCCCGATGACCCGGACGGAACGGCTTCAGGCACTTCATGCAGCGATGCGCGAACGCATCGTTGTGCTCGACGGCGCGTGGGGGAGCCTGATCCAGGGGTACCAGCTGACCGAGCCGGACTTCCGTGGCGAGCGGTTCCGCGAGTGGCCGGTCGACCTGAAGGGCGATAACGACCTGTTGATTCTGACGCGCGCAGACATCGTGCGAGAAATTCACGACAGCTACCTAGAGGCGGGCGCGGATATCACTTCGACCAACACGTTCACCTCCAACCGGATCGCGCAGGCAGACTACCGGCTCGAAGCGTTCGCGGCAGAACTGAACCGGGAAGGAGCGCGAATCGCACGCGAGGCGTGTGATGCCGCGACGGCGCGCGACGGACAGCCTCGATGGGTGGCCGGCGCGATCGGGCCGACGAATCGGACGGCCTCGATGTCACCGAACGTGGACGACCCAGGCGCGCGCAACGTGACATTCGAAGACTTGCGCATCGCATACACCGAGGCGATCCACGGGCTGATCGAGGGCGGCACGGACATCCTGTTGATCGAGACGATCACCGACACACTGAACGCCAAAGCGGCGATCTTCGCGGCGGAGGAAGTATTCGAGGCGATCGGCGATCGGTTGCCGATTGTGATCAGCGGCACCATCGTTGATCGATCGGGGCGCACGCTGTCGGGGCAGACGCTAGAAGCGTTCTGGACGTCCGTGCGGCACGCACAGCCGCTCGCGATTGGCCTCAATTGCTCGCTTGGGCCTGAAGACCTTCGTCAGTACGTAGCGGAACTGTCGCGCGTCGCGGATGTAGCGGTGTCCGTATATCCGAACGCGGGGCTGCCGAACCAGTTCGGCGGGTATGACGAGACGCCGGAGCAAATGGCCGGTTCGCTGGGCGCATGGGCGCGCGAAGGCCTCGTGAATATCGTCGGGTCATGCTGCGGGAGCACGCCGGAGCACACGCGGGCGATCGTCAAGACCATGCGCGGCCTGCCCCCTCGGGCGATTCCGGAGCACCGGCCTGTGATGACGCTCGCGGGTCTCGAAACCGTCGCGATCGGCGCGATATGACCGCCTCGCCTGAAGCCAACCAGCAGCGCGCCACGTTCGTCAACATCGGCGAGCGCACGAACATCACGGGGTCGGCACGGTTCCGGCGGTTGATCCTCGCAGGCGACTACGCCACAGCGGTCGAAGTCGCGCGTCAGCAAGTCGAGGCCGGCGCGCAGGTGATCGACGTGAACATGGATGAGGCGATGCTGGACGGGGAGGCGGCGATGGCACGCTTCCTACACCTGATCGCCGCCGAGCCGGACATCGCGCGCGTCCCGATCATGATCGACTCATCGAAGTGGAGCGTGATCGAAGCCGGCCTGCGGTGCGTGCAGGGCAAAGCGATCGTGAACTCGATCAGCATGAAGGACGGGGAAGAGGCGTTTCTTGACCGCGCACGCCTCGTGCGGCGGTACGGGGCGGCGGCGGTCGTGATGGCGTTCGACGAGGCGGGGCAAGCGGACACGGCGGAGCGCAAGTTCGCGATCTGCGAGCGGTCGTACCGGCTACTCACCGAGCAGATCGGGTTCCCGCCCGAAGACATCATCTTCGACCCGAACATCTTCGCGGTCGCGACGGGCATCGAGGAGCACAGCAACTACGCGCTGGAGTTCTTCGCAGCGACGGCGCGGATCAAAGCGGAGTTGCCGGGAGCGAAGGTCTCCGGCGGTGTCTCGAATGTCTCATTCGCGTTCCGGGGGAACGACGCCGTCCGCGAGGCGATGCACGCGGTGTTCCTGTACCACGCCATCTCCGCCGGCATGGACATGGGGATCGTGAACGCTGGCACGCTCCCGGTATACGACGAGATCGCTGAGGATCTCCGAGTCCGCGTGGAAGATGTGATCCTCAATCGCCGCCCGGATGGCACTGAGCGGCTCATAGAGGTCGCCGACCGCTACCGCCGCAATCCGGGCGAGGCCGAAGTGGTGACGATGGAGTGGCGCAATCAAGGGGCGTCCGAGCGGATCACGTACGGCCTCGTACACGGTCTCGATGAGTTCATCGTGGATGACGTTGAGGAGGTGCGGCGGCAGATCGCTCAGCCGATCGACGTCATCGAGGGGCCGTTGATGGACGGCATGAACGTCGTGGGCGACCTGTTTGGCGCGGGAAAGATGTTCCTGCCGCAGGTGGTGAAAAGCGCGCGGGTGATGAAGAAGGCCGTCGCGTACCTCGAACCGTACATCGAGGCGCTGAGGGCCGAGGGGGCGCGCAGTTCCAACGGCCGAATTGTGCTTGCCACGGTGAAGGGCGATGTCCACGACATCGGCAAGAACATCGTGGGCATTGTCTTGCAGTGCAACAACTATGAAGTGATCGACCTCGGGGTGATGGTACCGGCGCAGCGCATCCTCGACACTGCGCGCGAGGTCGAGGCGGACGTGATCGGGCTGTCCGGGCTGATCACGCCGAGCCTCGAAGAGATGGCCTACGTCGCGAGCGAGATGGAGCGGCAGGGGTTCCG
This sequence comes from Thermoflexus hugenholtzii JAD2, assembly GCA_945903275.1. GTDB lineage: Bacteria > Chloroflexota > Dehalococcoidia > UBA2979 > UBA2979 > RH-chloro-G1. Next base: position 62,684 of record CAMDNW010000002.1, read on the forward strand.
GCTGCCGCTGTTGATCGGCGGGGCGACGACCAGCCGCGCACATACCGCCGTGAAGATCGCACCGAACTACAGCGGGCCACTGGTGTATGTGCCAGACGCCTCGCGTGCGGTCAGTGTGGTCTCGACGCTGCTGTCGGAGGCACACTTTGAAGCGTTCGCCGCGGCGACGCGCGCGGAGTACGACGGCATCCGCGAGGAGCACCTGAGCCGCGAGGGAGCGGCCAACCGCTTCCCGATCGCCGAGGCACGAGCGCACCCCGCGCCGGTGCGGTGGGAGGGCTACACGCCACCGCCACCGCAGAGCCCGGGCCTGACGATGTACCGCGACTACCCGATGGCCGACCTAGTGGAGTGGATCGACTGGACGCCGTTCTTCCAAGCCTGGGAGATCGCCGGGACATTCCCGAAACTGCTCGACGATCCGAAGGTCGGCGAGACAGCGCGGGCGCTGTACGAGGACGCGCAGGCGATGCTGCGGCGCATCGTGGACGAGCGGTGGCTGCGCGCGAGCGCCGTTGCAGGGCTGTGGCCAGCCTCGCGGGTTGGCGACGACATCGAGGTCTACACGGATGAATCTCGCACAACTGTCGCCGCGACGATCCATACGCTGCGGCAGCAGACGAGCCGCGACCGAGGGCGTGCGGAGAACTACGCGCTGGCCGACTTTGTCGCGGCGAAGGAGAGCGGGGTTCCGGACTACCTCGGCGGATTTGCGGTGACCGCAGGGCACGGGCTCGACGAGCGGGTGGCGGCGTACAAGGCAGCGAACGACGACTACTCGGCGATCATCCTCGAAGCGCTGGCCGACCGGCTCGCGGAGGCGCTGGCGGAACGCATCCACGAACGGGTGCGGAAGGATTTGTGGGGATACTCGCCGGACGAAGCGCTGGAAAACACGGCGCTGATAGCCGAGCAGTATCGCGGCATCCGGCCGGCGCCGGGGTATCCGGCATGCCCCGACCACACGGAGAAGGGCATCCTCTTTGAGTTGCTCAGTGCCGAGGCGAACACGGGAATCACGCTGACTGATTCGTTCGCGATGCACCCAACGGCGGCGGTGTCGGGGTTCTACTTCAGCCACCCAGACACGCGGTACTTTGGCGTGGGGCGCATTGAGCGAGATCAAGTCGAGGACTACGCGCGGCGCAAGGGGATGACGCTGCCCGAAGCGGAGCGGTGGCTTGCCTCGAATCTTGCGTACACGCCTGTGGGGGCTTAGGCCGCTACTGACCGAAGCCGAGGTTGCGGGCGATCGTGCGGACAGGTTCTGAGAAGTTCATGGTGTAGAGGTGGATGCCGGGGGCACCGGCGGCGAGTAGCGCCTCGCTGAGACGAGTCGCTTCATCGATCGCAACCTCGCGGCGGGCATCAGGATCGTCACCGGCAGCGTCGATGCGGCTACGGAGGGCGGCGGGGAACTCAGTACCGTTCATGGCGGCCATCGCGCCGATGCGGTCGGTGTTGGTGGGGGGCATGACACCGGGGATCACGGGAGTCATGCAGTCTCGGGCGGCCATTGCGTCGACGAAGCGCTCATAGTGTTCAACGGAGAAAAAGAACTGCGTAATGCCGAAGTCGGCGGCGCGGAGTTTCGCGGCCTGATGGTCGAGATCCTCGGTGCGGGAGCGCGCGCGCGGGTGGCCCTCAGGGTGGGCGGCGACGCCGATGGCCCACGGCTCGCGTTCGCGGACGAACGCCACGAGATCGACGGCACGCTGGAAGTGGCCGGCGGATAGCTCAGTGCTGCTTTCGGGCAGGTCGCCGTGAAGGGCGAGGAGGTTCTCGACGCCCATCGCCTCGTAAGCATCGACGACGGCGCCGATCTCGCCGGTGGTGTGGGCGACGCAGGTGAGATGGGGCATGGCGGTCACGCCGCGGTCGACGATGCTCTGGACGACCTCGCGGGTCGGACCGCGGGTGGCGCCGCCTGCGCCGTAGGTCACGGACATGAACGCGGGGTGCAGGTGCGCGAGACGGTCGAGCGCCCTCGATAGCCGAGCATTGCCTTCCTTGTCACGCGGCGCAGAGAACTCGAAGGAGAGGGTGGGGCCAGCAGTGAGGAGATTGGTGATGCGGGGCATGCGGCCATCATCGAGGGCCGAGAGGTGAGATACTAGCGGCGGCGGAGCGCGTACGGCTACCTTCGCGCAGTAGCGCAGGCGTTGGCGTCTTGCCGCGTCCAGGCCTCGTGACTCCCCCCCCCCCCCCCCCGGGGGGGGGAGCACTCTGGGACGATGGGAGCATGTGGTGACCGGTGAGCATCGGCCGAGGTTCTTCTACGGATGGATAATCGTCGCGTGCTCGTGGCTCGCGAATTTCAGCACAGTCTCCATGAACCCGCTCGTGTTCGCATTCTTTCTCGAGCCGATGACCCAGGACCTCAGCGTTGGGCGAAGCACGCTTGTCTGGGGGATCACGATCCGCCTAATCAGCGGTGGCTTCTTCGCGCCGTATCTGGGCCAGCTCGTCGACCGCCATGGTGCGCGTTGGCTCGGCGTCGCCTCGGGCGTCCTCGTCGCCGCTGTGCTGTTCGGCTTCGCGGTGGCGACGAACATTTGGGTCTACTACGCCCTGTTCTTCGTCTCAGGCTTGACAGGGTTCGGGATCTTCGGCGGCAACGTCCTCACGATGGTTCCGCCCGGAAATTGGTTCGTTGCCCGTCGAGGTCGCGCGATGTCGATCGCGCAGTCTGGTCAGCTGCTCGGCTCCGCGGCCACGACCATCGCTGCGGCTTTCTTCATCACCGAATTTGGATGGCGCACCGCCTGGGGCATACTCGGGTTTGTCGCACTCATAGGCGTCGTGCCTGCATATGCAGTGCTCATGCGGCGGCGACCGGAGGACGTAGGCCTGTTTCCTGATGGTGCATCCGGGCCTCCGGCGGCGTCTGCCCCAACCGCGGCCACGGCGACTCGACCCGCTTCGACAGAGCGCGACTTCACGGTGCGCGAGGCGCTGCGTACCCCCGTGCTGTGGATGCACCTCGGCGCGACGACGTTGCTCATGACCGCGATCTCGCCGTTCCTGTTGTTTCGAAACAGCTATTGGAGCGGACTCGGCTTCTCCCCGACCTTGATCGCACTCGGCGTGGCGCTCGACCCATTCATTTTCGCGGTAGCGAACATCACGATGGGACTCGTTGCCGAACGTATCCCCATCCGATTCACCGGCTGCATTGGCGGCATGTTCCGCCTCTGCGGCATGCTACCGCTTACCCTCGGCGCGACGTGGCCGGGATCCGTGTTCATGCACAACCTCGTCTGGGGCACTGGAAGCGGTACGACCGCTGTGTTCCAGACGCTGATGATCCCCGACTACTTCGGGCGAACGCACCAGGGTGCGATTCGGGGGGCGATCACGCCGGTCATGGTCGTGTTCGGTGCGCTCGGCGGCCCGCTCGGTGGCTACCTCCTCGATGCGGGGATGAGTTACAACATGTTCTTCTGGGGGATCTTCGTCTGCGTTGCGATCGCGAGCGCGTCGTTCTTCTTCCAGACACCACCGGCCCGTCCGCGCGAGGACGTTGTGGCGGCAACGAGCGCCGAGGCGATCCCGTCCGAGAAGCCGATCGACGGATGATTTTCGGGTAGTCCAACGGGACGGTTTGCGGTCTCCGTGCGACGCGGTGAGGTGTCAACACCCCCGATCGTAGTCGCGATGCCGTACGTGGCCGGGTGGACGTTCGATCGCCTAGTCGTCTACCGCCTGCTCCGCACGATCTTCGGCTTTGTCGCCCTCACCGGAACGGTGTGAGTGATATTGATCGCCCGTCTGCTCTGGAGCGAGTAGCAGTGCATTGCCGCGGTATTGAACGTCGGTACCTCTCGAGCAGAAAGGCGACCCCAGCGGGTCGCCTTTCACAAAACCCTGGTAGCAGGGGGCGGATTTGAACCGCCGACCAAGGGCTTATGAATCCCCTGCTCTACCACTGAGCTACCCTGCCGCGGATACCCATTCTATGGGGTGATCGGCTGACGGTCATCGCTGCGGTCGAAGGACTCTAAAGGCGATGACGAGATGACGTACATGATCTGGAAGTATCAGTTCATCCAGGTCATCGCAAACCAAGTCTGCGCCGGAATCGAAAATTACCCCTAGGCATATCCCCATCATGAATGCTATCGTCAGCGTCATATTACACAAGCGCGACATACAAGGCGTTACAAACAAGAGCGAGGCTCTATGGGCACTCTGAGCGAACGTGAGTCAAGCGCCGTCACGCGGTACCAGACTGGCACTGCAACCACTATTGCCCCGCCCCGTGACGAGGTCGGGGGCAGCAGCACTGGCGGTAGCCACGGGCGCAGGCACGGCGGGCCTCAGCAGTCACTCGGCGCGCAGATGCGGAACCTCCGGACGTTCTCGTCCCTCAAAGTGCCATCGTTTCGGTGGTTCTATGGATCGATGATCGGGCAGATGGCCGCAATGCAGATCGAGATGGTCGCGCGCGGCGTGCTCGTCTACCAGATCACCCAGTCAGGCACGATCCTTGGCATCATGGCGCTCGCCCAGTCGCTGCCGATGCTGGCGGCGTCCTTTTTCGGCGGCGTGATGGCCGACCGCATACCAAAAAAACAATTAATGATCGCGGGCATGGCATCGAACGCCGTGATCGCGGGCGTCGTCGCACTGGCGATCGCCTGGGGGTTCGTCGGCGCCGGAAACCCGACGCTGGCCGTCTGGATCCTAGTCGTGGCGGGACTATTCAAGGGCGCAGTACAGGGCCTGATCATGCCGGCACGGCAGTCGATCATCCCCGAACTCGTTGGCCGCGATCAGATCATGAACGCGATGGCGTTGAACAACCTCGGTATGAACCTACTGCGGTTCACCGCCCCGGCGATGGCCGGATATGCCGTAGTCTGGTGGGGCTACGAATCGGTCTACTACATCATGACGGGGCTCTTCATCTCCGCGACGCTCTTTGCGCTCGGCCTTCCGAAAACACCTGTGGTGCCCCCGCAAGAGCGGACACGGGCCATTGACGACATCATGGGCGGGTTCCAGTACGCCCGGCGCGAGCCGACCATCGCACTGATCTTGGCGTTCACCCTGTTCGTCGTGCTGTGCTCCATGCCCTACATGATGCTTTTGCCAGTCTTCACAGAAGATGTCCTGAAGAAGGGCGCGGCAGGAATGGGCATCCTAGTCAGTGTCTCCGGCATTGGCGCGATCGCCTGTTCGCTGGTGCTGGCGTCGCTCCCGAACAAGCACCGAGGCACGATGCTGATCGTCAGCAGTTTGGTCCTCGGCGTGGCACTCACCGTGTTCGCCTTCTCAACGACGTGGACCCTGTCGCTTGTCGCCATCGCCTTCGTCGGCCTCGGCCAGACGGGGCGTATGACGCTCTCGGGGACGCTGTTGCAGCACTACGTCGAGGACGTGTACCGGGGCCGCGTAATGGCCATCTACATGATGGAGTTCGGCCTGACCAGTTTCAGCGTCTTTCTTGCTGGCATTCTTGCCGACACCATCGGAATCCAGTGGTCCATCGGCGGCCTGTCGATTCTCTTGGTCGCGGTGACACTGCTGGTGTGGGGCTTCTCACCGCGCCTTCGCCAGATGCAGTAGCGACTGCTCGCCACGCATACGAAATGCGCCCCGGCCTTCCAGCCGGGGCGCATTTCGTATGCGTGGCGAGGGATGCTCCGCTACCCGATCAGTAACGCGTTCTCGGTGAGCTGCATGTCGACTCGCAGCGCATTCGAGGCCGGACACGCCGCCTCACCCGACACCACGAATTCAGCAAGCCGACTTCGATCAGGCGATGGCGATCGGCGGTTGCCCGAGTGTGGCAGACATTGCCGGTGACTTGCTGACGCGCTCGATCGAGGCATGACTGTGGCGCGTCGAGCGGAGCTAGCGGCCATCGACGGACTCGGCAGCCGCGGCCGCGGCCGCGCGTGCCCGCAGACCGGTCTCCGGCAAGAACGGCATCACCCAGATGAACAGTGTGGGTAGCAGCAAGAGCGTCTGCAGGCCCGCGCGATAGGAGTCTGTGGCATAAACGATGTTGCTGACGATGATGGGCCCGAGAAGGATGCCGACAGTCGAGATCGTCATCTGCAATGCTTGGCCGACGGCACGCTCGGCCGGGCTGAATCCCGAGATCTCAAGCGGGATCGCCTGCAGCGCTGGGAACGGCAGGAAGACGAACATGCCGGTCAAGAACGCGATGGGGACCAGTACCGAGGGCGGCAGAGGATACAGCAAGAGCAGCCAGAGCACGGGCAGCGCGATGCCCGACGGCCAGATCAGTGGCTTGCGGCGGCCGATGCGGTCAGACACGAATCCGGCGGCCAAGTTCACCAGCAGTCCACCGAGCGGGATAACGGCCGTGATGCTGCCCGCGGTCTGCAACGAGAAATCGCGCTCGTGGACGAAGAAAAGCGGCAGGAACAGCAGATTGGTCGTGAACGTGGTGGCACCGCCGAGCACCGCGAAGCCGAGCAGGTAGAACTCGCGCCGGCGCAGCACGGCTCCTGCAGCAGAGAGGCCAGTGTCGCGCTGGCGGGCGCGCAGATAGCTCTCGGTCACGCGCTCGCGCGCGGTGGCAAACCACATGGCACCAACGAGCACCATTAAGAACGCGTTACCGATGAAGATCGTGCGCCAGCCACCGATGGCCACGAGGATCACCGGTACAATGGCGAGCGCGAGGCTCTGCGATATCGTCCCCATCGCCAGCGCGACCCCAGCCACCGTCGCCATCTCGCGCGGCGGGATCCACTGCTGACGGACCATGTTAAACGGCACTTGCCCCATCGACATCGCGAACGAGTAGATCACTATGCCCGCGAGCACCGGCCAGAAGCTCGTCGCGGTGCCGCTGATGAGCAGCGCTCCCGCGAGCACGAAGACGAGAATGCCCGAGGTGCGCACAGCATTGAAGCGCACAAGCGCGATGCTGGCGAAGAACACAAGCAGGCTTCCGACGGTACGCGCGGAACCCAGCCATCCTGTCTCGATGACGCCAAATCCGAGCTCTTTTTGCATCGATGGCAGTAGCACACCGAGGCTGGAGAACATGAACGGGCCGAGCGACTGCTTGAGGATCATCTGACCGATGACGACCCAGCGGTAGCGCGGGTAGTCGTCCTCGGTGTGGGTAGCGCCCGCGTTAGACACGCTCGAAGGCTCAGCGGACACGTGGTGTCTCCTCCCGCTGAGCGCGCAGCGCGATCGGTCGCGCTCGGGTCGCTCGCGACGTCAGAAACAGCATACCTGTTGGGCGTGCAACGGCACCTCGGCACACGAATGTGCTAACGCCACCGAGGTTGTGCATGCACGTAGAGCCGGAGGAGGGGTGCGCGCTCTGCTCGTGCCGGACAGTATCTTGCACGCCCTCCCGCCCTTGGCGGGAGCTCTGTCCCCGCGACCACCGCGCCGAATCTAGTTACATTGGACCGTCAGCCGCCGATGGCGCCGCAGGCCCGCAGATCGGCGAGTTGCTCATCTGTGAGACCAAGGGCGGTATGGAGCACGTCCGCGGTGTGTGCGCCGAGGAATGGGGACGGGCCAAGGGGCACATCGGAAGCGGACATGCGGATGGGATTGCGCATCAGTTGCACTGGGCCGACGTGCGGGTGCTCTACGGTCTGAATAAAGTCGCGCTCGCGCAGGTGGCGGTCTGTCCACAGGTCGACGGTGTCGTAGACGGCGCTGCAAGGGACACCCGTCGGGCCTAGGATGTCCATCACATCGAACTTCATGCGCTCACGCGTCCATGCCGAGATGCCTTCGTAGATCTCGTCGCGGTGCTCGATGCGCAGCTCGCCGTTGGCGAAGCGCGGGTCGGTGATCCACTCGTTGCGGCCGATGGTGGTGCAAAGCGTGTCCCACATGCGCTGGGTAGTGACCATGATGAACGCCCAGTCGTTGGGGCCGCCGCCCTTGCACGGATAGGTCGCGGTGGGTGGGTTGCGGTGGATGCCCGCGCGCGGCGCGGGCTCGGTGCCCCACGTTCGCAGTCCGGTCGTGCGCATGAAGGCAGTGACTACCTCCTGCATCGACAGCTCGACGAGCTGGCCTTCGCCCGTGCGCTGCTGCTGGTGGTATGCGGCGGTGATACCGAGCGCGGCCAGCATGCCAGTTCCGCTGTCGCCGAACGTCGGCGCGGGCATCATCGGCGGACCGTCTGCCTCGCCGGTCACGGAGAAGGTGCCGGCCGCCGCCTGTGCGACCCAGTCGTACGAGTTGTACGAGGCGTACGGCCCGGAGAGCCCGAACCCCTTGATGCGTGCGTAGACGATACGCGGGTTGACCGCCTTCATCGCCTCGTAGTCCAGCCCGAACTCCTCGATCACACCGGGGCCGTAGTTTTCCACGAACACATCGAAGTGCGGGGCGAGGTCGAGCAGCAGCGCGCGGCCGCTCTCATGCTTAAGGTTGAGCACGATGCTGCGCTTGTTGCCGTTGTAGTTCATGAAGTACTGCGCGTGATCCGTGCCTCGCGCCACGCCGCGCCCCGGGTCGCCGGTGGGCGGTTCCACCTTCACCACATCAGCACCCAGCCAGGCTAGCCACTGCGTACAGGATGTCCCGGCCTCGTACTGCGTCATGTCGAGGACGCGCATGCCATCGAGCGCTGCCATCCCAGTTCCTATCCCGGCGCCTTCGCACCGCTCAGAAGATGGAGATGGCGGCATTCTACAACGCCGATCACCTGTCTGATGGCATCTGGATTCTCCCAACGATGTTTTGTAACACTTGCGCGTTACCATAGAACCGCGAAGCGGCCACCCATGAAGGGAATCACCGTCCTTGAGCACGGATGCCTACACGCTCGACGGCATGCTGGACGATCCGGAGACTCGTGACTGGATCGAGTCGCTCCGCGACGTGCTCCGGCGCGGCGGCCCGTCCCGTGCTGGCGACATCCTCCGCGCGCTCCAAATCGAGGCACAAAAGAGCGGTGCGGGCCTTGCCGTGACCTCGACCACGCCCTACGTGAACACGATCCCGCCGTCCGAGCAGCCGCTGTACCCAGGCGACCATGACCTAGAACGGCGCATCCTAAGCATCGTCCGCTGGAACGCGATGGCGATGGTGGTGGAGGCAAACCAGAAAGAGCACGGCATCGGCGGGCACATCTCGACGTTTGCCTCAGCGGCACACTTGTACGAGGTGGGTTACAACCACTTCTTCCGCGGCCCGGAGCATCCAAGTGGCGGTGATGTTGTCTTCTTCCAGGGGCACGCCGCGCCCGGCATATACTCGCGAGCGTACGTGGAGCGGCGGATCAACGCTCCACAGGTACACAACTTTCGGCGCGAGTTCGGCTCGCCAGCCTCGGCGGTAGGGCTCTCTTCGTACCCACACCCGTGGCTGATGCCGGAGTTCTGGCAGTACCCAACGGTCTCCATGGGCCTCGGTCCGATCATGGCGATCTATCACGCACGCTTTCTACGCTACATGGAGAACCGAGGCCTGCTTCCGGCCACCGACCGCAAAGTCTGGGTCTTCCTCGGCGATGGCGAGACCGACGAACCAGAATCGCTCGGCGCGCTCACCCTACCGCCCCGTGAGGGTCTCGATAACCTGATCTTTGTTGTGAACTGCAACCTGCAGCGCCTCGACGGCCCGGTGCGCGGCAACGGGCAGATCGTGCAGGAACTCGAAGCGATCTTCCGCGGCGTCGGCTGGAACGTGGTCAAACTGCTGTGGGGCAGTGCGTGGGACGAATTGCTCGCACGCGACACCGACGGACTGCTCGCGCGCCGCATGGGGCAAGTCGTCGACGGTGAGTATCAGAAGTATTCCGTCGCCGGTGGCGCTTACATCCGTGAGCACTTTTGGGGCGTCGACGAGCGCCTCAAGCGCATGGTCGACCACCTGAGCGACGACCAGTTGTGGCGCATGCGCCTGGGCGGCCACGACCCGGACAAGATCTACGCGGCCTACAACGCGGCCGTGCGGCACCAGGGAGCACCCACAGTGATCCTAGCGCGCACGATCAAAGGGTATGGGCTAGGCGAGGCGGGCGAAGGCCGCAACATCACTCACCAGCAAAAAGAACTGAATGAGCAGGAACTGATGGCGTTCCGCAACCGCTTCTCGATCCCCCTCTCCGACGAGGAGGTCAAAGGCGCGCCGCTCTACCGGCCGGCTGAGGATAGCGCTGAGACCGAATACTTGCGGGGACGTCGCCGCACGCTCGGTGGCCCGCTACCGCAGCGCAGCATTCGCGCGAGCGATCTGCCCCGGCCAGCCGAAGGATTATTCGATGAGTTCAACGACGGTTCCGATGGACGTGACATCTCCACGACTGGGGCCTTCGTGCGCGTGCTCTCGAAATTGATGCGCGCCCCTGACCTCGGAGGCCGCATCGTGCCCATCGTCCCAGACGAGGCACGCACGTTCGGCATGGATCCGATGTTCCGCGAGTTCGGCATCTATGCGTCGACCGGGCAATTGTACGAGCCAGTCGACGCAGCCAACTTGCTCTTCTACAAAGAATCACGAGACGGCCAGATCCTTGAAGAAGGCATCACTGAGGCGGGAGCGATCTCCTCGTTCATCGCTGCTGGCACCTCGCACGCGACGCACGATAAGGCGATGCTGCCGTTCTTCATCTTCTACTCGATGTTTGGGATGCAGCGCGTCGGCGACCTGGTGTGGGCCGCCGCCGACGCACGCTGCCGCGGCTTCCTTGTCGGCGGCACTTCCGGCCGCACGACGCTGCCTGGCGAAGGCCTTCAGCACCAGGACGGGCACAGTCACCTGCTGGCGTCGGCCGTCCCCAACCTGATCGCGTATGACCCCGCCTATGCCTACGAGATCGCCGAGATCGTCCGTGAAGGCATCGCACGCATGCACGTCCGCAACGAGGATGTTTTCTACTACCTCACGGTCGGCAATGAGGCGTACGTGCAGCCGGAACGGCCCAATGGTGACGGAATCCGTGAGGGCATCGTACGAGGCATGTACCGGTTGCGCACTGCCGAGGCCGCACCGGGTCAGCCGCGCGCGCAACTGCTCGCAGGGGGCGCGATCCTCAATGAGGCGGTAGCAGCGCAGGCGCTGCTTGCCGAGCAGTTTGGCGTGGCCGCCGATGTGTGGTCGATCACCTCGTGGACTGAGTTGCGGCGGGACGGCATTGAGACCGAGCGCTGGAACATGCTCCACCCCACCGACGCACCACGCAGGCCGTACATCGCTCGCTGCCTCGACGATCAGCCCGGCGTCATTGTCGCCGCGAGCGATTACGTGAAGGCACTCCCCGACGGCGTCGCAAAGTGGGTGCGCGAGCCTTACTCGACCCTCGGCACCGACGGCTTCGGCCGCAGCGCCACGCGCGCCGAACTGCGCGACTTCTTCGAGATCGACGCGAAGCACATCGCGCTCGCCACGCTGCACGCGCTCGCACGTAACGGCGCGATCGAGGCGTCCGTCGTGCGCGACGCTATCGCGAGATTTGGCATCGACGCCGAGAAGCCGAGTCCGGCGCTCTCATGAGTAGAACGAGGCACGCCTGATGCCGACTGACTTCCGCCTGCCCGAACTCGGCGAAAACATCACCGAAGCCGATGTGGTGCTTGTGCTGGTTCGCGAAGGCGACACCATCGCCGTCGATCAGCCCATTGCAACCATCGAAACCGAGAAGGCGACCGTCGATGTTCCCTCGGGGGTCACGGGCCGCATCACGCAGATACATATCGCCGCGGGGCAGACCGTCTCGCCGGGCGCAGTCATCGTCACCGTCGATGCCGCCATAGGCGCAGAGGCAGCAGTCTCGAAGCTGCCAGCGGCTCCTGCAGCAGCGGTAACCGCAACGCCTCCGCCTCTGGCATCTCCTCCGGCACCGGCAGCCGAACCCTCGCCGCCTTTGGCAGCGCCCACTCCGGCACCTGCGGCGAAACCAGAACCCACCGAAGCCGTCACCGTGCCCGCCTCGACACCGCCAGCACCTGCGCCAGCTACTCCCGCGCCTCCCGAAGGCACAGCCGCAGCCTTCGCGGCCCCGAGCGTCCGCACCTTCTCCCGTGAGATCGGCGTCGACATCCACGCTGTCCAAGGCTCTGGGCCCGGGGGGCGCATCGACATCGAAGATGTGAAGCGCCATGCACGCGAACTCAGGGCTACGCCCGTAGCGGGCGGCATTCCACCGTTGCCCGATTTCTCGCAGTTCGGCGAGGTCGAGCGCCAGCCGTTATCGCGCTTCCGGCGCACCATTGCCCGCAGCACGGCAACTACATGGTCGCAGATACCGCTCGTCACCCTGTTCAGCACCGCCGACTCCAGCGCTTTCGAGGCGATCCGCCGCCGCTATCGTGATGCAGCATCTAGGGCTGGCGGCACGCTCACCGATGGCGTGCTACTCATGAAGCTCGTTGGTGCGGCACTCAAAGAGTTCCCGCAGTTCAACGCGACACTGGATCTGCAACGCGAAGAACTAATCCTTAAGCAGTACGTACACATCGGCCTCGCGGTGGACACTGACCGAGGACTCGTTGTGCCGGTACTGCGGGATGTAGACAAGAAAACAATCGTCGATCTTGCCGCGGACTTCCGGGGCATCTCGGACCGCGTGAAAGCAAATGCGCTGACGCTAGAGGAGATGCGAGGCGCGTCGTTCACGATCTCGAGTCTGGAAACGCTGGGCGTCAGCCACTTCACTCCGCTCGTAAACTGGCCTGAAGTTGCGATCCTTGGCGTCGGGAGTAACGCCGACCTACCATCGTACGAACGCGAAGAACTGCGCGTGCACAAGCGGATCGCACTCTCACTCTCGTTCGACCACCGCGTCATAGATGGCGCCGACGGCGCGCGCTTCTTGCGCTGGCTCGTCAACGCGATCCACGAGCCAGCGATGCTCGATATTCCTGAGGCCGCCTCGTGACGGTCGATCAGCCACTGCGCGTAGCGGTGCTCGGCGCTGGCCCCGGGGGCTATGCCGCCGCATTCCATGCCGCCGACCTCGGCATGAACGTCACACTGATCGACGAGTCCCCACTGCCAGGTGGGGTATGCCTCTTTCGCGGCTGTATCCCCTCGAAGGCGCTGCTCCACGCGGCACACCTCATCGAGGAGACGCGAGAAGCCGCCGCTTGGGGCATCAATTTCGCTGAGCCAGAAATCGATCTCACGGCTTTGCGCGGGTGGAAGCAACGGGTCGTCGACCGGCTCACGCGCGGCCTCGGTGCGCTCAGCAGGCAACATAGCGTGCGGTACTTGCAGGGGCGCGGGCACTTCGAGGACCCGAACACGATTCGCGTGCGCACCGACGGCGAAGTCACCGACATCAACTTCGACTACGCGATCATCGCCACCGGCTCCGTACCGGCGATCCCCGCCGCATTGCGCCTCAATTCCCCGTTGGTGATGGACTCTACCGCCGCCCTCGACCTTCCCGACGTGCCCGGATCGCTGCTCATAGTCGGCGGTGGCTACATCGGCCTCGAACTTGGCTCGGTGTATTCGGCGCTGGGGTCACGAGTCACGGTGGTCGAGATGACCGGCGGGCTGCTGCCGGGGGCAGATCGCGATCTGGTGGAACCACTCGAAAAGCGCCTCCGCTCGCAGTTCGAGGCGATCCTGCTCAACACGCGCGTCGCCGAGCTGGCGGAGCAGGACGGCAGGATCCGTGCGCGCCTCTCGGCAGCGGACATCGCCGATCCAGAACGCGACTTCGACCGCGTCCTTGTCGCCGTTGGGCGCGCTCCAAACACGCGCAACCTTGGCCTTGAGCAGACCAGCATTGAAGTCGATTCGCGCGGCTTCATCCACGTCGACCACATGCGCCGCACCGCAGAGCCAACGATCTTCGCCATCGGCGATGTGGCAGGGGAACCGATGCTCGCGCACAAAGCCAACCATGAGGGCCGCGTCGCCGCCGAGGCGATCGCCGGTCAGCCGGCGATCTTCGACCCGGCCGGCATTCCCGCCGTCGTTTTCACTGACCCGGAACTCGCGTGGTGTGGGCTCACGGAGGGGCAGGCACGCGAGCGCGGTATCCCGTTCGAGGTCTCACGGTTTCCGTGGGCTGCCTCGGGCCGCAACATCACGATGGGACGCACCGACGGCCTCACCAAACTGATCATCGAGCCGGGCACCGAGCGCATTCTCGGCATCGGTATCGTCGGTGTGGGCGCGGGTGAGCTGATGGGCGAGGCCACCCTCGCGATCGAGATGGGCACGCGCGTCACCGACTTACACCTGACGGTGCATGCACACCCCACGCTTGCCGAGACGCTAATGGAGGCGGGCAGCCTTTACTTTGGCCACTCGCCGCATTACATCGCCCGCGCGCCGCGTCCGTAGGTCAGGCTCGGGGCACGAACTCGAGGGCGGCGCGGCTCTGCTCGCCCGCGTGGTACGACGATCGCACGAGCGGCCCCGCCTCGATGTGCACGAAGCCGAGGCGGTTACCGGCTTCAGTGATTGCGGCGAACTCGTCGGGGTGCCAGTAGCGCTCGACGGGGAGATGCTTGGGGGAGGGGCGGAGGTACTGGCCCACGGTCAATAGGTCGCAGCCGTGCTCGCGCAGATCGGCCATCGTCTGCACGAGTTCCTCGAAAACCTCACCGAGGCCCACCATAACCCCGGACTTTGTGGTCATCGCCGGGTCGATCTGCTTCACCCGACGGATCAGTTCCAGCGAGCGGGAGTATCGGCCCTTCGGGCGGACGCGGGAGTAGAGGCGTGGCACGGTTTCAGTGTTGTGATTCAACACCACAGGGCCAGCCTCGACGACGGTGCGGAGTGCGTCCCAGTTGCCCTCGAAGTCAGGGATGAGCACTTCGATCTGGCAGGCGGGGGTCTGGCGGCGGATCGCGCGCAGGCAGCTGGCAAAAATGCTCGCGCCGCCGTCATCGATGTCGTCGCGGTTCACCGAGGTGATCACCGCGTAGTCGAGTCCTAGGCGCTCCACGGTGCGAGCCACGCGCAGCGGTTCGAGCAGGTCGAGGCCGATCGGGCGACCGGAGGTCACGTCGCAGAAACCGCAGGCGCGCGTGCAGATGTCGCCGAGGATCATAAACGTCGCGGTACCACTGTTAAAGCACTCGCCGATGTTTGGACAGCGCGCTTCTTCGCAGACGGTGTGCAAGTCCTGCTCGCGCAGCAGTCGCTTCATCTCCATGAAGCGCTCGCCGCCCGGCCACTTCGCGCGGATCCACTCTGGCTTGCGCTCGTGCACGGTCATCGGGCGGCCACTACTTGCGATTCGATACGCGCGGCCTCACACGTGCGCGCGAAGATATCGAGGAACGTGTCTTCCACTGCCTTGTGCGGTGGAGCGTCGCCGAGTACTTGAGCCATCGAAGTCACGCCTGCGTCGGCGATGCCACAGGGGACGATCGCCTCGAACCATTCGAGATTGGTCGAGACGTTCAGCGCGAAGCCGTGCGTGCTCACGCCGTCACGGATGCGGACGCCGACCGCGGCGATCTTTGATACGCCGGCTTCCACCCACACTCCGGGGCGTCCGGGCACCCGATCAGCATTGATACCGAAGGTAGCGAGCGTCTCGATGACGCATGACTCCAACATGCGGACGTATGTCGCAGCACCGAAGCCCAGGGCGCGTATATCGAGAATCGGGTAGGCCACGAGTTGGCCGGGGCCGTGGAAGGTCACGTCGCCGCCCCGGTCGGTCTCGACGACCGCCGCGCCGCGCGATGCCAGCCATTGTTCTGAGGCAAGCACGTGCTCTCGCGACCCTCGCATCCCGAGGGTGTAGACGGGCTCGTGCTGGAGGACGGCAATGGCCTCGGAGGCACCGGAGCGCACCTCGGCGGCGCGGGCCTGCTGCCATGCAAGGCCCTCGTGGTAGCAGAGGGTACCAAGGCGTTCGATGCGCACCGCTGTCATGCCATCAGTATGCGCGCAGAGGCTCGCTGGCGCGTCAGCACCACCCTTACGGCGTCCAGCGCAATACCGGATGGCGAGCCGCCGCCGTCTCGTCGAGCCGCCCGATCGGAGAACTGACCGGGGCGTCATGGAGCGCCTCGGGATTTGAGGCCGCTTCCCCCGCGATCGCCACCAGCGCAGCCGCGAGCGCCTCGATGGACTCGCGTGACTCGGTCTCCGTCGGTTCGATCATCAGAGCCTCCTCGACGATCAGCGGAAAGTAGACCGTGGGCGGGTGGAAGCCGTAGTCGATCAGGCGCTTGGCGATGTCGTAGGTGCGGATGCCGTGCTCGCGACGTTGGCGGATGCCAGAGTAGACGACCTCGTGCAGCACGGGGCCGCCGTAGGGGAGATCGAAGTGGTCACGGGTGAGCGCCCGGAGGTAATTGGCGTTCAGTACCGCATGCTCGGAGACGGCGCGAAGGCCATCGAGGCCGAGGGCGCGGATGTAGGCATACGCGCGGAGCAGCACACCCACGTTGCCGTGGAACTGCTGCATCTGGCCGATGCTGCGATCCGGACGCGTGAGCACGAAGGCACCGTCAGGTTCCTCGACCACCGGGGCGGGGAGGTAGGGGGCGAGGCCGGGCGCGCAGAGCACGGGGCCAGCGCCGGGGCCGCCGCCGCCATGCGGTGTGCTGAACGACTTGTGCAGGTTGAGATGAATGACATCGAAGCCAAGGTCGCCAAAGCGCACGCGACCGAGGACGGCATTGAGGTTCGCACCATCACCGTAGAGGTATGCACCTGCCGCATGCACGTGTTGTGCGACCTGCTCGATGTCGCGCTCCCAGAGGCCGAGCGTGTTCGGCTCGGTGACCATGACCGCGGCGACGGTCTCGTCGAGTTCGCGGTACAGCACCTCGTGATCCATCGAACCGTCGGGTGCGCTCGGGATCTGGGTGACGGTGAAGCCCGCCATCGCCGCTGTCGCGGGGTTCGTCCCGTGCGCCGAGTCGGGGACGAGGACGCGGCGGCGGGTGGCAAGGTCGCCGCGCTCATCGAGCGCACGCTTCACCATCAAGATGCCCGCGAGTTCGCCGTGCGCGCCGGCAGCGGGCGCGAGGCTCACCCCGGCCATGCCAGTAATCGCGCAGAGCGCCGCCTGTAACTCGAAAAGCGTGCGGAGGGTGCCCTGCACGTCCTCGGCCGGTGCGAGCGGGTGCGCCTCGGCCAGCCCGGGCATCGAGGCGATCGCCTCGTTCACCTTCGGGTTGTACTTCATGGTGCAGGATCCGAGCGGGTAGGTGCCGGAGTCGATGCCATAGTTTCGTAGCGAGAGCGCTGTGTAGTAGCGCACGAGACCGGGCTGACTCATCTCCGGTAGGCGAAGCGAGTCGCGCAACAGCCGCACATCCGGGAGATCCGTCTCGCGGCCGGTGAACCGGGGCACATCGACCGCTCGGCGGCCCGGCTCGCTACGGTCGAACGAAAGTCGTGCGCCGAAGTCCTCTGCACCCACCTGTTGTGCGGCGTTCATCGCTCGTCTCCGATCGCGGCAAGCGCCTCGACGAGTGCGTCGATGTGTTCGGGCGGGGTGGCCTCGGTCACACAGCAGAGGAAGGCATCGCGCGCGGCCTCCTCGCGACGATCCGAGAGGTCGAGACCGCCGGTGATGCCGCGTGCGGCCAGCCGCGCGAGCAACTCCGAGGCTGGCAACGGCCCGCGCAGCAGGAATTCCTGAAACCACGGGCCGCGCTCAGGCACCTCGTAGCCGGGGAGCGCGGCGATGCGCACGGCGGCCTCGTGTGCGCGCTGATAGCAGAGGACCGCAGCCTCGCGGAGGCCTCGGGGGCCAAGGGCCTGCACTGTGATGGTGAAGGCAAGCGCAACGAGCGACTGGCCGGTCGAGACATTCGAGGTCGCGCGTTCGCGGCGGATAAATTGCTCGCGCGCCTGGAGCGTGAGGACGTAGCCCGTACGCGGCTCGCCGCCGTGCGAGCCGCGCAGTTTCTTCGTACGGCCGACGATGCGGCCGGGCATCTGGCGGAGGTACTGCTCACGTGCCGCGAAGAGGCCGACCGAAGGGCCGCCGAAGGCTACTGGCCCCGCAAGGTCGCGGCCTTCGCCCGTCACGACATCAGCACCAGCCTCACCGGGGGCGCGCAGCATGCCGAGGGCGAACGGGTTAGCCATCACGACGCAGAGCGCGCCCTGCGCGTGCGCGGCATCCGCGATGACCTCGATGTCTACAATCGTGCCAAGGAAGTCGGGCTGCTGCACGACGACGCAGGCGTGATCTGCGTAGACAGTGTCGAGGCTAGTGATGACATCGACGCGGATATTCGCGCCATAGGCATAGGTGCGGACAACATCGACGGTGCCGGGGTGCAACGGTTCCAGCAGGGCGACGGCCGTGCGGCCGGTAGCACGCGCGGCGAGCAGGCAGGCCTCGGCGGTGGCGGTGGCGTCGTCATAGAGGCCGGTGTTGGAGACATCGAGGCCGGTCAGTTCGCAGACGACCGACTGGTACTCGAACGCTGTTTGGAGCGTGCCCTGCGAGATTTCCGGCTGGTACGGCGTGTACGCCGTCATGAACTCGGAGCGGCTGACGAGGTATGGCACGATGCTCGGGACCGAGCGGTGGTACGCGCCTGCACCGAGGAAACTCGGACGTGTGGAGGCGTCGCGGTTCTCGGCACCACGCGCGCGCATCAGCCGCAGCAACTCCGGCTCGGCCAGCGCGGGCAGTAGATCAATCTTCGGGTCGCGGTAGGCAGCCGGGAGTGCGGCGAACAGATCCTCCGAGGATTGCAGCCCGAGGCGCGCCAGCATCAGCGCCCGATCAGCTTCGGTATTTGGGATGTACGGGTGTGCCGACCCGCCGTCAGCGACCATGAGTCCTCCCCACACGATTGAGACAGCGCGCTGGCGCTTGCCTCATGATCCCGGCGGCAGCGTGGTGCGATACGCCCCGGCGTCCAGCAGCGAGTTGACCGCTGCGGGGTCGTCGAGACGGATCCGTACCATCCAACCGGTGTCGTATGGGGAGTCGTTCACCAGTTCTGGGTGTTCCGTCAGCACCTCGTTCACGGCGATCACCTCGCCGCCAGCGGGCGCGAACAGTTCTGAGACGGTCTTCACCGATTCGATCTCACCGAACGCCGCACCGGCGCTCACGCGCGAGCCGATGGACGGCAACTGCACAAAGACCACGTCGCCGAGTTCGTCCTGCGCGTACTCGGTGATCCCGATCACGGCCTCGGCGCCTTCAGCGCGCAGCCACTCGTGTTCGGTCGTGTACCGGCGGTCGCCCGGAATCTCCATCGGTGTGCTCCTGCGATCGGTTAGCCGCGGCGCGCTGAGCCGTGCACAAACGGGCGTCTGACGACTTCGGCGGGTTCGATGCGCCCGCGAACGTCCACGGCGAGGGAGATGCCGGGCTTCGCGAGTACCGAGGGAAGGTAGGCCATCCCTATAGACGTGCGCAACGAGGGGCTGAACGCGCCGCTGGCGAGGACGCCCACGTCCTCGCCAGCGGCGTCGAGCACCGCAAAGCCGCTGCGGAATACGCCGCCACGCCCGGTCGCTCTGATACAAGCCAGCCGCAGCGGCGGCGGCTCAGCGGCAAATGTCTCGAGGGCGGGCCGTCCGGTGAAGGGTGCGCCGTCATCGAGAGTCACGGCGAAGCCGAGGCCGGCGGAGTACGGCTCAGTAGTGGGATCGATGTCGTGACCGTGCAGTGGCAGCGCGGCTTCAAGCCGGAGGGTGTCGCGCGCACCGAGGCCGACGGGGACCACACCCGCCGCAAGGAGCGCGTCCCAGAAGGCGGGGGCGTATTCGGCGGCGATGATGCACTCACCGCCGCCCTCGCCGGTATAGCCGGTGCGGGCGAAGAGCACCGTTGTGCCTCGCCACTCGATTTCGAAGCAACCGCGTGGCGCGATCTCGGCGCATTGCGGGCCGAGGAGTTTCGCCAACAGCGCGGTGGCCTGTGGCCCCTGCACCGCGAGCATCACCGTCTCGCCGGTGACCTCGCGCGCCATGTCGCCGCAGGCGGCGGCGAGGCGGACGAAGTCGGCTTCGGCACTCGCTGCGTTATGTGCGATGAGCCAGCATTCCTCAGCGACGCGGTAAACGAAGATATCGTCCTCGATGCCGCCGCCGGCGTTGCAGTAGAGCGAGTAGTGCGACGACCCGATGGGGATCGTGGTGACATCGAAGGTCGTGACGGAGCGGATGCGGCGGCCAGCCTCGGGACCGATGGCCCAGGCACGACCGAGATGTGAAACATCGAAGACACCGACGCCTGTGCGGACGGCCTCGTGCTCCGCGACGATGCCCGCGTACTGGAGGGGCATGTCCCAACCGGCGAACGGGGCGAAGCGTGCGCCAGCGGCGACGTGGCGCTCCGCAAGCGCCAGCCGAAGCAGGCCGTCTTTCGCTGGGTTGGGAATCCCGTTCAGCACCGCCACGGGAGCACTCTACGCGCACCTCCCGAACCGGGCGAGCAACGGCTCCCTAGTCTCCCGGTGGAAACTTCAACGCCGAGGGGAGGATGCCATCTTCGCCCATATCAGGATGCGCGGGTAGGTATAGAGGTAGGGGCGCTGGCCGCCGAGGGCGGCCTCAATGCGCTTCTCGTATTCGGCGAAGTAGGAGGCGAAGAGTTCGGGGCCGAGGCGGGTTTCGTAGGCGGTGAGGTAAGTGCCTTTGACCCACTCGATGACAGCCTCGTAGCCGGGCATCTCGTGGGGGTAGATGTTGAGGCGGACGCGCTGCTCGGGGCAGCCGATCTCCCAGAGCATCTCGGAGTAACGGACGGGGCGGAGGACGCGGTCGAAGCCGCGAGTGTAGCCGCCGAGGGCGCTGGCGTATGGCTCCTCCTCGGCGACGGCCTCGGCGGTGCGGTGGGAGACGTGCTCGTCCTGCATCGGCACCTGCACGGCGAGTTGGCCGCCGGGGGCGAGGAACGAATACAGCCTCGGGATGAGCGCCTCGTGATCGGGCACCCACTGGAGTGAGGCGTTAGCGAAGATCAGGTCGTAGCGTTCGGTGGGGTTCCACGCGGCGATGTCGTGCTGCTGGAAGCGGAGGCCGGGCTTCGCCTGCTTGGTGGTGGCGGCCATCATCGTGTCGGAGTTGTCGACGCCGATGGTCTCGCCTGCCTCGAGGTGCTCGTGGAGCCAAGCGGTGAGGGCGCCGTCGCCGCAGCCGAGATCCACAACGCGCATCCCTGGGCGCGCCTCGACCATCGCGGCGAGGTCGTAGAACGGCTGGCTGCGCTCGGCGCGGAAACGCGCGTACTGGTCTGGGTTCCACTGGGCGCCGGTGGTAGTCATGTCGCCTGCTCTCGCTGATCCGCTCGCGTCTGCGCATGGTGCCGTCTGCGGCGGATTTGCGCGAGCCTGCCCCCTCTCGCATGGTGCTGGTACTCTCTCGCTATGCCGCTACATCCACAGGCGCAGGCCGTCATCGATGCTGAGGCGCGCGCCAGCCTCCCGCCGCTGCACACACTGACCGGCGTGGAGGCGCGCGCACGCTCCGCCGCCCGCCCGGTCGCCCCGATCTCGACGGGCCTCGATGTACGTTCCGAGGATCGGACAATCCCCGGCCCCGGCGGCAACTCGCTTCCCGTCCGCATCTACACGCCCAGCAGGGCGAACGAGGCAGCGGACGGCCTACCCGTGCTGGTCTGGTTCCACGGCGGCGGGTGGGTCACGGGCAGTCTCGATAGCAACGACTCGACATGCGCGCTGCTCGCGCACCACGCCGGCGCGGTAGTCGTCTCGGTGGATTACCGGCTCGCACCGGAGCATCGCTACCCTGCGGCGGCCGAGGACGCATATGCGGGGACGTTGTGGGTGGCCGAGCACGCCTCGGAGATCGGCGGGAACGGCGACTTTGTGGCAGTCGGGGGCGCATCGGCCGGCGGCAACCTCGCGGCGGCGGTGACTCAGATGGTGCGCGACCGCGAGGGGCCGCGGCTGATCCACCAGATGCTCGTCTACCCCGTCACCGACTGCGACTTCACCCGCGAGTCATACGAGACGAACGGCGAAGGCAACGGCCTCACGACTGCCTCGATGGAGTGGTACTGGCAGCAGTACCTCGGTCCGGACGGCGACCGCACCAGCCCGTACGCGGTCGTGATGCGGGCCGAAGACTTCGCGGGGCTGCCTCGGGCGCACGTAATCACGGCGGAGTTCGACCCGCTGTGCGGCGAAGGCGAAGAATACGGCCGCCGCCTCGAAGAATGCGGCGTATTCACGGTGATGACGCGCTACCCCGGAATGATCCACGGCTTCTTCAACATGACGGCCGCCATTGACGACGCCACGAAGGCGATCCGCGAGGCTGCCGCGCAGTTGCGCATCTCGGTATCGATCGCGGCGGCGAAGTAGGCGCTAGCGGCGCGCCTCGCGATCATCGTTCAGGTCGGCGGCCTGCACGGAGAGCATCGAAATCCTGATTTGCTCCGCGATGTCGGAGACCGCCCCGGGGTTGTTCGGCAGGAAGATCACCGTCGCGCGGTTATTGGCGGCGATCTCCTTCTGGGTGTCCATCCACTGCACCAACAGCAACTGATCCATCACCAGCCGGTCGTCCAGCGGCTCGCCGGTGGCCTGTCGCATCAACTCGACCGACTCGCGCAGGCCCGCCGCGATGGCCTTACGCTGGTTCGCCAATCCTTCGCCCTGAAGCCGCTTGCTCTCCGCTTCCGCCTCCGCCTGCTTCACCAGCGTGATGCGGGCGCCCTCAGCACGCTGTTCTGCCGCCTCGCGCTCGCGTGATGCCGCCTGCACCTCGTTCATCGCGATCTTCACGCGGCTGTCAGGGTTGATGTCGTTCACCAGCACGTTGACTATCTTGTAGCCGTACTGATCCATCTTCTCGGTCAACTCGGAGTCGACCGCTGTCGCGATAGAGTCCTTGTTCTCGAAGACTGCCTCCAGCGTCATGTTCGGCACCTGCGCCCGCACGACATCGAACACGTACGCCTGCACCTGCTGCTGGTGGTCGGTCAACTGGTAGACAGCATCGCGCACCGCATCGACTTTCACCTGGTACTGCACCGCAATCGCCAGATTGACGAAGACGTTGTCCTTTGACTTGCTCTCCACTTGCACGTCGAGCTGCTGGACACGCAGGCTCACTCGCTCGCGGATCACCTCCACAAACGGGATTTTGACGTTCAAGCCTGCCTCAGCGATGCGCACGAACTTGCCGAACCGCTCGATCACCGCCCCGGTTTGCTGTTCCACCGTGAAGATGGTCATAAACACGAGGAACAGGAACGAGATCACTATCGCTATCAGGAAAAACAGTCCCACAATCGCTCCCGCTGTCGCGTTAGGATCAGATTCCACCTCGTCGACCTTCCGAGCGATGCTGGAGCGCGCGCAAATGCGCCGTATCCTGTGATCACATCGACCAAAGGATAGGCTACCTCGTGCGATTCCGCCCCTCGACCGCCGCCGTGCTCGTGCTGCTCACGCTCGCGGTTGTGGTGCTGTGCGCACTCGGCACCTGGCAGGTTTACCGGCTGCTCGAATCTCGTGAGGCCGACGCGCTCCGCGAGGCTCGCGTCGCCGCCCCGCCGCTGGACTGGGCCGCCGCTCGCGCGCTACCCAACGAGGAGGTCACCTACCGCATCGTGCGTGTCGCCGGCCGGTGGGATCACGCGCATACGATGCTGATCGCGAACCGTGACCAATACTTCACGCTCGGCCGCGAGGCGGTCACGCCGCTGCTGCCTGAGGGCGGCGGCCCCGCCATCCTCGTGAATCGCGGCTGGTTCCCGGACGTGCGGCAGGGCGAAGTGCTCGCGGCGCTCGCGACAGAGTCCGGCGCGACCGTCGAGGGCCTCGCGCGGTACGTCGGGGACGAGTTGTTGCCGGGGCGGCAGTTGCCCTCGGGACAGTGGACGCGCCTCGATCCCGCCGTGATGGGGCGCGAACTGCCGTACGAGGTGGTTCCGTGGCAACTCACTCAGGGTCGCCGCGAAATCCCCGGCGACGAACGGCAGCCGCCCACTGTGTTCCCGGTGCAGCGCTACCGGGTCGGCGGATTCACGCCGCCGCATCTCGACTACATCATCACCTGGTATGGCCTCGCAATCGCGCTGGTCGCGACCGCAGTGATTCGGCTGCGCAAGCGGGCGGCACCGCCGCCAGCCTGAGTCGTAACCTCACTCAAACATCAACATTATCCACATCTGTGGATAACCATACGTTCGCGTATTGATAACGTGACGTAAGTAGCCTCGTGTCATGGGAATCAGCGCAGACTCGCTCACGCTTGGAGTCCACCATTCGCAGTTGTCGCTCGTCTCAGCACCGCTCACCACCGCCCACTGCCGCGGCAATCACCTCGTCTCGCTCACGCCGAGGCTGCGGGTTTCGACATGGTCGAAGCGGACATCTGGCTGCATCGGGGACGGCTGGAACTCCGGCACAGCAAGACCCTGAGGCTGCTCCCGCTCCGATGCGATGAGTGGACGCTGGAATCAGGACGGCGTCCCTGCCTGACTTTGCCCGCACTGCTGCGCGCTGCGGCATCTGAGACGACGCTATCGCTCGATCTGAAGGGCCACGAGGCCCGACTGCCCACCGCGGTCATCGAGGCCATGCGGCGGCTCGTGCCGAGCCGGCCTTATGCAGTTTGCTCACCGTCGCGGGATCTGCTCGAACCGTCCATCGACGAGCCCAAGGTTCGCGTTATCCCTTCGATTGGCTCGAAGTCGATGCTGCGCGATGTGCGCGCGCGGCTGCGCGACATCACCGATCCCGCAGTTTCAGTGGATATCCGCCTGCTCACGCGACAGCACACGGCATACCTACGAAAGTGCGCCGCGCTCGTCGTCGGCTGGACGATCAATGACTCCCTCGAGGCGCAGCAAGCGCTGGGATGGGGCGTGAACGGCATCACCAGCGACAATCACGATCTGCTGCACGGCCTGCTCGCGACACGAGGCGCCGCCACAGCCGCAGCCTGACCGCCACATCCAGCCACCGCACCGCCGCCCCGTATACTGACTCGCGTTCCCCGCTAAACCGCGCACTACCGAGGTAGATGAGGAAGGACGCCGCGATGTCCGTGCCCGCCCGCGTGAACCTCGTCACCTTTGGGGTGAGCGATCTCGCCCGCGCCACGGCGTTCTACCAGGCGCTCGGTTGGCCGCTCGCGTCGGCATCGGTGGATAGTGAGGTCTCGTTCTTCCGCACCGGGGGCTGCATTGTTGGCCTATGGGGCCGCGACAACCTCGCAGCCGACGCACACGTCCCCGCGACACATCCACAGCCGTTCGGCAGCACGTCGCTCGCCATCAACGTCGAGTCGTCCGAGGCTGTTACCGCAGCCCTCGATGCCGCCGTCTCGGCGGGCGCGACGCTGTGCAAAACGGGTGAGGCCACGAACTGGGGCGGCTTCTCCGGTTACTTCGCCGACCTCGACGGCCACCACTGGGAGGTCGCACACAACCCCTTCTGGCCCCTCGACGCCGAGGGCTAGGTCACTGCGTAACGAACAGAGCAAGGAGCATATCAATGACCACAGCAGCCGCTCAGCCCACCGCCCGCGATGTCCTCACACAGGTTGAGGCCGAGGGGCGCGCCGCGCGCATCTCCAACGTGTCGTACCAGCTCGTGCTCGACCTCACGCGCGGCGCGGCGACGTACAAGGGCGCCATCGATGTCAGTTTCCGCCTCACGGGGAGTGGCGACACGTTTCTGTGCTTCCGCGGTAAGACGATCACGCGCCTCGCAGTAAACGGCACAGCGCTCGATGCCGCGCCACTGTGGAACGGCTACCGTCTCACGTTGCCGGCGGCAAACTTGCAAGCCGAGAACATGGTGCGTGTGGAGTACGAAAACGAGTACGACCACACCGGCGACGGCTTCCACCAGTTCACCGATCCGGAAGACAGCGAGGAATATCTCTACACCAACTTCGAGCCGTACGAGTCGCACCGGCTGTTCCCGAACTTCGACCAGCCGGACATTAAGGCCGACTACACCCTAGTCGTCGTCGCGCCCGCTGACTGGGTGCTGATCCACAATTCGTCAGCCGTGAACATGGAACCGGCCAGCGACGGCCGTACACGGCACCACTTCGAGACGACGAAGCCGTTCAGCACGTATCTATTCGCGCTGGTCTGTGGGCCGTTCCATGTCGTGCGCGAGACGCACCGGAACATCCCGCTTGGCTTTTTCTGCCGGAAGTCGCTGGTGCAGTATATCGAGGCGGATCGCGAGGAACTGTTTACTATCACCAAGCAGGGGCTCGACTTCTACGAGGATTTCTTTGCGACGCCGTACCCGTTCGGGAAGTACGACCAAATCTTCGTCCCGGAGTTCAACGCCGGGGCGATGGAGAACGTGGCCGCGGTCACGCACTCGGAACGCCTCGTGTTCCGCGACCCGCCGACGGACACACAGCGGCTGAGCCGTGCCGAGGTAATCCTGCACGAGATGGCGCACATGTGGTTCGGCGACCTCGTGACGATGCGGTGGTGGAACGACCTGTGGCTGAACGAGTCGTTTGCGACCTACATGGCCTACCTCACGCTTGCAGAAGCGACGCGCTTTACGTCCGCATGGCAGGCATTCAACTCGGGCATGAAGTCATGGGCCTACCGGCAGGATCAATTGGTCACGACCCACCCAATCGCGGGGCAGGTGCCGGACACGGAGCACACGTTCCTGAACTTCGACGGCATCACGTACGGCAAGGGTGCGTCTGTCATCAAGCAGCTCGTCGCCGCGATGGGCATCGATGGTTTCCGCAACGGGATGCGCATCTACTTCCAGCGCCACGCCTACGGGAACACCACACTGTCGCAGTGGCTGGACGCGCTCGGTGAGGGCGTCGGCCGCGACCTGCATGAGTGGGCGGAGGCATGGCTGGAGACGCCGTCTCTGAACACGATCGCCGCACAGGTGGACGTCGACGGTGAGCGCGTTACACGCCTCGCACTCACGCAGATAGCGCCGGCCGACTACCCGACGATCCGCCCGCACCATCTCGAGGTCGCGCTGGTGCGCGGGCAGGGCGCGACAGCGACCGTCGATACATTCCCGGTGGACATCGCGACCGCGGAGGTAGAGGTGCCTGCCGCGATCGGTAAGGCCGCGCCGGACTTCGTGATGCCGAACCACAACGACCACGGGTTCACCAAGGTGGCGCTCGACGAGCGCTCGCTCGCGTACGTCCGCGAGCACCTCGGCGGCATCGAGGATCCGCTGCTGCGGCAACTGACGTGGCAGGCGCTGTGGAACATGGTGCGCGACCAGCAGTTGAAGTCGACCGACTATCTGGATCTCGTCGGACGGCAGATCAGATCGGAGACCAACCCGGAGCTGATCGAAACCATTCTCGCTACCGCGAGCGCCGCGATCTCGCGCTACCTCCCCGACCAGTGGCGTGACCGCGAGGCGCACCGCTTCTTCGAGGCGGCATGGGGCATTCTGCAGGCCGCACCGCAAGGCGACATGCAGATCACGTGGGCGCGCACGCTCATCGGCGTCGCAGTCACGCCAGATGACATCAGGCACGTCGCCCGCCTCGCGGACGGCGAGATTTCGGTGCCCGGCCTGACCATCGACCAGGCGATGCGCTGGGAGATCGCAGCGCGCTACATCGGCTATGGCCTCGAAGGCGCGCAACAGCGTGTGGCGAAGGAACGGGCGAACGACCCATCGGATCGCGGCCAGCGGGCGCTACTGCGCTGCGAGACCTCGGTACCCGACGCCGTGGTGAAGGCCGAAGCTTGGCGCAGGTTCCACGAGGAAGGCTACGGCTCGCTGCACCTCACGACGGCCGCGATGGGCGGCTTCCAGTGGTACACCCAGCGCGACCTGATCCAGCCGTATGACGAGCGGTTCTTTGAGATCGTGACGAAGGTCTACGAGGAGAAGCCGCAAGAGTTCACCCGCGCTTACTTCGGTGCGCTGTTCCCCGGCTATCGCGTGGATCGGTCGATCCTCGAACGCTCACAGCGGTTCCTCGCGACAGTCAGCCCAGAGCTGCCGACGCTGATCCGCACGCTCCGCGAGGCCAACGATGATCTTGAGCGCGCAATCAAGTGCCGCGAGTTCGCGCTGTCATGACGACGACGCGATGAGCCGCTAATACCCCGCCGCTGCCCGGCGACCACGAGCCGATCGCGGGGCCGCACGATGTTTCACTGCGCCCGATCGTGCTAGATGACCTCGACACGCTGCATCGCTGGCAGCACGAGGCCGAGGTTGTGCAGTGGTGGGGCGAGCCTACCGAGGATCGCGAGGAGTTCCGCGCGGACTACTTCGGCGGTACGAACTTCGGGGCGATCATAGGTACGTCCTCGATGATCGCCGCATTCGGCACAACAGCCGGGCCGCTCATCGCGGGCATTCTGGCCGACCGCACCGGCAACTACGAGTCCGGCTTCACCCTCCTCGCAGTCATGGCGGCCCTCGGCAGCATTTTTTCATCCTCGCGCGCCCGCCGAAGACGCCGGAGGACGCCGCGCGCATCGATGAGCCTGAGATGGAGGCGGTTACCGCGCGCTAACCGACTGCGTAGGTAAGTGAAGAGGCCCGCACCTTTCGGTGCAGGCCTCTTCACTTAGTTCTGGAACCGGCTACGCGTCGAGCAGACCTCGGAGGACGTACTGCATGATGCCGCCATTGCGGTAGTAGTCCGCCTCGACCGGGGTGTCGATGCGGCAGAGCGCGGTGAACTCGGTCACCTTGCCGTCGTCATCGGTCACACGCACCTGCACGTTCTGGCCCGCTTTCGCACCACCAGCGATGCCGGTGATGTCGAACAGTTCGCGGCCGGTGATGCCGAGGGACTCAGCGGTCTGGCCATCTTTGTACTGCAGGGGCAGGATGCCCATGCCGATCAGATTGCTGCGGTGGATGCGCTCGAACGACTGCGCAATGACGGCCTTCACACCCATCAGGTGCGGGCCCTTGGCTGCCCAGTCGCGTGATGAGCCGGTGCCGTACTCACGGCCCGAAAGGATAACCGTCGGGATGCCCTCGGCGATGTACTTCTCGGCGGTCTCAAAAATCGAGGCTTCTTCGCCGTCGGGCCAGTGCTTCGAGGCGTTGCCCTCGCGCTCCACGAGCTGATTGCGCAGCCGGACGTTAGCGAAGGTGCCGCGCACCATCACCTCGTGATTGCCGCGCCGCGAGCCGTAGGAGTTGAAGTTGCGCGGATCTTCGTCGTGGTCAAGCAGATACTTAGCCGCCGGGCCGTTGCGGGCGATATCGCCGGCGGGCGAGATGTGGTCAGTTGTCACGTTGTTGCCGAGGACGGCGAGCACACGTGCGCCGTAGATGTCCGTGGTCGGCTTCGGCTCACGCGTGAAGTCCGCGAAGTACGGCGGGCGACGGATGTAGGTCGACTCCGCGTCCCAGTCGTACAACTCGCCCGGCGCCACCGGGAGGTTACGCCAGCGGTCGTCGCCGGAGAAGACATCCGCGTAGCGGTCGCGATACATCTGCGACCGCACGGAAGACTGCATGGTGGACTGGACTTCCTGCGCGGTCGGCCAGATGTCCCGCAGGTAGACGGGCTTGCCGTCACTGCCCTCGCCGAGCGGTTCGTTGACGATGTCGATATCCATGTGACCGGCGAGCGCGTACGCCACTACCAGCGGCGGCGAAGCGAGGTAGTTCGAGCGCACCTGCTGTGAGACGCGCGCCTCGAAGTTGCGGTTGCCAGAGAGCACAGCCGCGACGGCTAGTTTGCCCTCGGTGATCGCGTTCGAGACCGCGTCCGGCAGCGGGCCGGAGTTGCCGATGCAGGTGGTGCAGCCGTAACCGACGAGTTCGAAGCCGAGCTGGTCGAGGAACGGCGACAGGCCTGCTTCGTCGAGGTAGGACGTGACCACCTGCGAACCGGGCGCGAGGCTGGTCTTGACCCAGGGCTTCGACTTCAACCCGCGCTCGACGGCCTTCTTGGCGAGCAAGCCAGCGCTGATCATCACCTCAGGGTTTGAGGTGTTGGTGCACGAGGTGATCGCAGCGATCACGACGGAGCCGTTGGAGACATCAAACTCCATGCCGTTCTGGCCGACATGCACCGGGGCCGGCGAAGCACCACCCGCTATCTCCTCAGCGATGGTTTTGCGCGCCGATGTCTGCGCGTCGCGCAGGTTGATGCGATCCTGTGGCAGCTTCGGCCCGGCGAGGCTCGGCTCGATCGTGTTAAGGTCGAGTTCCAACACTTCGCTGTATTCGGGGTCGGGCGTCTCGTCCGTGCGGAACAGCAGTTGTTCGCGGCAGTACTTCTCGACAAGGTCGATCAGCGACTCGTCGCGGCCGCTGAAGCGCAGATAGTTGAGCGTCTCGTCGTCGACGGGAAAGAAGCCGACCGTCGCGCCGTACTCGGGGCACATGTTCGCCACCGTCGCGCGGGTCGCCAGCGGCAGCGTGGTCAGGCCCTTGCCGAAAAACTCGACAAACTTGCCGACAACATTGCGGCCGCGCAGCAGTTCAGTGACACGCAGCACGAGGTCGGTGCCCGTCGCGCCCTCGGGCAGTTTGCCGGTGAGGCGCACGCCGACGACGAGCGGCAGCAGCATCGCGACCGGCTGGCCGAGCATGGCGGCCTCCGCCTCGATGCCACCGACGCCCCAGCCGACGATGCCGAGGCCGTTGATCATCGTGGTGTGCGAGTCGGTGCCGACCAGCGTGTCGGGGTAGGCCTCACCGTTGCCGGTGAACACCACCTGGCCGAGGTATTCGAGGTTCACCTGGTGCACGATGCCTGTGCCGGGCGGTACTACGCGGAAATTGCTGAACGCCTGCTGTCCCCAGCGCAGGAACTTGTAGCGCTCTAAGTTCCGCTCGTACTCGCGCTCGGTGTTGAACGCGAACGCGGTGTTCGTGCCGAACATGTCCACCTGTACCGAATGGTCGATCACGAGGTCGACCGGCTGGAGCGGGTTGATCTTCTTCGGGTCGGCGCCCAGCGCCACCATCGCGTCACGCATCGCGGCCAAGTCGACGACACAGGGGACGCCAGTGAAGTCCTGCAGTACCACGCGAGCCGGCTTGAAGGCGATTTCGTCCTCGGGCTCTGCCTTCGGATCCCACTTGGCGAAGGCGCGGATGTGGTCGGACGTCACGTTGGAGCCGTCTTCACCGCGAAGCAGGTTCTCCAGCAGAATGCGGAGCGTGAACGGAAGCCGATCCAGGTTCATGCCGAGTTTCTGGGCTGCCACGTCCAGCCGGTAGACCGAGTGGGTCGTCCCACCCGCCGTCAGCGCCGTGCGTGTGCCGAAGCTATCCATCGAGGTCGTTACGTCAGGCATCGAGTCACCCCCCCCCATTTATCGTCCCCGCCAGCACATCCAGTCGAGGTTCGTGCCGCACATCGTAGCGAAACAGCCGCCCGGAGACAGCCTGTAGCCCTGACAGTCTTCCGCTCGTAGGCGACCAGGCCGCTGGAGCCGTCTGAGCCGCACAGGAGCGCTCTCGGTTGAACGGCCCGAGACTGACCGCTACGCTGGTTTCTCGCGGGAGCCCCAACTGGGGCCGTTAGCTCAGTTGGTACGAGCGCTCGCTTCACACGCGAGAGGTCAGTGGTTCGAGTCCACTACGGCCCACCATGGACGCTCGCGTGAGCAAGGTGTCACGGTCCGCAGCCGGGGCACTGGATGATGGCCACGCCGAAGTGGCGGAATCGGCAGACGCGCTACGTTCAGGGCGTAGTGAGGGTAACCTCGTGCGAGTTCAAGTCTCGCCTTCGGCACCATTGTTTCGTATGGTTGAATTGGTCAGGTTGGTCTGTACGCGCTCGTAGCTCAGGGGATAGAGCGCAGCCCTGCGGAGGCTGAGGTCGTAGGTTCAAATCCTACCGGGCGCACCATTCTTCGTTCTGCTTTCAGGCTGCATCCCACATTCACCGCTCCCTTTGAACAGCGCCTGTATGCATGACGCCCGCGCGGTAACGGGTCTGTAACGCCCCATGGCGCATCTTGAAGATCGCTCATCGTCTGCTACAGGTACCTACTGCCTCAAGCTCCTGCAGTAGACGATGCGTCTCCACGCCGCGCGGGCGCATTGTGACGCGGCCCTCACCTCACTACGACACGATTAACGCCCTGACGTTGCGTACTAGTCCACTGCCTCATGCACCACTCTTCCCGGTTTCTGCGCCACTGTGTACATGGAGCGAGCAATTTGCCGTGTTCGCGCTCATCGTAATCGGAACACACTGATCGACAGCGGAGTCTTCGCCGCACTTGTCACTCTTGGCGGCTGGCATAGCGTGTTGAGCGCGCTGCTCGCTTCAGCGAGCGGCTTCCTCGCCGGAGCGCTGAACTATTGGAACTCGCGCCTCACATTCCATGGCGCGAGGCGATCCAGGACCACCTTTGGGTGATTCATGGTGGTGACTAGCCTCGGTCTGTTGGTCGCAACAACCGTTTTTGCGGTTACACGATCGCTCTGGCCACGCGCAGCCTCATCGCCTCTCCAGGACGGGAACGGGCCGGTTCCCTCTACCAGCTCGTTTCTGTGTCCGGCACTGTCCTTATATCCGGACCTGGGCACGGTCTCATTCATACCCTCGCTACACTGGTTCCATGACCGAACCGGCCGTCCTCCAGCAGGTGCGGGCGCTACCTGAGCGCTCGGGCGTCTACATCATGCGTGACGCCCGCGGTGATGTGCTGTACGTCGGCAAGGCCACCAACCTCCGCTCGCGCGTTCGTTCGTACTTCGGCTCCTCGCGCGGGATGGAGCCGAAGATCTACGCGCTCGCGGAGTCGGTCACGACCATCGACCACCTGCTCACCAACTCGGCCGCCGAGGCGCTCCTGCTCGAAGCCACGCTCGTAAAGCGCCACCAGCCGCCGTACAACGTCCGGCTGAAAGATGACAAGCACTATCCCTACCTGAAGGTCGATGTCCAGAACGACTGGCCTCGCGTGACCATCACCCGGCGCGTCGAGGCGGACGGCGCGCGCTACTTTGGGCCGTATGCATCGGCGGGGTCGGTGCGGCGGACGCTGGATGTCGTGAAGAAGCTGTTCCCGTGGCGGTCGTGCACCAAAACGATCACCGGCACCGACCCGCGGCCGTGCCTCGACTACTACATCAAGCGCTGCATCGCGCCCTGCACCGCGTACTGCACCAAGGAAGAGTACGCCGCCGTGATCGGCCAGACGATCCTGTTCCTTGAAGGGCGCAGCAGCGAGGTGCTCGACTACGTGGAGGCGGACATGCTGCGCGCCTCGGAGGCGCTCAACTTCGAGCGGGCGGCGATCCTGCGCGACCAGGCGCAATCGATTCGCTTGGTCACCGAGCGGCAGCGCATGGCGACCACCACGCCGCTGGACGCCGACGTATTCGCGCTGTCCCGCAACGGCGGCGAGGCGTGCGTGCAGGTCTTCTTCGTGCGTGGCACCGTGGTCGCCGACACCGACTGGTTCCTACTGGACGGCGCGCAGGATGCGAGCGACGCCGAGGTGCTGGGCGCGTTCCTCGCGCAGTTCTTCGAGTCCGCGACCTACGTACCACGCCACTTGCTGCTCTCGCACACCCCGGCCGACCTCGAACAACTGACCGAAGTGCTGCGCGGGAAACGTGGCGGCGCGGTGGAGGTGCGCGTGCCCGAGCGCGGCGAACTGCGGGTGCTGGTGGCAAGCGCCGAAGAGAACGCGCGCTCCGCGCTCACCGCCTACCGTGTGCGCTGGCTCTCCAATCGCGAACGCACCTCGGCGGCGCTCGACGGGTTGCAGGAGGAGCTTGACTTGCCCGCGCCGCCGCAGCGCATCGAGTGTTATGACATCTCGACCATCCAGGGGACAAACACCGTGGCCTCCATGGTGGTGTTCGAGGACGGCGCACCTGCCTCGGCGCAGTACCGGCGGTTCCGCATAAAGACCGTGGAGGGGCAGGACGACTTCGCCTCGATGCGCGAGGTGCTGCGGCGCCGCTTCGCCAGCGTGGCCGAGCGCCGCCGCCGGGAGCGCGAGGGTGCCGAGGCGGTCGCAAGCCTCGCTGTCCCGCCATTGGCCGAGACTGGCCAGCCAGATGAGGATGATATCGAAGCAGCCGAAGAGATGTCGTCATGGGACACCGTCCCCGGTTTGATCGTGATCGATGGCGGCAAAGGACAGCTCAGTGCGGCGCTGGATGTGATGCGCGACTACGGCCTCGGTGACATCCCGATCTGTGGACTCGCCAAACGCGAGGAAGAAGTGTTCGTTGCGGATGTCGACGACCCGATCATCATCCCGCGCGACGCGCAGGCGCTGTACCTGCTGCAACGCGTGCGCGACGAAGCGCACCGCTTCGCGATCACGTACCACCGCACGTTGCGAGGCAAGGGCGTGCGCGCGTCGTTGCTCGATGCCATTTCGGGCGTCGGACCGGTGCGCAAACGTGCGCTGTTGCGGAAGTTCGGATCGGTGCGGGCGCTGCAGGACGCAACCGTCGATGAGATCGCCGCGACCGCCGGATTTACGCGCCGCCTCGCGGAGACGGTGAAGCGTTCGCTCTAACCTCGAGTGGCTATCATGCGCATAGCGTGGGGCACGCGCGATGGCAAATCACAACCGTCGGATGGGCAGATTCCGATACCTAGACAGCCCAGCACCGGAGGCGCTATAACGTGTTCCACTCGCTGTGGGCTATGTACAGTCCACAGGGGCAAGCGGGCAGCGTCGCAGCATGGCGCAGTGCGGAGCCAACAGCCGTGGAGCAGCGTGTCGAGGCATTCCTCCACTACATGTCCGCCGAGCGCGGCGCATCCAAGAACACGATCGATGCGTACCGCAACGACCTCACCCGATTTACCGAATTCACCGCGGAGCACACCGGCAAAGACGGCGCGAGCGCATCCATCGAAACGATCAGCCGCGACCTGATCACGAACTACATCCTCTGGCTGCGCAACGGGAACCAGTACGCCGCCGCGACCGTGGCGCGCAAAGTTGCGGCCGTGAAGTCGTTCTGCGCATTCCTGCTGGATCACGGCGAGATCACCAGCAACCCGACCGCCTCGATTGACTCACCACGCGCGCCGAAGTCGGTGCCGCACCCGATGAGTACCACCGATGTCGACTCGCTGCTGCGGGAGCCGACGCGCCACGCCAGCCCCGAAGCGGTGCGCGATGCGGCGATGCTGGAACTCATGTACGCGACAGGGATGCGCGTGACGGAACTAGTCTCGCTGAACATGGACAGCTTGCACCTGCCGCCCGGCCCAGCGTACGTCCGCTGCCTGGGCAAGGGTGCGAAGGAGCGCAGCATCCCCGTCTACGAGCAGGCTGTGGCCGCGGTGGAGACGTACCTCGACCACGCCCGCGCAGCGCTGCTGAAGGATCGCCAGCAGGCCGCGCTGTTCGTAAACCGGCGGGGCGAGCGGCTGACCCGGCAGGGCTTCTGGCTGATCCTGAAGGGCTACGCCAAGACCGCCGGCATCGACGCGAGCGTAACGCCGCACACACTGCGCCATTCGTTCGCCACGCACATGCTGCGCGGCGGCGCGTCCGTGCGCGACGTGCAGGAGTTACTGGGCCACGCCAACGTCTCGACGACGCAGGTGTACACGCAGTTGGCCGACGCACACCTCCGCGAGGTGTTTGAGACGGCGCATCCGCGAGCGCACTGAGCACTGATTGGGAGCGGCGGCTGCCGTAGGAAGTCCTCGAACCTCAACTTACTGACGGCGTCGTGGTCATCCGTCCGCCGATAGTTGCCGACGCCTATTCGTGGTGGGCAGGCGAGGACGACGACCAGTGGCATTGGCTCTGGAATGAAGCCAGTTACGACACGTTTCCTCGCGCAAGCATGCTTGAAGGCGTCACGGAATTCATCGCGTCCTTAGAAAAGGAGTGGCAGGCTGGGGACAGCGCTCGGCGCATGTTCGGCGTTCGCGAGAGAGCGAGTGACACGCTCGTTGGGTTCATCGAGCTGCGGATCTGCGAGGATAAACGGGCCAATCTATCGTGGGGCGTGTACCCGCCCTACCGGCGCCGCGGCTACGCCAGACATGCAAGCGCGCTTGCGATCGAGTACGCGCGGACGCACATGCCGGTTAAGGCCGTCGTCGGCATCATCGACGAGGAGAACATGGCCTCGAGACGAATGGCAGAAGCTGCAGGTTTCGTGCTCGATGGCCCCGCAGAACGGTGGGAGTACGGCGACGAGACTGACGGCCATATGCTGCGCTACGTCCTGCCGCTCCGGTGAATCGCACCACCCCGCCACACCCCCTACCATGTGCATCCCGACAGGTGACGAGGCACTGAGGAGCCGCCCGTGCTGATCGATGATGTCCGCGCACGCGAGATCCTAGACTCGCGGGGGAATCCGACCGTCGAGGTGGATGTCCTGCTGGAGGATGGATCGGTGGGGCGGGCGGCTGCACCCAGTGGGGCCTCGACGGGGGCGTACGAGGCGCTGGAGTTACGTGACAAGGACATGGAGCGATACCACGGGCGGGGCGTGCAGAAGGCTGTGCGGAACGTCATGGATAGCCTCGCGCCTGTGGTCATCGGGCTGGACGCCACGCGGCAGGCGGAGATCGATGCGGCCTTGATCGAGGCGGACGGGACACCGACCAAGGCACGCCTCGGAGCCAACGCGCTGCTGGCGGTCTCGCTCGCGGTGGCGAAGGCGGCGGCGATCGCGACGCACCAACCGCTCTACCGCTACCTCGGCGGGGCGCAGGCGCGGGTGCTGCCGGTGCCGCTCTGCAACGTACTCAACGGCGGGGCGCACGCGACGAACTCGACGGACTTCCAGGAGTTCATGATCGTGCCGCTGGGCGCGCCGACCTACTCCGAGGCTGTGCGGTGGGTATCTGAGACCTACCACGCGCTGCGGATGCAATTACACGAGCGCGGCTTCGCCACCACCGTCGGCGACGAGGGCGGCTTCGCCCCCACGCTCGCGACGAACAAAGAGGCGCTCGACCTGCTCATGCGCGCCATCGAGAGCACCGGCCGCCGCCCCGGCGACGATGTCGCAATCGCGCTCGACCCCGCGACCTCCGAGTTGTATCGCGGCGAGCGGTACCATCTCGCACGCGAGGGGCGCGAAGTGGACTCGGCGGGCCTCGCCGACCTATGGGTGGAGTGGGCGAGGCAGTACCCGATCGTCTCGATTGAGGACGGTATGGCCGAGGACGATTGGGACGGATGGAAGGCGCTCACAGCGCGCATCGGCGACCGGGTGCAGCTGGTGGGTGACGACCTACTGGTCACGAACATCGAGCGGCTCGCAAAGGGTATAGAACAGCGCGCGGCGAACTCGATCCT
The DNA here is from genome assembly GCA_945903275.1 of Thermoflexus hugenholtzii JAD2. Lineage (GTDB taxonomy): Bacteria > Chloroflexota > Dehalococcoidia > UBA2979 > UBA2979 > RH-chloro-G1. The sequence continues at coordinate 99,744 of CAMDNW010000002.1, forward strand.
GATCAAACTGAACCAGATTGGCACACTAACCGAGACGCTCGAAGCAATCCGCATGGCGCACGCCGCCGGGTGGACAGCGATCATCTCGCACCGCTCGGGTGAGACCGAGGACACGACGATCTCGCACCTCGCGGTCGCGGCGGGGGCGGGCCAGATCAAGACCGGCGCGCCCGCGCGCACCGACCGCACCGCCAAGTACAACGAACTGCTGCGCATCGAGGAAGAGCTCGGGCAGGCCGCGTACTACGCGGGCCGAACAGCCTTCCGCCTTCTGGGATAATCGTCCCGTATCAAAGGAACTCGCATATGGCGGAGAAACTCAAGCAGGGCGACAAGTTACCGCCACTCACACTGCACCTCACCGATGGGTCGACGCTTGAACTCCCCGCGGGCCTACCGGGCCGCTATCTCGCGCTGCTGTCGTATCGCGGCCACTGGTGCCCGTACTGCCGCCGCCAACTGGCGAGTTACCAGGCGCACCTCGATGAACTGACCGAACTCGGCGTCACGGTAGTCGCGATGGCAGGCGACATACAGGAGCAGGCGCAGGAGCTGATCGCTAACCTCGGACTCACCTACCCAGTCGCATACGGCCTCACCGACGCCGACCTCGCGGAGTTCGACCCGTGGTTCGGCGATGACAATCACGGGCACTACACCCAACCGATGGAGTTGCTGGTGCTGCGTGGCGGCACAATCTTCGGTGCGATGTACGCCTCAGGCCCGATCGGCCGCATGGGGGTGGACGAGGTACTGAACGCGGTGCGCGGGCGCGAGCGGCGGCGGCTGGAGCAGGCGACGACGCCCGCCTCGGAGCAGGACTCGATGCGGAACGGGCTGCGCAAGGCGTTGCAACGCGAGGACAAGACACGCAAGGTCCGTGAGATGCCGAAGCACGGGCGCTCGCTGATACACATCCTGAACGCGATCACGAAGCGGGCGCAGCAGCACGAGACGGCGCCGTAACAGAAAGTGAAGCGATGACCGTCCCCACACACGCGCACGGCGACGAGATGCCGATCCTCGACCCGCCGCAGCGGGTGTCGGGGATGCGGGTACCCGAGGCTGCTTCGTGGGTGCCAACCGGGAAGCCGGAGGGGCTAGCGGCGACCTCGGAGGATGCGTGGCGGCAGACGGGGTTCGTACTGGGTGGCGACCTGCGGCTGATCGAGGCGGGGATGCGGCTGCAACTGCAACTGGTGGGCAGCGGTTACACACCGGCCGCGCGCACGATGACGATGGCAGCGTTCGCCTCGCTGTGGAGCCGCGCCTTCTCATGCCTCGATGACGCGGTCGCGCTAACGCGGCGCGGCGCGTATCAGTCGGCGCTGCCGCTGGTGCGGCAGGCGGTCGAGCATATTGCGGCGCAAGCGCAGTTGGGCGAGGAGCTCGACGCGTTCAAGGTGTGGGCGCACCGCGCCTACGCGCGGCATCCCGAGGCACGCGCGGAGGAGGTGGGCCTCGGTCACTACTTCGGGGGCGAGGCGATCGCGGTGGACGAGCAGTTGCGGGTGATCTACCGGGCGGCTTCGGACCTGGGGCGGCCGAACTTCGGGCCGACCGCGCTGTTCGTGGCCAATGAGGCGTCGCACGAGCGGTACCCGTTGATCTTCGCGGACAGTGCATTCCACTTCGGGTGGGCACAACTGCTGCTCGGCTGGGTGCTGCGCTGCGGGACGAAGCAGTTACATATCGCGATGCACACGCGGCAGCAATTCCCGGCCACGCAGCCGGTGCGGGACGAGGTCGTCGCGCACGTCGCGGCCGTCGATGCGGCACTGGCCGACGAGGCACGCTGCCGCATTGAGGAGTACGTGGACGACGAGGGGCGACGGCGCCACCTGATCGTGCAGTTCCGCCGTCAGCCCTCGGACGCGACGAAGCGTCTGCTGCTCTAGGGCGCCCCCGAGAACACCGCGAGCCCGATCAACACCACCACCACGGCGAAGGCCATCATGCGTCCGGCGGCTATCGCGGTCTTCAGAGCGATCGTGCCGATGAGGACGACACAAATCGCGCCCATGATCAGCGCATACACCAGCGGTGAGACATCAGACATCTCAGACTCCCTGTGGCTCGGTGACGGCAGCGAGCAACTTCGCCTGAAACGCGTCAACATCGAGACTCATGATCTGGAGATCGTGGAACGCGCCGTCGTGATCCATGACGTGGCGCTTGAGCACCGCCTCGCGCTCGAAGACAGCGGTCGCCGACTGCTGGTCGGTGGTCATCTGCCTCATCATCTTCTTCACGCCACGCTGTTTTGCCATCGCGAACGCCTGCTTGGTGAACAGCCGCCCGGCGCCTTTGCCGCGCATGGAGGGCGAGACCACAATGCGTAGTTCGCCGAGGTGGCGTGTCCAGTTCAGCCCCTTTGAGACGACCGCGGTGTAGCCGACCAGTTCGCCACTGTGCAGTGCGAGCACCGTGTCGGAGAGGCTCTCGGCAGCGTCGCGCAGCCAGCCTTCGACCTGCGCCGGCTGGGTGATATCGCGGCGTAGGAACAGCAGGTCGTGTGGCGGGAGCGCGTGACGAACGCGAGGATCAGCGGGCCGTCGCCCTGTTCGAGGCGACGCAGGTGCAGGCTGGCCTCACCCGCGTGATATCCATCGGCAGCGCGAGCGCTTCGCGGGGCTGCTCGGCGGCAGCCTCGATCAACCGCCAGAGATCGCCCCACGAGGAAGCGATGGCATCGGCAGTCTCGGTGGTGGCCTGACTGGCAGTGGCGAAGTTCATCGCTCACGTTGCTCTCGCCCGCGGGCGGGCGGAGGGTGTCGAGGGAGGCGAGTTTCACCTAGGCAAGCGCGCGGCTCTGGCCAGCCATCGCCTCCTCCATCAGCGGCGCGTACGGGCCACTGAGCAAGGCGTCCGCATCGGCCGCGACCGAGCCGAGCTAGTTAGAGTGCCTGAAAGCGGCCGATGGCCATCTCATTCACCAATCGCTGCGGGATCAAGGCGCCTAGGCGGCTCGCTTCGTCGCTCGCACCCGTCAGGACATCGTAGCCGTGCTGGAGCGCGTCAAGGTACTGATGCAGGCGCGAGCCATGGTCATGAGCGTCTCCTTATTCTGCGCGGGCGCAGTGCTCACGCGCTTCAAGGCATTGCGGCGCGGCAGATCTCCTATGACGGCCCGGCGAGCGCGGCTTGAGCGAGTAGTTCCATCGCCACCAGTTTCGCCTCGAAATCTTCAATGTCGAGGCTCATGATCTGGAGGTCGTGCAAGGCGCCTTCCCGGTCGACGACCTGGTTGTGCAGGCGCGCCTCCTGTTCGAAGCCAAGCGTCTCGAAGATGCGCATCGCTGATTCCTGACCGACGGTCATCTGCGCAATCATCTTGCGAGCACCCTGTTCTTTCGCGATCGCGAAGGCTTGCTCGATAAGCAGCCGCCCGAGGTGCTTGCCGCGCATCGAGGCGGACACGAGCACGCGCAGTTCGCGCACGTGCCGTGTCCACGCCAAGCCGTCGGAAGCGACCGTTGCGTAGCCGACGATCACGGAGCCAGAGACGGCGACCACGGTGGTTAGGAGGCCCCGGCGCGCGTCATCAAGCCATGCGTCGATCTGCACCGGGTCGGTGATGTCGCGGCGGAGGAAGAGCAGGTCGCCGGGCGGCAGTGCCCGCGCGAACATCAGCAACGCCGGGGCGTCATCAGGCGCGAGATAGCGCAGGGTGACGGGGGCGCCTTCAACATCGATTTCTGTCGGCAGCGCGAGAGGCTGCCGGGGCTGGGCGATGGCTTGTTCAGCTACCTGCCAGCCAGGACCGAAGACCAGGGCACGTACCCACCTAAACATTGTCCATCTCCGGTTCTGCTTGCTGCCTCAGACTGGGGCGAAGCGGCAATCAGGGCGTACAGACAGGATCAGTATATACCTATTCGATGGCCCGTGAGGGACTCGGATCTGCCTACCCGCTAGAGGCCCACCGGGGGCCGCGCTACAATTCCTCAACCCTCCCCATGCCTCGTTTTATCGAGACTATCGAGCGCCAGAGGAGTAAGCGGTGCCCGACAAGAAACTTCGTGTTGCGATCAATGGACTAGGCCGCACCGGGAGGCAGGTCGTGCGCGCCTGGTGGGACAATCACCGGGACAACTTCGACCTCGTGGCCATCAACGGCCGCAGCGATGCCGCCATGCATGCCCACCTGCTGAAGTATGACAGCGACTACGGTCGCTTCCCCGCGGTCATCGAGGCCGGCAAAGAGTCGCTCAGCATCGGCGGGCGCGAGGTACGCGTCTTCGCGCAGGACGACCCCGAGCAGATCGACTGGAACAGCGCCGCCGTTGATGTGGTCATCGAGGCGACAGGCGAATTCGACTACCGCGAGGGGTCGATGAAGCACCTGCGCGGCAGCGTGAAGAAAGTAATTATCACCGCGAACGCCAAGGATGAGGACTGGATGGTCATTTTGGGCGTGAACCACGAGGAGTACGACCCGGCGCGGCACCACATCATCTCCAACGGCTCGTGCACAACGAACTGCGTGGTGCCGATGGTGAAAGTGCTGCATGACGCGTTTGGCGTGAAGCGCGGACTGATGACGACGATTCACTCGTACACGCGCGACCAGAACCTGGTGGACGCGAAGCACGGCGACCTGCGCCGCGCGCGGGCCGCAGGCCTCAACATCATTCCGACCTCGACCGGAGCCGCGCGCTCCGTCGGGCGGATCATCCCGGAACTCGAAGGTAAGATGAATGGCCTCGCGTACCGCGTACCGACGCCGACAGTGTCCGTGGTCGACCTTGTGACCGACCTGCAGGACAAGGTTTCCAAAGAATCGGTAAACGAGGCATTCCTGGCCGCGGCGGAAGGGCCCTTAAAAGGCTACCTCTATTACGAGAAGGAAGAACTGGTCTCGACGGACTTCCGCAGCCACCCGGGTTCCGCGATCTTCGACGGGCCGGGGACGATGGTGCTGGACGACGACATGGTGAAGACGATGGGCTGGTACGACAACGAGTACGGCTACGCCTGTCGCATCGCCGACCTCGTCACGTTCATCGGGGAGCGCGGGCTCGAATAACGCGTACCTATAGGCGTGACATCGAGGGGCGCCCTGTGGCGCCCTTCGTGTTTCCGGCAGGACATCACAGGTGCGAGGCAAACTTTTCGAGTGCGCTTCGCGTTACAGGGATATGAGTACGACGACGAAAATCCGCCACATTGGCCTTAGTCTGGGTGCGCTGGCGCTGTTGGGCCTCGCTGCCGCGTGCTACGAGGCTGGGACCGCACACCGACGCCGCAGCCGACGGCCACGGTGCGCTCCGACCCGACGGCGACGCCAGCAGGCACGCCGAGTGTCTCGCCTACCGTGACGGCGACGGTCACCACATCGGCGCCCACCGCAACACCGGGGGCGGGGTGATCGGAGGTTTAGGAAGTTTTATATAGGTTGGGCGCGAATACAGCGACGCCGAGGCATCCTGCCTCGGCGTCGTGGTGTCGGGGCGCGTGCCGGGGTTTAGCCGACGGTGCGGGTGACGCGGGAGTCGATGAGTTCCGGCTCGGGGTTGTTGTCGTTGTGGGCGGTGAGGATGTGCTGACGGGCCTGGTGGCGCACCTGCGAGCGGACGGTGTTGGCGAAGGTAAAGCTGCAGTCGCACTTGTAGGTGTAGGTGTCAAGCATTAGGAACCCCCTTAGTCTCGGAAGGATTTGTAACGGAAAGCGGGGGGAAAGGGAAGGGGATGCGGGGGCGAAGCGGGGATCGGCGGGTGACGTGAGGTATCGTGCAAGGCCGAGGGATTCCGGAGGTGGTTCGACACGGTGCGCCGCAAGCGGCACTCCGGCTCACCACGAGCGGAGTGGACAAGGCGGGCTACGTATCGGGGTTGAGGTTCTTGTTGCGGCTGTGGCGGGCGAGTGTGTGGATGGTGTTTCAGTCGCTGCCGATCAGGACTTCTTTCTTTGCGCGAGACCAGCGTTTGATCTGCACTTCGGCAGCAAGGGCTTCGTCGCGGGTGGGGAAGGGTTGGCGTGTAACAAGAACGGGAATTGGAGGATCGCACGCGAGATGAATCGCTCAGAGGTTGACTACACCGACCTCGAACAGTTTCTGAAGACGCTGGCTTCGGCAGCCATGCCGTAAACTTCCATCATGCTTGACGCACTTTCTGAACGACTGCAGTCCACGTTTCGCCGCTTAGGGACGCACGGGAAGATTACCGAGGCGGACTTGGATGCGGCGCTGCGCGAGGTGCGAGTGGCGCTGCTAGAGGCAGACGTCAATTTCCGGGTGGTGCGGGACTTTATTGCGGCGGTGCGGGAGCGGGCGCTGGGGCAGGATGTGATGCAGTCGATCACGCCGGCGCAGCAGGTGATCGGGGTGGTGCACCAGCAATTGATCGCGATCCTGGGTGGCGACCAGACGCCATTGCAGCGGGCGTCACAGGGGCCGACGAAGATCATCGTGTGCGGGATCAAAGGCAGCGGGAAGACGACGCTGGTCGCGCGCCTAGGGCTGCACCTGAAGTCGCAGGGGATGCGGCCGATGCTGGTGGCGACGGACTTCGACCGGGTGGCGGCGACGGAGCAGTTGCAGGTGCTGGGCGAGCAGATCGGCGTGCCGGTCTACAGCGAAGTGAAGGAAGCACCAGCCGCGCAAGTGGCGAAGCGAGCGCTGCGCGAGGCAGAGCGGCAGAACTGCAACGCGATCATCGTGGACACGCGGGGCACCGTGAGCCTCGACGACGAATTCGCGGACGGTCTGGCGGCGCTGGCGGACGAGGTGGACCCGACCGAAGTGCTGATCGCGGTGGACTCGATGACCGGGCAGGAGGCGGTGAACCTCGCGAAGGAGTTCGACGAGGCGGTGGAGGGCACGGGGATCGTGGTGACGAAAGTGGACTCGGACGCGCGCGGCGGGGCGGTGCTCTCGGTGCGGTCAGTGACGGGGTTGCCGGTGAAGTTCATCACGACGGGCGAGCGGCTGGAGGCGCTGGAGGCGTTCTACCCGGATCGGTTCGCCTCGCGTGTGCTCGGCATGGGCGACGTGGTGACGCTGGTGGAGCGGGCGAAGCAAGCGATCGGTGAGCGCGACGCCAAAGAGGTGGCGCGGCGGATGTCGCGGGGCGAGTTCGACCTGCAGGACTTCCTGACGCAGATGCAGCAGGTGAAGTCGATGGGGTCCATCACCGGGATGCTGGAGATGATGCCGGGAATGAGCGGGCTGAAGCAGCAGCTAGGCGGGGCGAACCTAGACGAGAGTTACTTCAAGCAGTCGGAGGCGATCATCCAGTCGATGACGGTGGCGGAGCGGCGGCGGCCGGACATCCTAAACGGGTCGCGGCGGCGGCGGATCGCGGCGGGGTCGGGGACGACGCCGGCGGACGTGAACCGGCTGATGAACCAGTTCACGCAGGCGAAGAAGCTGATGCAGATGATGACCTCGAACAAGAGCGGAGCCGTGGGGCGCGGCCTGCGTGGGCTGCTAGGGTTCTAGCCGGGTTCGGACCTAGGGGCCGAGTCGGTTGGGCATCGGGCGATTCCGGGGCGGCACCTAGCCATATCGGGCTGAATCGGCCACAATTGTAGGCCGATACCGACGACTGAGCGGCGAACGCCGCCTACCTCGATGGTGTAGTGATAGTGCGATGGGTGCCCGTGGCGAGAGCCGCGCGGCAAGGAATGGGGACCGTATGCTCCGAATGCGTTTGCGCCGAGTCGGCAAGACGAAGCAGCCACAGTACCGCGTGATCGTTGCCGACCAGCGCGCCAAACGCGACGGGGACTTTGTGGAGATCTTGGGACACTACAACCCGCGCACGAAGCCGAGCACGTTTGAGGTGCACGAAGACCGCGTTGCACACTGGCTGGCGCAAGGCGCGCAGCCGTCCGAGACGGTACACCGGCTGCTGCACGAGCGCGGCCTGACGACGATTGCGCTGCCGACGCGCGTGACGAAGCCCTCGAATGCCGACATTGCGGCCGCGAAGGCTGTCGCCGACGCCGCGGCTGCCGCCGCCGCTGAGAAAGCGGCAGCCGAGAAAGCAGCCGCGGACGCCGCACTGGCGGAGCAGGAGAAGGCCGCCGCCGAGGAGGCTGCTGTGCAGCAGGCGGGGGCTGAGGCGGAGTTCACGGAGAACCTCGATAAGCCGGCCGCTTCCTAGCGGCGCGTAACGAAAGCAGCGTCACGATGAAGGCACTCGTCGAATACTTGGCACGCGCGCTGGTGAGGAACCCTGAAGAGGTGACCGTTGAGGAGGAGCACTTGGGGGATCGGGTGATCTTGCGGGTGCATGTGTCGGATGAGGACAAGGGGCGGATCATCGGGCGTGAGGGCCGCATCGCGAATGCGATCCGGAGCCTGGTGTATGTGGCGGCGACGCGCGCGGGTGTGCGCGCGACGGTGGACATCGACTAGTACGCCTCTCTTGGCCGTGACCGGTACTTCGGACTCGGACATCCTCGGCCGCGCGCCTGCGGCGCTTGGCCTCGGATGGGGACACGTCCGCTGGTATTCGAGGGCCTCCACTTGCCAGTTTCTTGTGGAGAAGACCCACACACACTCCGATCCGGAACACTGTGGTCACACAGCACACCTCGATCAACATGAATAAACCGATGAACGACACATCTCCGGAGTCACCCCCACCACCTGAATCTGAGGGGGCCGACGCCCAAAAGGCCCGCCTCGATGCGGAGGGGGCTGGAACGGATCCTCTATCACCAGAGGGGACTGAGCAGCAGGCACTCGACCCCGACCGCGTGGCGGTGGGGCGGATCAATACGACGTGGGGGCTGAAGGGCCATGTGAAGGTAACGCCGTTCACGGGGAATCCGGGGCGGTTTCGGGTGGGGGCGGTGTTGTTGGTGCGGGGGGAGCCTCGGAAGATTCTTGAGGTGAACACCTCGCAGGGGTATCCGATCGTGCGGTTCGATGGGTACACGGACGAGACCACGTCGAAGGTGTTGCGGGGGACGACGATCGAGATTGCGGCGGAGGAGCTGCCGCCGTTGCCGCCGGGTGAGTACTACGTACACGACCTCGAAGGGCTGGATGTGGTGACGCGTGAGGGCGAGCGCATCGGGACGCTGGCGCAGGTGCTGACGACGGGCGCGAATGATGTGTACCTGGTGCGGCGCGCGGGGAAACCGGACGCGCTGATTCCGGCGATTGCGGATGTGGTGCTGGACGTGGACATAGCAGCGCGGCGGATGCGGATCGAGGCCATGCCGGGGCTGCTGGATTAGACGCGCACGGGGCGCCCTATAGGGCGTTCGCGCGCAAGGGAATGACGCCGATATACTCGGTGCCTGCCCACGGTGGGGGTGTAGCTCAGTTGGGAGAGCGCTGCATTCGCATTGCAGAGGTCAGGGGTTCGAATCCCCTCACCTCCACCAAATTTCACAGCACGCTTTGACATTCATTGACCTCTGCTGATTGATTCGCCTCGGTCGCCATGTGGCGGCGAGGTTTCTCCACACCTGACGTGAGCGGCTAGAATGCGGCGCGGATGGCGCGGCCGCGAGCAGCGGCGCGCACATGCGAGGCCCATCGTGACGACATCGGCGGCACCAGTACCACCGGCACCTGAGCAGCGGACGGCGGCGGATTTGCCGTTGCCGGCGTCGCTGTTTGGGCGGGCGGTGTTTTATGGGTGGTACATCGTGGCGGCGGGGCTGGTGGCTTCGGCGCTGTCTTCGGGGATCCAAGCGTACGGCCTCGGGACGTTCATCCGGCCGATGACGGAGGAGTTGGGCTGGTCGCGGACGGACATCTCGCTGGGGCAGACGCTCTCGACGGCGGTGGGCGGGATCATCGGGCTGTTCATCGGGGGACTGATCGACCGGCGGGGCGGGCGGATGCTGATGATCGTGGGCGCGATCATCGGAGGCGCGGGGTTCGTGGGCCTCGGGTTCGTGCAGACGCTGTGGCAGTACTACCTGGTGAAGGCTGTGATCCTCACGATCGGCATGGCGGGGATGGGGCCGATGATCGTGAACGTCGCGATCTCGAACTGGTTCGTGCGGCGGCGCGGGCGCGCGATCGCGATCTCGGCGATGGGGATATCGGTAGGGGCGTTTGTGGTGCCGTCACTGGCGGCGTGGCTGATCGGACAGTTCGGGTGGCGCATCGCGTGGATGGTGTTTGGCGTGGCGGTGTGGGTGGTGATCATCCCGGTCGCGGCGGTGGTGATGCGGCGGCGGCCGGAGGACTTCGGCCTCGAACCCGATGACGGGTGGGTGTCGTCGCGGGCGGTGAGCGCGCTCGACCAGCGGCGGGCGGATGCGGACGCGCTGGAGTGGACGCGGCGGGAGGCGATGCGGACGCCGACGCTGTGGCTGTTGATCCTCACGTTCGGCCTGGCTGGCATGGGCGTGGGGGCGCTGTTGCTGCACCTGATCGCGTACCTCACGGACATCGGCTTCTCGACGGCTGAGGCAGCGTTCGCGTTTAGCATGATCGGGCTGTCGGGACTGATCTCGAAGCCGTTCTGGGGGCTGCTCGTGGAGCGGGTAGCGACTCGGTTTGTGGCAGCTGCGGAGTTCGTGCTGCTGGGGGTGGGGATCCTGCTGGTGATGATGGCACCGGGGCTGTGGCTGACAGCAGCGGCGATCTTCATCTTTGGGGTGGGCGTGGGCGGGACGCTGACGGTGCAGGAGACGGTGTGGGCGGACTACTACGGACGGAAGACGCTGGGGACGGTGCGAAGCATCGGGCGGCCGTTCACGATCGTGTCCAGCGCAGGCGGGCCGGTATTGGCGGGGATGGCGTACGACCTCGGCGGGTCGTACGAGGTGGCGTTCAGCGTGTTCGTGGTGGCGTACCTGGGGGCGGCGGCGCTGATCTTGTTCACGCCGGAGCCTCGGCATCCGGGGCGGGCCTCGGTGAGAGCGGCGAGCACGTGAGGTGGATACATGTAGCACATTTGGTGCTACATGTATCCACCTCGTATTCAGTATCGGTATCCGGAAACTGCGGCAGAACGCCAGCAAATACCTTCGCCGCGTCAAGGCGGGCGAGACGATCACGATCACCGACCGAGGTGAGCCAGTCGCAGAGATTCGGCCGTGAAGCCGACTAGATCGGTGGTTGCCCGGCTGATCGCGGAGAGGCGTGCGACGCCGCCGACGATGGACATTCGGGAGACACTTGCGAAACACCCACCTGCGCAGCTGCGACCGGGAGAGCGGTCACTCAGCGAGCTATTGATGGAGATGCGTGACGAGGATTCCTGATAAATCGTGTTCTACGCAGACTCATCAGCATTGACCAAACTCGTAGTACCAGAATCGGAATCAGATGCGCTCCGCGCATACAACGGCGACGACCACACCGTTGCATCCTCCCTATTGTCGATCACGGAACTGCTGCGAGCGGCGTACCGAACGAACACTGAACTCGACGGACAGGCACGGCGGGTACTCGCATCACTGCTGCTCATTGATATAGATCGAGCGGTACTGAAATCTGCAGCAACCCTTGCATCGCCAGCGTTGAGGACGCTCGACGCGATTCACGTCACGACGGCACTGACGCTGGGTAGAGACCTCGACGCGGTGCTCACGTACGACACTCGGATGAGCAAAGCAGCACGAAGTACGGGCTTCCGCGTGAAGGCTCCGGTGTAGAGCAGCCCTAGACCTGCACGGCCACGGTGCGGCCTTCGCGCGAGGAGCGCTCGATGGCATCGATGAGGCGGTGGCGGGTGACGGCGAGGGCGAAGTCCGGCGCGGCGGAGGGCTGGCCTTCCCACGCGTCGGCGATACCGGCGTAGGCCTGGGCGACGTTGCGCGGCGGGCCGCTCGGGGTGCCCTCGGGGACGAGGGTGTACTTGTCGGGCACCGTGAGTTCGGCGGCGGCCTCGCGGCCCTGCGCGCCGAAGATACGGTTCGGCCCGGTGGAGAGCGCGCCAGCGGAGGCGAGCAACAGGGTGCCTTTGTGACCGTAGATTTCTAGGCGGCTGCCGGTAGGACTGACCGGGACGGCGGCGACCTGAATGGCGACCTCAGCACCGCTCACGAGGCGTCCAGCGATGGCGATGCTGTCGGGCGCGTCGACGGGGACGGACTGGTTGTTATCGGTATCGAGCCACTCGGTGACGCGCGTGGTGACGCGTGCGGAGACCTCGGCAAACTCGCCGAGGATGGTGCAGAGCGCATCGATGCCGTGGCCGCCGGAGATGGTGAGCGTATTCGCGCCGTTCTTGCGCTCGCGCTGCCAGAGGCGGCCGGCAGCGCGCTCATACGATGCGCCGGACATGACGCTCAGGTTCGCGGAGAGCACCTCGCCGAGGTAGCCATCGGCGACGAGGTCGTGGGCGTAGCGGATCGCGGGGTCACTGCGGCCCTGGAGGCCGACGATGGTGCGGAGCCCCTGCTCGCGGGCGAGCGCGGCCATCTCCTCGGCCTCGGCGAGGTTGGCGCCGAGGGGCCACTCACAGAAGACGGGCTTGCCAGCGCGCAGACCGGCCATGACAAGGTCGCGGTGCCACGGGACGCGCACGCAGACGACGACCATATCGACCTCTGGGTGGGCGACCATGTCCTCGATGTTGTGAAAGGCGAGTTCCGCGCCGAAGGCGGCGGCAGAGGCCTGCGCGGTCTCGGCGTGGGCGGTGCAGACGGCTTTGACCTCGAAGTCCGGGAGGGCCTTGAGCGCGGGGACGTGGGCGTTGGCGCCCCAGCCACTGCCACCGGGCGTGACGGTGGCACCAACAATCCCGACCCGAATCTTGTCCGCCATCGCTCGATCCCTTCGCGCGCCTCGTGAGTTGCTGAGGGAGTATACGGGGTGGGGGCGGGAAGTCCGGAAGGGCGGGGATGATTGTTTGCGACATCCGGCTGCCGGATGTGCCGGCGGTGGTGGCGGCGGTGGAGTGGGTGCCGGCGGCGTTCGCGGCTGCGTTATACCCGGAGCTCGTCGCGGACATCAAGCTTTAGACCGTCCAGCTAGTCGACATCGACACGATTGAACTCGGATCCTTCCTCCCAGATCACCACAACCCGATGCGATCGCAGGGGGTTGCGTCAGGACTGAGGGTCGGCTGGGCAGGGTAGCCTCGTTCGGCTGAGACGAGGAGCCCCGTGAGCTGCCCGAACTGCAACTCGAAGCCGCCGCTAAGATGGATGCGTTCCTCGCCGTGCGGAACCAGTGAGTACCGAGATGGGTACACAAGCCCTACAGGTAGCGGACAACAGGAGGTGCGGGCTACGAATGCCCTTATTCAGTAGCGTTCTTTCAGTTCGTGCCCTCGTAGCTCAGGGGATAGAGCATCGGTTTCCTAAACCGTGCGCGCAGGTTCGAGTCCTGCCGGGGGCACCACGAAGGCTGTGAGTGGGGCAAGAGGCGCGGCATGACTCGATGGCTGGGGCGGCGGCGGGTGGCATCGAGGGGGCGCTGGTGCTGATGGCGCTGGTGTTCGCGGCAGGGTGTTCAGAGGTGTGCGAGACGGACACGGAGCGGGCAACGCGCCAGTTCGGCGGGCAGATGCAGCACATGATAGGAAGCGCGACCGTTGGGCTATCGACGCCGCGCCCGGTGACGTCGGTGAGTGCCCTGTCAACCTTTGGCCTGGTCGGCGGCGATGCGTCGGCTGATCTGGGCTTGGTAGCCGTCCAGGATCGCGCTGAGGATGCTTTCTCTGCCCATGGCGGCGACGGCGAGCGGGCCGAACTGCGTAACCATAGACACGAAGTCATCGGGAGTGAGCGGGGAGGTGAGAAGCGCGGCAGTCAAGGCTGAGGCGGTACTGACATGGGTGTACCCGCACCCACCATGCTCGGCGACCACGAACCACAGCGAAGTGACAGTAGTGGCCACACTTCATGAGGGCTTCGGACACGCGCCAACGATCACGACGATCTGCACCTATGCCGGGTCAGGAACCGGGCGCGGACCGGCCTGTCAGCAGGCGCGGTAGGCGCCCTCGACGCGAGTCTCGACGCAATGCGCTGGATATGTGAGGCTGCACGGCTATGAGCACTACACGCACCCGACGCCGTCCTACTGCCGCTACTTCTACTGCCCGTGCAGCCTCGAAGACTGCGCGACCGGCACGCGGCACCGCGCCCGCCGCGGCCTCGCCGTTTGCGAAGCGGCGGGAGGCGCTGATGCGGCTGCTGATGCGTGATGCGGCGGCGAGCGGGGGGCCGGTGGCGGCGGTGTTCGCCTCGGGGCACGAGGCGAACCGGAACGGGGACGTGGACTACGAATTCCGGCAGCCCTCGACGTTCTACTACCTGACGGGATTCGAAGAGCCGGAGGCGGTGGCGGTGCTGCGGCCGGGGCACAAGGAACCGTTCGTGCTGCTAGTACGGCCACACGATCCACAGATGGCGATCTGGGTGGGGACACGCGCGGGCATCGAAGGCGCGGTGCAGCGGTACGGCGCGTCCGCGTCGCATGCGATCGACGAGTTGGACGAGCAGTTGCCGAAGTTGCTGGCGGGGATGCGCACGGTCTACTTCTCGCTGGGGGCCGACGAGCGCATCGAGAAGTTAGTGTCGCGCTCGGTGGCGCAGAGCCGGGGAGCCGGGCAGCGTGGCGGCGTGGCGATCGAGCGGGTGGCGGACCCATTCCCATTCGTCTCGCAATTGCGCGTGATTAAGACGGCGGAGGAGATCGCGACGTTGCAGAGCGCGATCGACATCACCGGCGCGGGCATCGAAGCGACGATGCGTGCGACGAAGCCGGGGATGCACGAGTACGAGTTGCAGGCGATCCTGGAAGCCGAGTACCGGCGGCTAGGGTCGCCGCGCAATGGGTTCCCCTCGATTGTCGCGACAGGGGCGAACGCGTGCACGCTGCACTACACAAGCAACCGCGCGCGGGTGGAGCATAACGACCTCGTGTTGCTGGATACCGGCGCGGAAGTGGACTACTACGGCGCGGACGTCTCACGCACGTATCCGGCGAGCGGGCGGTTCACGCCGGAGCAGCGGGCGGTGTACGACGTGGTGCACGAGGCGCAACGGCAGGCAATGGCAATCATCGCGCCGGGGGTGCGCTTCATAGAAGTACACGACCGAGCGGTGAAGGTGCTCGTCGATGGCCTGCGGCACCTCGGAGTGCTGGATGGTCGGACGGCGAAGTTGACGAAGGACGGGGCGTACCGGCCGTACTACATGCACGCGACGAGCCACTGGCTGGGCATGGATGTCCACGATGTGGGCGCGTACCGCGAAGGCGGGGCATCAGTGGCGTTGCGGCCGGGGATGGTGCTGACGGTGGAGCCGGGGCTGTACATCGCGCCGGACTCGGATACGCCTCGTGCGTTGCGCGGGATCGGCGTGCGCATCGAGGACGACGTGCTGGTGACGCGGGACGGGCACCGGAACCTATCGGTGGGGATCACCTCGGACGCGGACGAGTTAGAGGCGATCGTCCGGGGGTAGTACGCCGACGCTGACGTGCGGGTGAGCACCTGCCGAGCGGAGACCACGACCGTCGTGCAGCGCCGCTGTATAACGCACGGACAGTGGGCATCCGACCCGACTACTGGTGTTGCGCCGAGGTTGTTCAATGCCCGACAAGTACGGATCGCGGTCTGGTTCAGAGATCACCGAGATCGCCTCGGGCACTGCGCGTGCATGGATAGCCACGCGGGCGGGCGCGGTAGTCGTGGTGCCCGTATTCAATGAGCGCGAGAGCGTGCACACGGTGCTCGACGACATCGTGCGGTGGGGCGCGGGGACGATCCTGATCGTGGACGACGGATCGACGGACGGGTCGGCGGGTATCCTAGATGACTGGGCGGCGGGGAAGCCGGGCGTGCGGGTGCTGCACCTGCCGGAGAACCACGGCAAGTCGGCCGCGCTGCGGGCGGCGTGGGGGCAGTTGCGAGATGACCTCGATCGCGACGCGGTGAGCACGGAGACAGCCGTCATCACCATCGACGCTGATGGACAGCACGACCTCACGGCGTTGGGCGCGCTGGTGGCGCGCCTCGATGACCTCGGGGCCGACGCGGTGATCGCGCGGCGGGATATGAGGTACCACGGGCGATACAAGCGGGCGGGCAACTGGGTGATGACCGCGCTTGGCAGCCTATGCGGCGGCACGCGGTTGCATGACATCGAAAGCGGCTACCGCGTAGTGCGACTGGGGCCGCTGCTGCACGCGCACGAGTTCTACAAGGGGCGTCGGTACAGCGAAGCGGCGGAGCAGGTGGTCGTACTAGGACGCCTTGGCTACCGCGTGGACAACGAGTACATGGTGCAGGTGCCGGTGGAGCGCTCGCGGACGCGGCTGCGCGACGCGGTGAACCATGCGGTGTCGATGTGCGCAGCATGGTATCGGGTGCTGTGCTGGCGCGAGACGCCTCGGGAGCAGCGGTCGAGCCTCGGCGCGTGGTCAGCGGCGCTACTACTGGGGTCGTTCGTGGGGCTGCTGGCGGTGATGCTGACGCATCGCGTGTACCTGGGGAACGACAGCGCACAGTCGTACGCGCATGTATGGCACATCGCGCGATCGCTGTTCGGGGGGGAGGGGTTGCCACTACACATGGCGAGCCTCGAATCTGGGCGGGCGTTCACCTTCCCGTACGCGGCGATCCCGTGGCTACCGACGGCGCTGGTGTACCCGGTGTTGGGCGACTGGGCGGTGACAGCGAGCATGGTGCTCGGCGTGGTGCTGCTTGCGGTAGGTATCTGGCGATGGCTACCGCGCACGGCAAACCCGCTGATGACAGCGCTGTTCCTGCTCAACCCGCAGTTGTGGATGGGGGTCGCGCAGTTCCAGTTGCCGACGGTGTGGGCGTTCGCTTTCGTATGCTTCTCAGCAGCGGCGTTCGACCGGGAGCAGCCGCGCCGAGGAACGGCGCTGGCGGTCGCGGCGCTGGTCGCGCATCCGCTCATGGGTGCGACGGGGCTGCTCCTGACCGTGCTCCTACACATCGGAGAGCGGCGGCGGGCGCCAGTGCTGCGGGTCGCGCTGCTGGGGCTGGCGGCTGTGATCACAGCGCCCGCAGTGTGGATATTCGCCTCGATGCCGTTGGTGGAGCAGGTGGGATATAGCGCACTGCTCGTGCCGTTGCAGGCGACGCTGACACGACTGAGCATGCTGTGGTGGCCGTGGCTGGTGCAGCGCTTCGGTGCGTGGTCGCTGCGCGTCCACGCGCCGCTGTTGTTGATCGGGCTGGTGTTCGTCGCGCATAACGCGAGCATCCGTCACCCGCATAACCTGTGGGATTACACCCAGCCGAGGTTCGCGGACTATATCGAGGCTGGACAGGTCGACACCGGCACTCGCTACCGGGTGCTAACGATGACCGAGCATGAAGATGGCATGGTTCAGTTGATCCGCGCAGGTGGGACGCTCGCACACGAGTTCTTCGACGAAAGCATCAAGCGTGACTCATTCAGGACGACCGAGAATTACCGCTGTTTCCTAGGGCTGAAGCGAACGACGCACGTGCTCGTGAGCGCGGAGTGGCAACGGCGGGGCTACACAGACGAGTTGCGGCTGCTCGACCAGATGGTGGAAGACAGCTACGCGACGTTGGCGTTCCGCGGGCTAGCGGGGACGCTGGACTACAAGCTTCAGGGCAACGCACCGTTATCCTGCCCGGGCGTCGCATTCCCCGCCGGCGCGCCGCGAACAGCGCAATGACGGATACGGAGCCGGATGTTGCACGCGTGTTCAAGGCGCTAGACGCGGAGTGAAGGGCATTAGGGTCGTGGGCGGCCTCGCGATTCTCGTGGCGGGCGTGTGGGCAGTGCTGCTCGGGATGGGCGGATTCGACCAAGGAATCACGCACGGGATGGATGAGCGGCCGATGGTGGCGCTCACCTTCGACGACGGGTTAAACGAGCACTACACGGTCGCGGTCGCGGACATCCTGGAACGCTACGGGGCACGGGGGACGTTCTTCATCGTGGGGCGACCGCTCGCGGAGCAGGCCTCGTTGGCACAGCGGCTGCGCGAGCGCGGGCATCTGCTCGCGAACCATTCGTACACGCACACGCGGGCAATGCGGAGCGATGTGCAGTACAACGAACTATCACGCACGCAGGCGGCGTTCGAGGAGCAACTGGGAGCGTGCCCACGGTTCTTCCGCCCGCCGTACGGGACGGAGACGGTGTTCACCAAAGCAGCAGTACAACGCGCGGGGATGCAGACGGTACTGTGGGACGTAGAAGTGGCTGACTGGGGGGAGAGCAACCCTCAACGGCTGGCGGCGCGCGTGCTGGGACTGGTGCATGCGGGAGCAATCGTACTGCTACACGACGGCCTCGATGGGAGGCCCGGGGCGGATCGGTCGGTGTTGGTCGCAGCGTTGCCTATCATCCTCGATGGACTGCGGGCGCGCGGGCTGATGGCGGTGGGAGTGGACGAGTTGCTGGGGGCACCGGGCTACCTCGATCAGTGCGGATGACCTAGATACACCTCGAGGCGCATGATTCCGCCGGAGCCGAAGGCAGGAGTAGCAACATGACCTCGACGCCGGGGCGGATGAGCGCCATGCCGTACTTCGTGGTGCGGGAGGCGCCGCGGTTCATCGACTTCCTGGAGCGGGCGTTCTTAGCCGAGGTACTGCTGCGGGTGCCGGGGTTCGACGCGAGCATCGCACATGCCGAGGTGCGCATCGGTGACTCACTGATCGGCTTCAGCGAGTCATTCGACCGCGACGAACTAACGCGCGGCGCAACTATGCTGCACACCGACGATGTGGATGCGACGTACTGGCGGGCGATGGAGGCGGGGGCGAACTCGCTCCGGGGGCCGGCCGATCAGGCGCGCGACGGGCGGATCGCGGAAGTGGTCGACTGGTGGGGGAACCGCTGGTTGATCACGTCGCGCTGACAGAACGTTTACGCGACCCGATCACTGTCCGATTAGCATCGATACATATCAGCTAAGGACAACGTAATGCCTCGTGTTGTGCACTTCGAGATTCACGCGGACGACCATGAACGGGCGATGAAATTCTATGGCGATGTCCTAGGATGGACATTTCAGGAGTACTTCCCCGACTACTGGGGGGTGGCTTTGCCTCAAAACCCCATGATCAGCGGGACTTCTGAGGCAGGCGGCTGACTTTTGGGGCAGTCCTGCCAGAACGCCGGTTCGATGCCGAGTTCGTACACCGACTGGATCAGGACAACGATGTTGTGACAGAGAAACTTCATCAGCGCCTCGTTGATCTGGGCCGTGGGAATCTTAGCCCGCGACGCCAAGTCATCGAAGCGAATATCTGAGCCTGCTGAGCGGTGTGCAACACCCTGCGACGCGCCTACGCTGCCTCAACCTCATATTGTCCTGATATGTATACGCGCTTATGCGTTGACACCGCAATCTGAGCGGGCTTACTGTCCGATCCCCGCACAGCACAACTGCTTACGCGGCTAAGCATCTAGGCCCAACATCTTGCGACTCCGCCCTAGCCAAACCCCACGGCTAGCGGTAACAAGCAGATAGCGGCCCGTAGCAGACGGGACCTTCCCATGCGTATTCAACGACACTTCACTACCGCCGGCCACGACCCCTACGAGGGCATCGAATTCGTCGCGCGGGAGTCAAAGATCATCAATCCTGATGGATCGGCGGTGTTCTCCGCGGACGGCCTCGACATGCCAGCGGTGTGGTCGCAGGTGGCGGTCGACATCATGGCGCAGAAGTACTTCCGCAAGCGCGGCGTGCCCTCGTCGGCGCGGCACATATGGGAGGCCGACGTACCCCCGTGGCTGTGGACCTCGATGCCCGAGGCGAACGCGACGATGGGCGGCGGCGAGACAGACGCGCGGCAGGTGTTCCACCGCCTGGCGGGAACGTGGACGTACTGGGGCTGGAAGCACAAGTACTTCGACAGCGAGCAGGACGCTGCCGCGTTTTATGACGAGTTGTGCTACATGATGGCGACGCAGCGCGCCGCGCCGAACTCGCCGCAGTGGTTCAACACCGGCCTGCACTGGGCCTACGGCATCACCGGCCCGGCCCAGGGCCACTGGTACGTCGACCCGATCGCGGGCGACCTGCGCGCCTCGACCTCAGCGTACGAGCGGCCGCAGCCGCACGCGTGCTTCATCCAGTCTGTGACCGACGACCTCGTGAACGAGGGCGGGATCATGGACCTGTGGACGCGCGAGGCGCGCATCTTCAAGTACGGATCGGGCACAGGTTCCAACTTCTCGCAGTTGCGCGGCGAGAACGAGCCGCTGTCGGGCGGCGGCAAGTCGTCGGGGCTGATGTCGTTCCTCAAGATCGGCGACCGGGCGGCGGGAGCGATCAAGTCGGGCGGCACCACGCGGCGCGCGGCAAAGATGGTGATCGTCAACGCCGACCACCCGGATGTGGAGCAGTTCATCGAGTGGAAGGTGCTGGAAGAGCAGAAGGTCGCATCGCTCGTCACCGGGTCGAAGGTCACGCGGCGGTCGCTGCGGGCGATCCTCGACGCGGCTGAGGCGGACGGCATCGACCCGGTCGCGAACCGGGGGCTGCGGCGGGCGGTGGCGCGGGCGCGGCGTGACGGAGTGGCGGAGGCGTACATCCAGCGCGCGCTGCAACTGGCGCAGACGGGCAACTTCGACTTCGACTTCCGGCAATTCGACACGGACTGGCAGGGCGAGGCCTACCTGACGGTAGCGGGGCAGAACTCCAACAACTCGGTACGCGTGACCGCGGACTTCCTGAGCGCGGTCGAGGACGACGGCGATTGGAACCTGACCAGGCGCACTGACGGTAGCGTGGAGAAGACGCTGAAAGCGCGTGACCTGTGGGCGCGCATCGCGAATGCGGCGTGGCAGTCGGCCGACCCGGGGTTGCAGTACGACACCACGATTAACGAGTGGCACACGGCTCCGGCGGGCGGGCGCATTGACGGTTCCAACCCGTGCAGCGAGTACATGTTCCTCGATGACACGGCGTGCAACCTAGCATCGCTGAACCTGCTCGCGTTCTACGACGAGACGAAGGCACAGTTCGACATTGAGGCGTACGAGTACGCCAACCGGCTGTGGACGATGGTGCTGGAGATCTCCGTGCTGATGGCGCAGTACCCGAGCCGGACGATCGCGCAGTTGTCATATGACTACCGCACGCTGGGCCTCGGCTATGCCAATCTGGGCGCGATGCTGATGGTGCAGGGGATCCCGTACGACTCGCCGGAAGCGCTGGCGCAGGCCGGGGCGCTGACCGCGATCATGACGGGCATCTCGTACGCGACCTCGGCGGAGATGGCGGCGGAGCTGGGCTCGTTCCCACGGTACGTTGAGAACCGGACGGCTATGCTGCGCGTGATCCGCAACCACCGGCGCGCGGCCTACGCCGCGCCTCGTGAGCAATACGAAGAGCTGACGGTGCTGCCGAAGGCGATCGATCAGCAGTTGTGCCCGCGCGACCTGCTCACGGCGGCGCAGCGTGCGTGGGACAACGCGCTCACGCTGGGCGAGGCGCACGGCTACCGCAACGCACAGACCTCGCTGATCGCGCCGACCGGCACGATCGGGCTGCTGATGGACTGCGATACCACAGGCGTAGAGCCGGACTTTGCGCTGGTGAAGTTCAAGAAACTGGCGGGCGGCGGCTACTTCCGCATCATCAACCTGTCGGTGCCGGGGGCGCTCGCACGCCTCGGGTACACGACGGCGCACGCGGACGACATCGTGCGGTACTGCGCGGGCACGGGCACGCTGGCCGGAGCGCCGCACATCAACCACGAGACGCTGGCGGCCAAGGGCTTCCCGGCGGACATGCTGGCGCGCATCGACACGTCGCTGCCGTCGGCGTTCGATATCACCTTTGCGTTCAACAAGTGGTCGCTCGGCGCGGAGTTCTGCCGCGACGTTCTCGGCTTCACGGACGAGCAGCTGTCCGACCCGGCGTTCGGCGTGCTCGACGCGCTCGGGTTCACCCGGGCGCAGGTGGAGGCGGCGAACGACCATATCGTGGGCCGCATGACGGTCGAGGGCGCGCCGCACCTGAAGCCGGAGCACTACGCGGTGTTCGACTGCGCCAATCGCTGCGGCAAGTACGGCACGCGCTACATCGCCCCGATGGCGCACGTGCGGATGCTGGCGGCGGCGCAGCCGTTCATCTCCGGCGCGATCAGCAAGACGATCAACATGCCATTCGACGCGACGATCGAGGAGGTGGCCGACGTCTACATGGCCTCGGCGAAGAGCATGGTGAAAGCGGTCGCGCTGTACCGCGACGGATCAAAGCTGTCACAGCCACTGTCCGCGGTAGCATTCGACGACCTCGATGAGGAGTACTTCGAGGACGACGGGCCGGTGGTACCGCCGGCGGCGGCCGACCACCCGGCGGTACGCGCGGCGGAGGACTTCGTACGTAGCTTGCAGCGCGGGTCGCGAGAAAAGCTGCCGACGCGGCGGCGCGGGTACGCGCAGAAGGCAAAGGTGGGCGGGCACTCGATCTACCTGCACACGGGCGAGTTCAACGAGCGGAACGACGACGGATCGCCTCGGCTCGGCGAGATCTTCGTGTCGATGTCGAAAGAGGGCGCGGCGTTCGGTTCGCTCATGAACTGCTTCGCGATCGGCGTGAGTATCGGCCTCCAGCACGGAGTGCCGCTGCAAGCGTACGTAGACTCGTTCATCTTCCAGAAGTTCGAGCCGAACGGGATGGTGATCGGCCACGACCGCATCTCGATGGCGACGAGCATCATCGACTACCTGTTCCGCGAGCTGGCAGTCACGTACATGGGCCGCGACGACCTAGCGCACTTCGGGCCGCCCGAGGATCACGACCCGGCGGAAGACGCCATCGACCAGCCGACGCCGGTGACGGCACGAGACTTCATCGCCTTCGACAGCGGTGATGGCGACGTGGCGCCCGCTCCGGCGGCGGCCACTGTGGTGGCCGATCCGCCACGGCTGCCGAGCGCCACGCCGGTTTCGGCAGTCCTCGAAATGCACGTGCAGAAGCCAGCTGACCGAGTGGTGGAGGCGCGCCTGAAGGGCTACGAGGGCGACCCATGCGACGAGTGCGGGCAGTTGATGATGGTGCGCAACGGGACGTGCTTGAAGTGCCTCAACTGCGGCGCGACGTCAGGGTGTAGCTAGAGTAATGGAGTACCGCGTAACCCTCGGGACGCATCCCGAGGGTTACGCGGTAGCGTGCTTCTATACCACTCTCAGAAACGTCAGCGATAAGCATGGGTGCCGTTTGTGACCGCAGAGGACAGTGACAGCGGGTACCTCGGTGTGGTGTTTGAGACAGGACATCAGTCATGTGTTGCCGTGCGTTGTAGCATGCGCGGCAACACATGACTGATGTGGAGGTCGCCATGCCGGACAAAGCGCTCTCGCGCATTCGCATCACCGACTTCAGCGGCGTGCTCGCCGGAGCAGGGGCCAGCCGCATCCTCGCGGCCTTCGGCGCGCAGGTGATCCGTGTTGAAAATCCAGCGAACAAGGGGGCTTGGGACCCGCTGCGCGCGAGCGCCCCTTACATCGATGAGCGGCGGGGGCACAACTTCGGGGGCGGGTGGCAGAATCACAACGTCGAGAAGCTGGGTGTCACTTTGAACCTCGCCACGCCGAAGGGGCGCGAGCTGTTCCCGCGCCTCGTAGCCATCTCCGACATCGTGGCCGAGAACTTCGCGGCCGGCGTGCTCGCGCGCCTCGGTTTCGCGTACGAGCAACTACAGTCGATAAAACCGGACATCATCTACCTCTCAAACTGCGGGTTTGGGCACTGGGGACCGTACGAACAGTTCAAGACGTGGGGTCCCATCGTGCAGGCGTTCAGCGGCCTCACGTACACCTCCGGGCTACCCGACCGGGCACCCGCTGGGTGGGGCTACTCATACATGGACCACGGCGGCGCGTACTTCGGCGCGATCGCCATGCTCGCGGCGCTGCACCACCGCCACAAGACCGGCGAGGGCCAGCACATCGATCTTGCCACCACCGAGGCAGCATCGACGCTCATGGGCACACACATTCTCGACTACACCGTGAACGGCCGCCGAACGCGCAACGAGCATGGCGTCGACTCGAACCGTGGCGAGGCGCTCATGGCGCCGCACAACATCTACGCGGCCAATGGCGAAGATGAATGGGTCGCGATCGCCTGCCGTGATGATGCCGAATGGCGCGCACTGGCTGGCGAGATCGGAAAGCGTGCGGAGGATCCGCGCTTCACGATGCTCGAAGGCCGCCTCGCGCACCGTGACGACCTCGAAGCGCTGGTGGGTATCTGGACCGCGGATCAAAACAAGTTCGCGGTCCAGCGCCGGCTACAGGCGCTCGGCATCCCGGCAGCAGCCGTGCAGCGGCCCGAGGAACGCGTCGACAAAGACCCAAACACGGCGGCGTGGGGGCTGTGGCCGCAGGTGCACCACAACGAGATGGGGAAAGTGCGCGTCGACGGCATCCCCGTGCACGCCTCGGCCACAGACTGGGAGATCAAGCGTGGCGCGCCGCTACTCGGCCAACACAACTACGAGGTATACGGAGGGCTGCTCGGCATGAGCGACGGCGAGATCGCAGCGCTGACGGCGGAGGGCGTGCTATGACCGGCTCACTGAACGACCTGCGAGTAATCGAGCTCTGCGATGAGGCCGGCGCGTGGGCTGGAAAGCTGCTCGCGGACATGGGCGCCGACGTTATCAAGGTGGAACCGCCTCGGGGCAGCATCGTGCGCTCGTACCCGCCGTTCTACCACGACGAACCGCACCCCGACCGCAGCCTCGCGTTCTGGAACTACAACACCAGCAAGCGCGGCGTCACGATCGACTTAGAGCAGGCGGCAGGGCGTGAGGTGTTTCGCAATCTAGTCGCGAGCGCAGACATGCTGATCGAAGATCAGGCGCCCGACCGCATGGCAGCCTGGGGCCTCGATTATACTGACCTCGCGCCGACACACCCGGGGCTGATCATGGTCTCGATCACGCCGTTCGGGCGGTCCGGCCCGCGCTCTGAGGAGCAGGCGACCGACCTCACGCTGCTCGCTGGCGGAGGCCCAGTGTGGTCATGCGGTTACGACGACCACACACTGGCGCCGGTGCGCGGACACGGTAATCAGGGCTACCTCACGGCGAGCAACTGGGCCGTCGCGACCGCGCTGATCGCTCTGCTGCACCGTGATTTCACGGGCGAGGGTCAGCACCTTGATGTGAACATGCACGCCGCACAGAACGTCACAACGGAGGCCGCCAGTTACACGTGGCTGGTCGCTAAGCAGACCGTGCAGCGGCAGACAGGGCGTCATGCCTCAGTGGTGCCTTCGGGAGACGTGCAAGTGATCGCTGGCGACGGACGCTACGTGACGACGGGCTTCGCGCCGCGCCGGCCCGCCCAGATAGCCATGATCCTCGAATGGCTCCACACGCTCGGTATAAAGGAACAGTTCGACCAGTGGCCACTACTCGAGGTCGGCGCACACCTCAACCACGACATCACGATCGCTGCCATCGAAGAAGGTGGCGAGGATGCGATGATCTTTGGGGCGGTGCGCGCGGCGCTGCTCTTCATCGCGCAGCACATCACTGCCTACGAGTTCTTCGTAGGCACGCAGTCGCGCGACATGCAGTGCGGTCTCATCAACGCGCCCGACGATGTCATCGATGACCCGCACATGCGCGAGCGCGGCTTCGCGGTCGAGGTCGCACATCCGGAGCTTGGCCGCTCGTTCATCTATCCCGGCGCGCCGTACCATCTGCCAGCCTCACCATGGCGCATATCGAGACGTGCGCCCTTGCTCGGCGAGCACACGGACGAGGTGCTGTCGGAGATAGGTGTATCGACGGTGGAGCGGCAGCAACTGCGGGAGGCAGGCGTGGTTTAGACGGACGTGCCCTCCGCAGCAGAGGCGCTCTTCTGCACGACTCGCGGAGTGCGTTCGGTGGCGAACAGAACGGCGGAGAGCAGACCGATCGCACCACCCGCCAGCAGTGCACCGCCGATGCCGACGCGATCCGCCAACACTGCGGCGGCGATCGGCGCCACCACGCCAGCGGTGTAGACCACAGTCGTGTCGATCGAGTTAAACGTCACGCCATAGCCGGCGGGTACCGTGCTCATGAGACGGTCGAAGATGGCGAGGTTCATGCCTGAGCTGAACACTGCGCCCAGCCCGGCGAGCAACGCAGCCACCGCCACGTATTGCGTCGAGGCGAGCGCGACTGGGTAGAGCGCGTACCCGAACATCGCAACCACCAACACGAAGGCGGCACCGCGCCTGTGCGACTGGCGTCGCCAGATCGCGTAGCCGACGAGCAACATCAGCGACTGCGTGGTGCCGATAAACCCGATCCAGCGGTCGGACGCGTCGAGCACGCGCACGTAGTACAGCGGTATCAGCGGCATGATGAAGGTCACGCTGATAGCGGAGACGAAGCGTCGCATCTCGAATGCGAGGAAGGGACGCTCGATGCGCACACGAGCTGCCATGGCGGCGGTACGTGCGCGCACGGAGTCGCCCAAAACTCCTCGTGCCGCCGACGGATGGTCCGGCACGCGGATGCGCGATCCATACTGGTATGCCCAGAGACCGGCGACCGAGAAGGCACAGAACACGAGCTGGTAGTTGAGCGGGAAGGGGAGCCGGTTGAGCATGTCTCCGGCCACGGCCAGAGTGACAGCGGTCATGAATCCCATGAGCGACCAGCGGCGGCTCATCAGTTCGAAACGCCCGCGCGTGCCCGCGGTCGCGTCCATCACGACGTTGAACGCGACGTTCGTCGCGGTCGCGAAGATCATTGCGACCCCGTAGATCGCGAGGATCGCGGGAATCACCAGATCCGGCGGCATCATCAACGAAGCCAGCGCCGCCGCACCGAACGCGGCTTGCCCACCGATCCTTCCGTACGCGTACCATGGGATTATGTTACGCCGCGTCTGCATGAACAACCCGAGCGGGATTGCGAGCGCCACTCCCGCAAGGCTGGGAAGGGTAGTGATCAGGCTGATCTGGATGTTGGAGCCACCGAGGCGCGCCATGAACACCGGGAGGAACGTGCTAGCCGCGTTGATTACGCCGATAAGCGCCGCCTCCCTGAAGGCGTAGTGGAAGTTGTGCTGCTCCGTGAGCGTTGAGCCGAGGGGGGCCTCTAAGTAGTCACGTAACCAGCGGAATGGCCTGCCGCGAGTTGCGACCGCGAACTTCGGCGTCGAGTCTTGCGACGGGTCGGGCTGCGTCATCCTGAGCATCGTATAGTCTCGAGTGCTTACTAGGACTGCAGACGATGTGGCCCAGGTGAGCGTGCTCATCGGGGGGTCTCATCGCTAGCGGTGGCGCGCCGGGAACAGGGCTATTAAGCCTGACGGCGCGGCCTGCTGGCAAGTCGGAGATTGTTAGGACGGTTCTCGTCTCCCATCGCGAGGTATCGTCGCGTGACGGCGAGCCATATCAGGTTAAGCAATTGTGCGGTGAGACCGATGGAACGGATAGAAATCGTCACCGTCGTTCGCTCTGGGCATCCTGCACGCGAGAGACAAGGTGAGGGTGATCTCGCATGGGTCCACTCCGTCGCGGGCCGCTCCAATGCGCCGGAAGGCCATGCTACGCTCGGAGTATGACAGCCGAACCACCTCGTGAGCCCGTTCGCGCGGAGGACGATCCATTGCTGGACTGGCATTCGGACGCGCGCGTGATCATGGATTCGTATGCAAACGACATCGCGTACCGGCAGATCGCTGGAACACAGATAGAGTTGCTGCGCCTCGGTGAGCGTGCGGAAGGGATCGCGGCTGCGGAGGTGGCGGTGCTATTCGAGCGACATGTGCAGCGATGCGGTGAAACGGGACACCTCGACCTCGCGTTCACGCGGGAGTCGTTCGTGGGGTTCCTCGTGTCGCGAGTGCTGCTGCGCGCCTCGGACAATAGGTACGTGACGACGACCGTGGGTCACGGGATGTTGCAGTACATCGACGAGCGGGAGTTGCCAGATAAGGCGCTCTGACGGCTACGGTTCCGGCGTCGCACGCACGGGTAGCGATGCCGCTGCTTCCGGGTGGACGCCGGAGGTGAGGGCGCGCTCGACGGAGCGGGCGACGGCATCAATGTCGTCCTCGTTGTTGTAGGCGTGGAGCGAGAGGCGCAAGCAGGCGGTCTCGCGAACGGAGCGGCAGACGATCTTGGCGTCGAGCCAGAGGTGCGCGGCGAGCAGTGCGGCCTCGATGCCTTCGGCGCGGAAGGCGAAGAGGCCGCTGCGGGTGGCCTCGGTGCGCGGGCTGCTAATGGTGACGCCGGGAATGCCGGCGATGCGGGCCTCGGCGTACTGGTTGAGGGTGCGGGCGCGATCCCAGACGTTCTGGGGGCCGGAGTCGAGGTACTGCTGCACGGTGGCGAGGCCACCCGCGAGCAGCACGCCGGAGACAGTAGTCAGTTCGAATTTCTGAATCGACTCGCGGTTAGGCGTGAAGCCGCCCTCGAAATCAAACGAGGCGGCTGCGTGGCCGCCAACGGCGGCAGGCTCCAAGTCGGTGATGCGGTCGCGGCGGACGTAGAGGGCGCCGAGGCCACCAGGGCCGGACATCCACTTATGCATCGGAATCGCGTAGGCATCGACACCACTGGCGTGCATATCGAGCGGCTCATGGCCGCCGGTCTGTGCGCCGTCGATGAGCACGATCGACTGGGGTGCCTCGCGGTGTGCAAGGGCGACGATGTCCGCGACGGGGAGGCGCTGGCCGGTGGAGTAGGAGATGCCGGAGATCAGTACGAGGCTCGTGCGAGAGTCGATGGCGCGGCCGAACGCCTCGACCATCGTTCCCGGTGAGTCATCCGAGCCGATGGGGACGATGTGCAGATCAGCGCCGCGGCGCTCGCGGAGGTAGTAGGACGGCACGATACCGGAGGCGTGTTCGATACCGGAGGTAACGATGCCGTCGCCGGCCTCGACGGACATGCCGGAGGTGACCATGTTGATGCCGTCGGTGGTGTTGTCAGTGATCGCGATCTCGTCAGCGTCCGCGCCGAGCATTTTCGCGACGGCCTCGCGGTACTGCTGGCTGAGTTCGCGGCGAGCGGCGAGCAGCGGGCGGGAGGTGGGGCCTTCGCGGAGTTCGCGGTCGAGCCATGCAGTCATCGCCTCGGCGATCGGCTCGGACATCGGGCCCTGGAAGCCGGAGTTGAGGTAGATCATCTCGCGGAGCGTGGGGGTCTTGGCACGGAGCCAAGCCCAGCGCGCGGCGGTGTCGGTAGTGGTGGTCGCCATCTTGCGGCTCCTGTCTCGACGCCCAGACGAGCATCGGGAGTATCTTGCCACTTCGCGGGGGTGGCCGGAGGGTGCGGAGCGGGTACGATGCGCGCGGCACAGGAGACGAGGACACCCATGGACGTATACGAGGCCATCCACACCCGACGCGATGTCGAGGCGTTCGACCAGACGCTACCGGCGCGCGAGGTCATTGAGCGGCTGATCGAGGCAGCGACGTGGGCGCCCAACCACCGGATGACCGAGCCGTGGCGCTTCCACGTGGTCGCCGGCGAGGCGCGCGACAACCTAGGTGCTGAAGTGGCGGGGTGGCTGGCGGGTAAAGGCGAGCCGGAGGCCCTCGGTGTCTCCGCGAACGCCAAACTGATGCGCGCGCCGGTGACGATCTTCCTCAGCCAGAGCGGCAGCCCGGACGACCCGGTGCGCGAGCTGGAGGATTACGCCGCATGCGCCGCCGCGATGCAGAACCTGCTGCTGGCAGCACGCGCCGAGGGGCTGGTAGCGCACGTCAGCACCGACCGGATGATCGGCTATGAGGCCATCAAGCAGCACCTCGGCCTCAGCCAGTACGACCGGGTCGTGGTGATGGTGAACGTGGGGAGTATCCGTGAGGGCGCAACGCCGAAGCAGGGCGTGCGGCGGCCAGCGGTCGTGACATGGCAGTGGGCGTAACACGATGCAGCAGCGAGAAGAACACCGGGCGATGACCAGCCAGCAGAACCTAGTGATCGAACCGGGGCGCACGGTAGTCGTGATCATGGACTTTCAGGTCGGCATTGTGAGCGCGGCGGCGCGGAACCCCCAGGCGACGCTGGAAAACGCCGTGGCCGTCCTCGATGCCGCGCGGACGGTGGGGATTCCTGTCATCTACATCCAGCATCGGGGCGGGCGGTTCGAAGTGGATACGCCGGAGGCGGAGTTCCACCCGGCGATCACGCCGCGGCCGGGAGAGCGCGTGTTCCAGAAGTTGCGGGCCGGCTCGTTCTCCACGACGGGCCTCGACGTGCTGCTGCGAGAGGCAGGACGAGACACGCTGGTGTTGATGGGGATCGCCACGAGCGGCTGTGTGCTTTCGACGGTGCGCTGGGGCGCGGATGTGAACTACCGGCTGGTGGTGATCAAGGACGCGTGCGACGACCCGGACGAGGAAGTCCACCGCGTGCTCACCGAGAAGCTGTTCCCGCGTCAGGCGAATGTGCTAACGACGGAGCAGTTCGTGAACGGCGCGTACAACCTGCTCGGGTAGTGCCTAGCGAGCGCCCCAGCCAGCCTCATTCTGACCGGGTTCAGCGCCGTAAATGTTTGTGACGGGCTGGCTGAGTTGTGCGGCGAGGTAGTAGCCGTACAGCGGCGCGAGCACACACCAGCCAGAGCGGCCGATATCGTGCATGCGGCGCACGCTGACCGCGACCGTGGGTGAGAGCAGTACGAAGGCGATGATGTGCGCGAGGCCGCCGAAACCGCCGGTCGTGGACAGCGCGTCCTCGATCAAGGCGACGCCCAGGACGAGCACGAGATAGAAGGCAAGCCAGTACCAGTACTCGGCGCGAGAAGCGTACTTGAAGTAGCGGCTCAGGCCTCGGGTGATCGCTTCGACGATGAACATGTAAGTCTCCGCACCAGTGCCCCGCAGGAGCGAAACGCAGCACGCACACGGACGCGGTGAACCGGCTAGTCCGCGACCCAGATGCGGCGCGCCGCTTCCATGCCCAGGACAAGATCCCGACCATTGAAGCGGGCGGTGACGGTGCCGCGGTAGGGGGCGGCGTCGACGACCTCGACACTGACGCCGGGGCGGATGCCTTCGACATCGAAGAAGCGGAGGAGTTGCTCATCCTCCTCGTAGACGCGCTCTATGATGCTGCGTGTACCGGTCTTGAGGTCGGAGAGATGCCGGCTAGAGAGGGGGTGGTCGTGTTTCGAACCGGGAATGGGATAGCCGAAGGGAGAGACCTTCGGGTCGCCGAGGCGCTCCACGATCAGCGGCTCGGTGATGTCGGAGATGGAGTGCTCCATGAGGTGGGCTTCCTCGTAGGCGCGCCACCATTCTAGGCCGAGGATCTCCACGAGCAGGCATTCAGCGAGACGGTGGCGGCGCACCATCTGCTCGGCGCGGGCGAAGCCGGTGCGGGTCAGGGAGATGCGCTTCTTTGCGTCCATCTCGACGAGCCGGTCCCGGCTGAGACGGGCGAGCATACCGGCGACGGAGGCGGGCTTGATGCCGAGGCGCTCCGAGACGCGGGCGGCGATCACTTCCTCGTGCTCGTCGTGAGAGAGCCGATACATCGTGGTCAGTGCGTCGTCGGACGCGACATTGGTGACCTGCTTGGGCACTTGCGAGCCTCCTCACGGGGATGCTCACATGCCGGGGGCCGACCGGCAAGCGCATAGAAGTATTACGACTTATGATTCGCGAGTTCCACGTTACCTGAGCACGAGGTGACGACCGTAAGCGCCGAAGAACTCATCGACCCCGAGGCGATCCAGAACGCCATCTTGCCACCGCTGATCCGCGTGGTCGAAGAGGCTGCCGTTGGCGAGCGCTGGGCGCTGGTGGGCGCTACCGCCTGCCGGTTGCAGGGCGTCTACGCCACCTCGCCGAACCTGGAATTCATCACCGCCGAGCCGCCGCTACACTCGCTGGCCGAGATGCTGGATATCCCCTCGGAATGGGGGCGAGGGACGCACCTAGCCGCCCAGCGACTGCACTTCATGCGCGGGCGTGTGCCGGTGTTCGTGTTCGGGAACCCGGTGTTCCACGGGCGGTACGACTCACTCACGCCAATGGAGATCCCGTCGCTCTGGGACTCCCGTGTGCGCGTAGATGTTGAGGGCGGCAGCGGGGTGCTGGTCACGCCGCTGGAATGGGAGTTGCTGCTAGCGGTGGTGCTGGAGTCCTCCGCGCGGCTGGACGCGGTGCGGAAGCACCTGCGCGATCATGGCTTCGACAACCGGCTGCTGACGCGGCTGCTGCGCGAGGGGCATGTGGGGTCGGCGACCGAGGAAGCCGTGTGGCGGGAAGTCGAGACTGAGGCGTAGCCCTTCCCCTCGCGTTTCACCTCGATAGCAGGGATACCCACACCGACCGCACGATTTTTGATCGCTTGTCGATATGCATGGTGATATGTAGCGCTTGAGGCGGCGCCACAGCCAGTAGATTGGTCTCAGTCAGGCGGGGGCGCCACCGGAGCCGAGCTGCAACAAGCTCCGAGGGCGGGCAGTTCCATCCTGATAAGAATCGCGCGGCTTCGGTACCGAGGCCGCGCGATTTGCTATTCCCAGGCGATTCCGTGAGGCGCTAGCGGCTCTTTCTTAGCAGCGGCTGCGCTTCCCTGCCGAGGGTGTCGAGGCGCTTGCGGAGGGCCTCGACATACGTCTCGGCCTTCGGGACGGTCTCCAACATGCGGACGAAGATACGGACGAGACCGTCAAGGTCACCGAGGTGGACGGTCTCGGCGGCGACGCGGTTGCGCGGACCGGCGTTGTGGTAGTTGCCGAGGGCAATGCAGGCAGCGCCGGTCTCGTAGCCGTAGAGGTCGTAGACAGTAGCCTCGGTGGTACCGCCGTCCATGAGTTTGCGCTGGTAACGGAAGGCGGGGTCGGCGGCGGCGAGTTCGTTCGCGAGGCCGACCATCCAGCGGGTCATCATGGGCGAGAAGATGTGGATGGCGTCGCCGACGCGGACAATCGGGCCGCCACCCTGCACCGCGCGGCCTCCAGCCATCGAAGACGTCTCCACAGCGACGATGAGCACGTCCTCTGGCAGTAATCGTGCGCGGCCGACGACCGATGCACCACGCAGGCCGACTTCCTCGGCGCGGGTGAAGAGGCCGATCAGGGTGCCCAGAGTGCGTGCGGCAACAGCGCGGTCGAGGGTCGCGAGGACGGCGACGCAGCCGGCGAGGTCATCGCAGCCGCGGGCCTGCACGATGTCGCCGCGGAAGCGGCAGGCAGGCACATCCCAGAGTGCGAGGTCGCCGGCCTCGGCGGTCGCGCCAGCATCGAGTTGGGCAGTGGCGGTGGCGATGGTCTTGCGCTCGCTCGCCTGCACGGTGGTAATGGTGGCCGTGCCGAGGTCGTCGAGGTCTTGTGCGCCGAAGAGGCGGAGACACTCGCCCTTGCCGTAAGCGGCGGAGAGGCCGCCACGGAACTCGAGGGTGAGGCGGCGGCCACGGACGGCGGTGACGACGAAGCCGGGATGGTCAATATGCGCGCCAAGGACGAGCGCACGGCGGGGGCGGCCACGCTGGTAGCGGATGTATGCGTTGCCGTAGTCGTCTTCGGCGTATTCGAGCCCGCGCTCAGCCGCGAAGGCGCGGAGATAGGCGCGGACGCCGTGTTCGAGGTAAGAGACGGTGGGGATAGAGACGATCTCGGAGACGAGATTGCGGAGCGGTTTCGGTTCATGTGCAGGGGTCATGGTTTCTCCTCGGTCAGCCGCGCGCGTGGCGGCATCGTACACGCGAAGCCGGGAGGGTCGAGTAGGCTGAGATTGTGGACGAGACACCGATCGGCGAACGCCTCGACATCCGCGAAGTAGGACACGACAACTGGAACGACTTCGTGCGGCTGTTCGAGGGGCGAGGCTCGCCGTCGTACTGCTACTGCCTGGTGTGGCGGGAGCCCAGCGAGGCGCGGAAAAGCCTCGACCTCGCGGGGCGGCGGGCGTTGACGCAGCAGCAGGTCGCGGGCGTGACGCCGTTGGGGCTGCTCGCATACCTCGACGGCGTGCCTGTGGGCTGATGCTCGGTCGCGCCACGCAAGACATACCGGCCGCTAGGCGGCCTCAACTATCCAGCAGAAACAAGGGTGTGGGCGGTGGTGTGCTTCTTCGTGCAGAGGGCGCTGCGCGGACGGGGCGCGGCGACGGCGCTACTAGAGGCGGCTGTCGCGACGGCCAAGCGCCACGGCGCGCAGGTGGTGGAGGCGACGTCGGTAGACCCCGATTCGCCATCGTTCCGCTTCATGGGGTACCGGTCCATGTTTCGGGCGGCGGGGTTTGAAAATGTACAGCCCGCCGAGAGCCGACGGCACGTGATGCACCGGGTGTTGAGCGCGCCCCTACGCCGTCGCCTCGCTAGCACGTAGGCTGGATCGCATGACGACACTCGACAGCCTTGACGAAGCCCACGCATCCGCACGACCGGCACGCCGCCGGAAGGATCGGTGGGTGCTCGACCAGCCTCGCAAGCCGCTGGAACTCACGCTGGAGGGGTTCGCGGCGGGCGGGAAAGCGGTGGGGCACGCCCCGGACGGACGAGTGGTGTTCGTGGAGCGGGGCATCCCCGGCGAGCGGGTGATCGCGGAGATCACGAAGGAAGAGACCTCATACATCGAGGCGACGACGGTGATGGTGCTAGAGGCCGCGGATTCGCGGGTAACACCTCGGTGCCAGTATTTCGGGCGGTGCGGCGGGTGCCAATTGCAGCACATCGAGTACGGGGAGCAGTTGCGGCTGAAGGCCGGGGTAGTGCGCGAGCAGTTGCAGCGGATAGGGCACTTCGAGTACCCGCCGCTGCGCGAGATGATTGGGATGCGCGAGCCGTGGAACTACCGAAACCACTTACGGTTCACGGTGCGGCGCGATGGCGACGTGGGCTTTATGGAGCACGGGACGCATCGATTCCTACGCATCGACCAGTGCGCGATCGCCCATCCGAAGGTGAATGAGGTGCTGCGCGACGCGCAGGGACGGACAATGCAGACGACGCAATTGACCGTGCGCGTGGGCGAGCACACGAACGACATGCTGGTGCAGCCGAAGTTGCGCTGGCGGCCGGGGCGGAACAGGCACGTGCCGAGCGGACAACCGCACTACATCGAACAGTTGGGGCCGCAGCGGTTCCGCGTCTCGTCGCCAGCATTCTTTCAGGTGAACACACGACAGGCGGAACGCCTCGCAGAACTGGTGATGGCACGGGTGCTGGAGGCGAAGCCACGGGTGGTGGTCGACGCATACGCGGGCGTCGGGACGTTCGCGGCGCTGCTCGCGCCGCACGTGGCACAGGTGGTGACGATCGAGTGGTCAGCGGCGGCGGGCAGTGATGCCGAGGTGAATCTGGCGGGCTTCGACAACGTGCGGCGAGTGACGGGCAGCGTCGAAGACGTGTTGCCGGGAATGGAGCCATCGCCCGACGTGGTGGTGGTCGACCCGCCACGCGTCGGGCTACAGGCAGCGGTGGTTGAGGCTATCCTCATGTCGAAGGCGCGGCGGCTGGTGTACGTATCGTGCGACCCGGCGACGCTGGCTCGCGATCTGCGGCTGTTCGTCTCGGGTGGCTTCATGCTGACTGAGGTGCAGCCGATCGACATGTTCCCGCACACGCAACACATCGAGTGCATCACGACGCTGGACCGCAGCGAGTCCTAGTGGTTCAGCGAATCGTTCTCGCGTCCGGGTCGGCGCGGCGGCCGGAGTTGTTGGCGGGCCTGGGGCTTGAATTTGAGGTGGCCCCGGCGAACATCGATGAAACGTCGGCGGAACGCGACCCGGCAGTGTTGACGGAAATGCTGGCACTGCTGAAGGCGCGGGCGGGCGTGACGACTGCACCAGATGCCGTGGTCATCGGTGCGGACACGTTGGTTGTGTTGGACGGGCAGATTATCGGAAAGCCTGCGGATGCGGACGCGGCGCGCGCGACGCTCGAAGCACTGCGTGAGCGAACGCACAAGGTGGTGAGCGGCGTAGCGGTGGTGGCGGGCCACCGTGCGGCCTCGCGAGTGGTTACGACGCACGTGACGATGCGGGCGTACACGGACGAAGAGATCGCGGCGTACGTCGCGAGCGGCGACCCACTGGACAAGTCGGGGGCGTACGCCGTGCAGCATCCAACGTTCGCGCCCGCGGCGCGCGTCGATGGCTGCATTTGCTCGGTGGTGGGACTGCCGCTATGGGCGACGCGCAGACTGCTGCGCGAGGTCGCGGGCATCGACACCGGCGCGCCGGCGTTCGGGCGGTGCCGGTTCTGCCCGGAGCGAGAAAGCGCACCGTAGCAGTTCTGGCTTGCCTCGGAGGCTAGCGCTGCACGACGAGTAGTTCGCCGACGAAAGCGGAGAGGCGCATCTGCACGCGACGGGCTGAACTTTGCTATCTGCACTGGAGTGACGGGCAAACCGTAGGGCGGCGGGAGCCTCCCGACCTAGATGGGGGCGGGGAGTGCGCTTTCACCCATGAGGTAGGCGTCGATGCCGTGGGCGGCGGTGCGGCCTTCGGCGATAGCCCAGACGATGAGGGACTGGCCGCGGGCCATGTCGCCGGCGGCAAAGACGCCGGGAACGCTGGTCATGCGGTTTGCGTTGACCTTCACGTTGCCGCGGTCGGTGAGTTCGACGCCGAGTTGGCTGAGGATGCCGCGGCGCTCGGGGCCGAGGAAGCCCATGGCGAGGAGCAGCATGTCGGTCTCAACCTCGAACTCGGAGCCGGAGACTTCGTGCATGACCGGGCGGCCATTCTCAGGGACGAACTCGACACGAACGGCGTGCAGTTTCTTCAAGACGCCGTCTTCGCCGGAGAGCGACTTGGTGAGGATGCTGTAGTTGCGGGCGCCGCCTTCCTCGTGGGCCGAGGAGACGCGGTAGATGTTGGGCCATGTGGGCCATGGGTTCTCATCGGGGCGAGTCGCGCCGGGGCGAGGGAGCAGTTCGTACTGGAGCACCTCGGTAGCACCCTGGCGTATAGCGGTGCCGAGGCAGTCCGCGCCGGTATCGCCGCCACCGAGGATGATCACGCGCTTGCCTTCGGCGGAAATAAACTTGTCCTCAGGCACCTCGTCGCCTGCGTTGCGGCGGTTCTGGAGGGGGAGGTAGTCCATCGCAAAGTGGATACCATCGAGATCGCGGCCGGGCACTTCGAGGTCACGCGCCCAAGTTGCACCGCCGGCGAGCAGGACCGCATCGAACTGCGAGCGGAGAGCGGCGCCATCGATGTCCACGCCGACGTTGACGGAGGGGCGGAAGACAACACCTTCGGCTT
The DNA here is from genome assembly GCA_945903275.1 of Thermoflexus hugenholtzii JAD2. GTDB lineage: Bacteria > Chloroflexota > Dehalococcoidia > UBA2979 > UBA2979 > RH-chloro-G1. The sequence goes on from CAMDNW010000002.1 coordinate 136,786, forward strand.
CCATCTGGGCGAGGCGGCGATCGAGATATTCCTTCTGCATCTTGAAGTCGGGAATGCCGTAACGCATCAGACCGCCGATGCGGTCGTCGCGCTCGAAGACGGTGACATCGTGACCGGCACGAGCAAGCTGCTGCGCAGCAGCGAGTCCGGCGGGGCCGGAGCCGATGACGGCGAGGCGCTTCTCTGTGCGCTTCTTCGCGCGCTGCGGAGCGATCCAGCCGGCATCGTAGGCGCGCTCGATGATTGAGAGTTCGACTTGCTTGATGGTCACCGGATCCTGATTGATGCCGAGGACGCAGGCGGCCTCGCACGGGGCGGGGCAAAGGCGGCCAGTGAACTCTGGGAAGTTGTTGGTGGCGTGGAGGCGGTCGATGGCCTCTTCCCACTTGTCGCGGTACACGAGGTCGTTCCAATCAGGAATGATGTTGCCGAGAGGACAGCCCTGTTGGCAGAACGGAATGCCGCAGTCCATACAGCGCGCGGCCTGCTGCTGGAGCGCGGCGACGGGAAACTCCTCGTAGACCTCCAACCAGTCGTGGACGCGCTCGGCTACGAGGCGGCGCTGGGGAGTCTCTCGCCCGAACTCCAGAAAGCCGGTGGGCTTAGCCATTGGCGGCGACCGTGGCGGCTTCGCGAGCGCGCTGCTCATCGATCACGCGTCGGTACTCCTTCGGCATCACCTTCACAAAACGGGCGGCGGCCTTCGGCCAACCGGTGAGCAGGCCAGCGGCGACGGTGCTGCCGGTGTACTCGACGTGGCGCTCCAGCAGGCCCTTGACGAGGTCGAGGTCTTCGGGCTCGTCAAGGGCCTCGAGACCGATCATCTCTAGGTTGCAGTGGTTGGCAAGGTCGCCGTCGACATTGAGCACGTAGGCGACACCGCCGCTCATGCCTGCGCCGAAGTTGCGGCCGATGTGGCCGATGACGACGACACGACCGCCGGTCATGTACTCGCAGCAGTGGTCGCCGGTGCCCTCGACGACAGTGACTGCGCCGCTGTTGCGGACGGCGAAGCGCTCGCCGGCCAGACCGCGGAAGAACGCCGCGCCGCTGGTTGCACCGTACAACGCGACGTTGCCGATGATGATGTTCTCCTCCGGCACGAAGGTGGAGGCAGGCGACGGGGCGACGATGATCTTGCCGCCCGAGAGACCCTTGCCAACATAGTCGTTGGTGTCACCCTCGATGCGGAGGGTCATACCGGACGGGATGAAGGCGCCGAACGACTGACCGGCCGAGCCGGTGAAACGGATGTCGATGGTGTCGTCCGGCAGGCCGGTGTTGGCGTAGCGGCGGGTTACCTCGCTGCCGAGGATGGTGCCGACGGTGCGGTTCACGTTGCGGATCGGCATGTCGATGCGCACGTGCTCGCCGCGCTCCAGCGCGGGAGCGGCGAGCAGCAGGAGTTGCTGGTCGAGGGCAGCCTCGAGTCCGTGATCCTGCGTGGTGACGCAGTGGGTGGCGACGTCATCGCCAACCTCGGGGCGATAGAGGACGGCGGAGAGGTCGAGGCCGCTGGCCTTCCAGTGGTCGACAGCGCGGCGAGTATCGAGCAGGTCGCTGCGGCCCACCATCTCATCGAAAGTGCGGAAGCCGAGGGCGGACATGTACTCGCGGACTTCCTCAGCGATGAAGCGGAAGAAGTTGACGACGTGCTCAGCTTTGCCATCGAAGCGCTCGCGCAGTTGCGGGTTCTGCGTGGCGATGCCTACTGGACAGGTGTCGAGGTGGCAGACACGCATCATCACGCAGCCCATGACAACAAGCGGCGCGGTGGCGAAGCCGAACTCCTCAGCGCCGAGGAGCGCGCCGATAATGACATCACGGCCGGTCTTGAGCTGGCCGTCGACCTCGACGCGGATGCGGTCGCGGAGTTTGTTGAGGACGAGGGTTTGCTGGGTCTCAGCGAGGCCGAGTTCCCACGGGACGCCCGCGTGCTTGAGCGAGGTGAGCGGGCTTGCGCCGGTGCCGCCATCGTGGCCGCTGATCAGCACGACATCGGACTTGGCTTTCGCGACTCCGGCGGCGACGGTGCCCACACCAACCTCGGCGACCAGTTTCACGCTGATGCGCGCACGGGTGTTTGCGTTCTTCAGGTCGTGGATCAGCTGCGCGAGATCCTCGATCGAGTAGATATCGTGGTGCGGGGGCGGGCTGATAAGGCCGACGCCGGGGGTGGCGTGGCGTACCTCGGCGATCCACGGCCAGACCTTGGAACCGGGCAGTTGGCCACCCTCGCCAGGCTTCGCGCCCTGCGCCATCTTGATCTGGAGTTCGTCGGCGTTCACGAGGTACTCGCTGGTCACGCCGAAGCGGCCGGAGGCGACCTGCTTAATCGCGCTGCGGCGGGAGTCGCCGTTGGCGTCGGGCGTGTAGCGGCGGCGGTCTTCGCCGCCCTCGCCGGTGTTGCTCTTGCCGCCGATGCGGTTCATGGCAATGGCGAGCGTCTCGTGGGCCTCGGCGCTGATAGAGCCGTAAGACATGGCACCGGTCTTGAAGCGCTTGAAGAGCACCTCGGCGGACTCGACCTCGTCAAGGGGCACGGGCGGGCCGGCGGGGGCGATATCGAAGAGGCCGCGCAGCGTCGCGAGTTGCGCGGACTGGTCGTCCACCATCTTGGTGTACTCGCGGAAGATCGATTGGCGGCCGGTGCGCGTCGCGTGCTGGAGGCGGAAGACGGTGTCCGGGTTGAACAGGTGAAACTCGCCGTCACGCCGCCACTGGTACTGGCCGCCCCACTCGAGTTCATCGACGCCGCCCTCGCGAGTGGGGAAGGCACGGCTGTGGTGGTGCAGTGTTTCCTCGGCAACAGTCTCGATGCCGATGCCGCCGATGCGAGAGGTGGTCTTGGTGAAGTAGCGGTCGATGAGTTCCGGAGAAAGGCCGATGGCCTCGAAAATCTGCGCACCACGATAGGAATGTACGGTGGAGATGCCCATCTTGGACATCACCTTGACGACGCCCTTCTTGAGGGACTTCAGGTAGTGCTCATGCGCCTCGTTCACATCGAGGGTCGCGGAGACGTAGCCGCTCTCACGAAGGCAAGAGAGGCTATCGAGCGCGAGGTAGGGATTGATGGCGCTCGCGCCGTAGCCGATGAGCAGGGCGAAGTGGTGCACCTCGCGCGGCTCGCCGGTCTCGATGACTAAGCCGACCTGCGTGCGCTTCTTCTCGCGCACGAGATGGTTGTGCAGACCGGCGACGGCGAGCAGTGCCGGGATGGGGGCGTGCTCGCGATCCACGCCGCGGTCGGAGAGCACGAGGATGCGCGCGCCAGTGTCGATGGCCATGTCGGCCGCGAGGAAGAGGTGCTGCATCGCGAGTTCGAGGCCCGCGGGGCCAGCTGCGGCCTCGAAGAGCATGGGGAGCACGGCTGTGCGGAACTCGGGGTGCGAGGAGAGCGCGCGCACCTGCGCCATCTGCGCGTTGTCGAGGAACGGCGTATCGAGTTTGACGAGGTACACATCGGAGAGGGCCTGGCTGAGGATGTTCCCCTCCGGGCCGACCATCGTGTAGACGGAGGTGACGAGTTCCTCGCGGATAGCGTCGAGCGGCGGGTTCGTCACCTGCGCGAAGAGTTGCTGGAAATAGTTGTAAAGCGGCTGCGCGCGGCTGGAGAGGACAGCGATGGGCGTATCGGTGCCCATGGAGCCGAGGGCTTCTTCGCCGTTGTTCGCCATCGGGCCAAGGATGTACTTGAGATCCTCGATGGTGTAGCCGAAGGCCTGTTGCTGGGTGTGGACGGCTTCGGGTGTGGCAGCCGGAGCGGGGTCGCCGAGCGGCAGTTCCGCGAGCGGGTGGACGTGATCGGCAAGCCACTGCGCGTAGGGCTGCGAGCGCGAGAGGCCAAGTTTCAGTTCGTTGTCATCGATGATGCGGCCCTCGGCGAGACTGACAAGAAACATCTTGCCGGGCTGGAGGCGGCCCTTGCTGAGGATGCGTTCCGGGGCGATCGGGAGCACGCCGACCTCGGACGCCATCAGAACGAGGTCATCCTTCGTGACGATATAGCGCGAGGGGCGGAGGCCGTTGCGGTCGAGCACCGCGCCGATGGAGTTGCCGTCGGTGAAGGCGACCGAGGCGGGGCCATCCCACGGCTCCATCACGGTGGACTGGTACTCGTAGAACGCCTGCTTCTCGGCGGGCATGGCCTCGTGGCCGCTCCACGCCTCGGGAATCAGCAGCATCATCGCCTGTGGGAGGGGCCAGCCGGCCTGTACCAGCAGTTCGACGGCGTTGTCGAGAATGGCGGTGTCACTGCCTTTTTCGTCGATGACGGGGATGATTTTCTGGACGTCATCGAAGAGCGGGGAGGCAAAGAGCGCCTCGCGGGCGGTCATCCAGTTGATGTTGCCGCGCAGTGTGTTGATCTCGCCGTTGTGCGAAATCATGCGGTAGGGGTGGGCGAGCTTCCACGACGGGAAGGTGTTGGTGCTGAAGCGCGAGTGGAACATCGCAAGCGCGCTCTCGACGCGCACGTCGGAGAGGTCGGGGAAGTAGCCCTTCAGCTGCGTCGCGGTGAGCATGCCCTTGTAGACGAGCGTACGAGACGAGAGGCTGGGGAAGTAGCAGAAGGCGGGATCGGCGAGCGTGGTGCGCTCAGCCTCAAGTTCGAAGCGCTTGCGGATCACGTAGAGGCGGCGCTCGAATGCGTCCTGATCGGCGAGGCCATCGCCCCGAGCGACAAAGGCGTGGAGCATGCGTGGCTCGGCGGCGAGAGCGCTAGTACCTACATCGGCGGCTGCGGCATCGGTGGGGACATCGCGCCAACCGAGTAGGTGCTGTCCTTCGGCCTCGACGATCGAGGCGAAGAGGGTCTGCACGCGGGCGCGCTGGTCGGCCTCGGTGGGCGCGAAGAGCAGGCCGACGCCGTAGTCACCAGCGGCAGGGAGCGTGATGCCGAGCGCGGCGGCCTCGCTGCGCAGGAAGGCATCGGGAATCTGGATGAGCAGACCAGCGCCGTCGCCGGTGTTGATCTCGCAGCCACATGCGCCGCGGTGGTTCAAGTTCGCAAGGGCGAGGAGGCCATCGGAGACGATCTGGTGCGAGCGCAGACCTTTGAGGTGGACGAGGAAACCGACACCACATGCATCGTGTTCGTGCGCGGGGTTGTATAAACCCTGGGCGGGAGGGATACCGGAAGCGGTCATCGCCAACCCCTTTGCTGGAGGACGGGTCCCCCTGCTGAGAAAACGCCCATTGAACCGCCTCCCTTGGCGGCTCACCGTGACCTAGATCGCTGACTAAATCCGGGTTCGAAGCAGTCCATCGCACAGGGTGACGGCTGCCGTTGACGAGTACCCGATATTACGCGATCGACAGCCCCGCTGGCGGGGCTGTCAAGTATTGAGCATTTCGTCACAATCCTGCAAGGGGCAAGCCGGCCGAACGATACAACGCTGTCACATACCGGTATGGGGTACGCCTTCGATAAAGAGCGGGGGAAGCCCGAAGATCGAGGCGCGAGGCTGTGCTAGCCGCGATGTTATGCAGAGTTCCAGCGCCCCACAGCGCCACTAGTCCGCGCGGTGGGGCGCCGGGTTCGCGGTCGCACTCGCGGCGCTAGGCGTTAGCCGAGTTCGATCTCGGGACGTTCCACCCAGACCACCTGCCGCGCGATGAGATCCTCGATGTGCGCCTCATCGAGGCCGAGTTCGCTGCGGAGCACGTCACGGCTGTCGGCGCCCATGTCGGGCGAGGTGCCGCTGATGCCGCCGGGAGTGCGCGAGAGTTTCACCGGGGTGTTTACGAGCGGCAGCGTGCCGAGGGTGTGGTGCGCAACGGGGACGAACATCTCGCGCGCGGCGAGTTGCGGCATCTTCATGACCTCGGGGATGGAGTTGAGCGGGCCGCAGGGAATGCTGTACTGCTCCAAGCGGCTGAGCCAGTAGGCGGTGGTGTTGGTGCGGAACGCCTCATTGAGCAGCGGTTCGAGTTCCGGGTGGTGCTCGGAGCGAGCGGCGGCGGTGGCGAAGCGGGGATCGTCAATGAGGTCGACGCGTTGGAGTTCGGAGCAGAGCAGCGCCCACTGATTCGGGACGCCCCAGGCGAGCGCGAGCACGAGCCAGCCGTCCTGTGTCGGGAACGCCTGAAAGGGCACGGCCCAAGGATGGCGGGTGCCCATCGGCTGCGGCGGCTCGCCGGTGAGCAGATAGCGCAGGAACGCGTTCTCGAGAATTGAGACCTGACAGTCGAGCATTGAAATATCGACGAGTTGACCGCGCCCGGAACGGTCACGCTCGATGACGGCAGACAGGATGCCGACAGCGGCATAGAGGCCAGCGGCGATATCACCGAGCGAGGTACCGGGGCGGATGGGTGGTCCGCCCGGTTCGCCGGTGATGGATAGGATACCGCCCGCGCCCTGCACCACGACATCGAGCGCGGGCTTCTCGCGGAGCGGGCCGGTCTGGCCGTAGCCGGAGATGGCGGCATAGATGAGGCGAGGATGCTCGCGTGAGAGCGCCTCGTAGCCGAGGCCGAGGCTGTCCATCGTACCGGGGGTGAAGTTCTCGACGACCACATCGAACTCGCGGACGAGACGCAGGAAGAGCGCCTTGCCTTCGTCCTGCTTGAGGTCGAGTGCGATGGAGCGCTTGCCGCGGTTGATGCTGAAGAAGTAGCCGGACTCGCCGTTGATGAGCGGCCCGGTGGTGCGGGCAACATCGCCGAACGGGGGGCGCTCACACTTCACGACCTCAGCGCCGAGGTCGCAGAGCGTCATGGTGGCGAAGGGGCCAGCGAGCACCCACGAGAGGTCGAGTACACGCAGGCCGGCGAGCGGCCCACCCGTGGCGGTAGTTGGTGTAGTCATCATCTGCCCTCATATCGCTTCTGTCGCTGCGCGGTGAGTGTAGACAGCGGAGCACGGTCAGTCGCGTCCGTTGTTTGACAAGCGATCTCCGCGCACCTAAGAGTGTGGCTCTCGGCAGTCAGCCTAGGAGGGTCGTCATCTTCCGGCATGGGCCCTGTGGGACAATACATGGCAGAGCACCAGCCAAGGCCTGACTGGGCCGCGATGACCGATGAGGCCGTAGGGCTGCTCGCCGACTATCTGCGCCTCGACACAATCAATCCGCCGGGTAACGAATACCTCGCATGTGAGTGGCTGGCGCGCATCCTCGACACTGAAGGCATCCCGTATCAGACGTACGCGCGCGATCCCGCTCGGCCCTCGCTCGTCGCGACGCTGCGCGGCGACGGCAGCGCGGGGCGTGCGCTGGTGCTGCTCAACCACACCGATGTAGTGCCCGCCGAGGCTGACCATTGGTCACGCCCACCACTGAGCGGCGTGGTGGAAGATGATTATGTCTGGGGCCGCGGGGCGATGGACATGAAAGGGATGGGCATCCTCGAACTCATGGTGCTGATCGCACACCGCCGCCTCGGGCTACCGCTGCGGCGCGACCTCACGTTCATGGCGGTGGCAGACGAAGAGGCAGGCGGCGCGTATGGCATCGACTTCCTCGACCGGGAGCACCCAGAAGTCATCGACTGCGACTTTGTGCTGAACGAAGGCGGCACGGGGGCAGCTGAAGTGTTCGGCGTGCGACGGCCGGTGTTCCATGTGTGCGTGGCGGAGAAGGGGCCGCTCTGGCTGCGCCTTGTGACGAAGGGAACACCGGGGCACGGATCGGTGCCACACGACGACAACGCGCTGGAACGGCTAGTGCGAGCGATCATCCGGATCAAGGGATGGGATCGACCGCCGATGCCATCCCCGGAAGTCTTCGCATACTTCGAGGCGTTGCACGCGGCGGGGATTTTGCCGGGGCCGCCGTCAGCGCAGACGATGCGGACGATGGGACGCGACCATCCGCGCGTGCAGTCGATGCTCACCAATTCGATCGCGGTGACGACGATCAACGCCGGGGTACGGCCGAACGTGATCCCAGCTCAGGCGGAGGCGACGCTCGACGTGCGCCTAGTGGCCGGATACGACCCAGAGCGCTTTCTCGCGGAGTTGCGCGGCGTGATCGATGACCCGCGGGTGGAGGTGCAGACGATCTTCTCGTCCTCGACGCCGGCATCATCGACAAACACGGAGTTGTACCGGGCGATCGAGCGTGCGGTGGCGGCGACGTGCAAGGGTGCAGTAATCGCACCAAGCATCTCAACGGGGTTCACGGACTCGCGGGTGTTCCGGCGGCGCGGGATCCCGACGTATGGGTTCATCCCGATCCTGCTGGAGCCTGACGATAGCGGACGGACGCACGGGAACGATGAGCGCATTTCGATTGAGAACGTGAACCTAGGGCTACAACTGCTATTCCAGACGGTGCGCGAGGTCTGCGGCTAGCGGGCAGCCTCGACCGCGCACAGTTGGGCATCGAGTGTGCCGGTAACCGGGCCGAAGACCTTCGCGAGCAACACACCAGCACGGCTGATAAAGAACGAGACCGGCAGCGCAGCCTGCTTCACGCCCCGCGGTGCGACGCCGTAACGCTCGGCGACCGCACCATCGGACGTGTCGAAGAGGATCGGGAAGGTCAGCGGCGTGCCGCCCGCGGCGAAGCCATCGATGAAGCGGCGGACATCGCGCTCAGCGTCGAGCGGGAGATAGTCGACGGCGAGCACCAAGAGGTCGCCGGACGCCTCACCGCACGCGCCGTAGAGCGCCTGAAAGTCGGCCATTCCCTCGCGACACGGCGTACACCACGAGGCCCAGAAGTTGAGGATGACGATCTTGCCTCGATAGTCCGCGAGGCGGACAGGGACACCGTCAAGAGTGCGCAAGGTGAAGTCGGAAGCGGGCTCGCCGGCCCCGGCAGGACGGGTATTGAGAGGGCCGGTGTCGGTGGTGACGGCCTCGGGCGAAGCGAGTTGCTGGCGGACGAAGAACGCGCCGATGACGCCAAGGATGAGCGCGGTGGCGGCGTAGCGGGCGAGGCGGCTGAGGCCTATACCTTCAATCTATCGTCAAGTGTAGTATTCGGCGACCTCCATCGAACGGAAACCCGACGAGGATCTGCCTTGACCACCAACCAACGTGATCCGCAAACCGACCTCGCCGGCGTCGTCATCGAGGTGCGCGTCGCCGTTGGCGATGTCGTCCCCGCCGGTCAGCCCCTCGTCGTCATCGAGGCCATGGAGGAACGGAAGGCCGGGATTGGCACCGCGACCGCCGCAGCCTCGGAAGGCGCGAACCCGCGGCGATTCCGGACGTTCGACTCGTTGCTCGATGTCCCGGCATTCCGCTGGTACCTGCTCTCGATGACCGGTAACTGGTCGGCGATGCAGATGCAGCAGGTGGCACGCAGTTACCTCGCATACCAGATTACGGGGTCGTTCGCGGCGCTTGGCCTGGTCGAACTGGCGAACACTTGGCCTCGGCTGTTCCTATCGCTGTACGGCGGCGTGGTGGCCGACCGGGCAAGCCGGCGGGTGATCATTCAGATCGGGCAGGGCTTCAACGCGCTCAATGCGGGCGTGATCGCGACGCTATTGTTCACGGGACGCCTCGAGTTCTGGCACCTGATCATGATGTCGTTCTTCCAAGGCATCCTGAACTCCTTCGTGCTGCCGGCGCGGCAGGCGATGATTCCGGAGATCGTGGGGCCGCAACGGCTGATGAACGCATTCGCGCTCAACGTGTTCATCATGAACGTCATGCGGCTGGGGGCACCGGCGATCGCTGGGGCGATCATTGCCGCGATGATGCTGCGGTCGGGCGGGAACCTGTTCCTGTCGGTCGGCGTGGTCTTCACAATCATGACGCTGCTCAACGTCGTGGCAGTTGCCGGCATGTTCCCGGTACCGAAGACAAATGCGGCGACGCGTGCGAGGCTGCGTGGCGAGACATCGCCGGAGACTGCATGGCGCGGCCGGGATCGGCTCGGGTTTGGCGACATCAAGGATGGGATCGCATACCTCCGGCGCGAGAAGATCATCATCTGGCTGATGGTGATCCACGCGAGCACGCAAACGCTGGCGCAGCCGTACCAGCGGATGCTGCCGGGCTTTGTGGAACAGGTGCTGGGCGCCAGTCCGGGTGAGAGTGCAGCGTTCATGGGATTGCTGCTGACCATGACCGCGGTGGGCGCGCTGGTTGGCGCGCTGGTCATCGCGTCGATGCCGGATCGGCAACGCGGGAAGTTGCTCGCGTTCAGCCTCGCGCTCTTTGGGATCACGCTGATCGCGTTCGCATCGTCGACGGTTTTCTGGATCAGCGCAGGGATCGTGGTGGTGCTGGGCATTGGGCAGTCGCTGCGGCAGTCGATCGCGAACGTGCTGATCCAGTCGCGTGTGGATGAGGCGTACCGGGGGCGGGTAAGCGCCATGATGCACCTAGACGATGGGCTGGAGTCACTAGGGGTCTTCGGGATCGCGATGCTGGCCGACTTCGTAGGGGCGCAGTGGACGCTAGCCGCGGTGGGCGCGCTGATGGTGGTCTACGGCGGCGTGATCTGGGGCACCAAGACGATCCGCAACCTCGACTAGCGAAACCGCCAAATAAGACAGTGAATACGGCAAGGAGGTGTCTGCTCCGAAGTTCTTGTCAGGTGTAGTATTCCGGCGACCTCCATCGAGCCGAGACCCGACGAGGATTGGCCTTGACTACCGTCCAACGCGACCCTCAGACCGAGGGTGACCAGAATAACAGCCCAGCGACTGCCACCCCGGCACAGCCGGGTGGGGTAAGCACTCGCCGATTCAAGACGTTTGACTCGCTAATCGATGTGCCAGCATTCCGCTGGTACATGATCTCGATGACCGGCAACTGGTCGGCATTGCAGATGCAGCAGGTGGCACGCGGCTATCTCGCATACCAGATCACGGGATCGTTCGCGGCGCTCGGCATTGTAGAACTGGCCAACACATGGCCGCGGTTGTTCCTTGCGCTGTACGGCGGAGTGGTCGCTGACCGCGCCAGTCGGCGCGTAATCATCCAGATCGGGCAAGGCGTCAACGCGGTCAACGCGGGCATCATCGCGCTGCTGTTGTTCACCGGATCTCTTGAGTTCTGGCACCTCATCATGATGTCGTTCATACAGGGCATCCTGAACTCATTCGTATTGCCAGCGCGGCAGGCGATGATCCCGGAGATCGTCGGGTCGGCACGGCTGATGAACGCCTTTGCGCTCAACGTGTTCGTACTCAACGTGATGCGGCTCTTCGCACCGGCGCTAGCGGGCGGGATCATCGCCATCTTGATGGCACGCTCTGGCGGCAACGTCTTCACCTCGGTCGGGACGGTGTTCGTGCTGATGGCTGCGCTCAATGTGTTCGCGGTAGTTGGGCTATTCCCGGTACCGAAGACGGATTGGCGGACGCGCAACGCGGCGCTGCGCACTGCGGCAGATGCGGCAGAGACGGTGAAGGATGATGCAGCCTCCGATGCTACCGGGACGCCTCGGCGGCGGCGCGGCGGGGGTGGGGGCGACGGCGAAGGCGGGGCGATCAACAGAACCGGCCTCAAGGACATCAAGGACGCATTCGTCTACCTCAAGGGCCAGCCGGTCATCCTGTGGCTAATGGTGATTCACTCGTCGACAGCGATGCTCTCGCTGCCATACCAGCGCATGCTGCCTGGCTTCGTCGAAGAAGTGCTGGGGAGCACGCCTGAAGAGGGCGCGGCACTGATGGGCTTCCTACTCACCATGACGGCAATCGGGGCGCTGATCGGCTCGCTGCTGATCGCATCACTGCCCGAAAAAAACCGTGGGAAGATCCTCGCTTGGAGCCTGTTGCTGTTCGGCGGCACGCTGATGGCGTTCTCCGCATCGACGATCTTCTGGTTGAGCGCGGGCATAGTGCTCATCTTGGGCATCGGGCAGTCGATCCGGCAGTCGATCGCAAACATCCTGATCCAGGCACGCGTCGAAGAAGTGTTCCGCGGCCGGGTGAGCGCGATCATGCTGCTCGACGACGGTCTCGAATCGCTGGGTATCTTCGGCGTCACGCTGCTGGCTGACTTCGTCGGTTCGCAATGGGCGCTGGCAGGTGTCGGGGCAACGATGCTCATCTACGGCGTGGTGATCTGGGGCGTGAAGACGATCCGCAACCTCGACTAGCCATCTCGCGGCCAGGCTGTCGGCACCAGGAAAATCTATGTAAACCTCGCGCAGGCTAGGTCCTAGACAAGGCCGCTGCTAGGATTGACTCACTCCGCAGCCGTACCTCGTAACACATTCGGGAGCACTTCACCCGTGGTAACACGTCCGCAAGACCAGACCATCGATGCCAATAATCTCTCGTTTCACTATCGCGAATGGGGCGATGCCCGCTCGCGGCACGCGCTGATCTTGCTGCATGACTTCGCGCAGACCGCCACGGCGTGGGAAGAGGTCTCCATTGACCTAGCCCGCGAGTACCGGGTGATCGCGCCGGATCAGCGCGGGTACGGCAAGACCGGACGCGCGGCAGACCACGACTACTCGCGCGCCTCGCAGGTCGAAGACCTGGAAGCGATCATCGAGGGGCTGGGACTGCGCTCAGTGACGCTGGTGGGGCATGGTATGGGCGGGGCGAACGCGCTCTGCTACGCGGCTGAACACCCCGATGTCGTAACGGCGCTGATCCTGATCGAGGTCGCGCCGGAGGTGCTACGCAGCGGCATTGAGACCGTGCGGCGGGTGCTGGCGACCGGCGATGAATTTGCCAGCCTCGACAACGTGGTGGACATGTACCGCCGGTACTACCCGTACGCCAGCAACGAACAGTTGGAGCGGCGCGCGCGAGCCTCAACCACTATCACCGAAGACGGCGCGTATGCGTGGGCGTTCGACCCGGTGTTCCGCGACGCGACCCAGCGTCCGCCGGAGCCGGATCCCGGCCAGCGGCGGCTGCAGAACCTGTGGGATTCCGTGGAGCACGTGCAGTGCCCAGTGATGATCGTGAGCGGCACGGAGACCGATATGCTCACGCCAGAAGCGATCCAGCGGCTGCACCGACGCATCATGGGTTCGCGTCGGTCGCTGATTGAGGACGCCGGGCACTCGGTACCGACCGACCAGCCGTCGGCGCTGGCGCAGCACATCCGCGAGTTCTTACAGTCGCTGTCGAGCAATCCGCTCTAGGGAGCAGTACATGCGAGATCCGCTGCACATCGCCATCGATATTGACGGCGTGCTCGCGGATTTCGTGGGTGGGTTGCTGCCGCACTTGAGTACGGCGCTCAGTCGTGTGGTGCACGAGGAGAACATCACCGAGTACGACATCGAGCGAGCACTCGGCATGACGCCACAGGAATGGGCTGATGTCTGGAGCCGGCACGAGCATCGCCTGTACGCAGAAGCACTGCCGTATGCCGATGTGCATGAGGGACTCGCAACCCTGAGCACGCTCGGCCGGTTGACGATTCAGACAGGGCGACCGGACGGCGCGGCGGCGGCCACGCGCGAGTGGATCGCAATGCACTTCGATATGCCGTTCGACATCCACTTCCGTTCCGGCATGCCCAAATACACCGAGGCCGATCGCGTCGATTACTTCATCGAGGATCATCTCAATACCGCGCTCGCAGCGGAGCGGGGCCGGGGCATTCTGATCGACCGGCCGTGGAACCGGACAGGCGCACCAGCGCACATTCAGCGCATGAGCACGTTGATCGAAGCCGCGGCCGCTATCGAGGCCGACGTAAGGAGCCTCGCGTGAATCCCAACCGGACGCTGCACCGTGTCGTGGTCACGGGAGTTGGCGCAGTCACGCCAATCGGGAACACGGCGAGGGAATTCTGGGATGGGCTGTGCTCCGGGCGCAACGGGATCACACGCGTGACGCTGTGCGACTCCGAACCGCTACCCGTGCAGATCGCCGGCGAGGTGAAAGGATGGAATCCCGAGCCATACATGGACCGCAAGACCGCACGGCGCACGGGGCGCTTCGCACAGTTCGCGCTGGGGGCGGCGATGCAGGCACTGGAAGACAGCGGCATAGTCATCGATCCCTCGACGCGCGATGACATTGGCGTAGTGATGGCAACCTCGGGCGGCGCGTTCGACATGACCGAGCCGTGGGACGAGATGAAGATCAAGGGAGCGAATCGCGCCGACCCGTTCATCATCCCGCGCCTGGGACAGCACATGGGGGCAGGGCGTGTGGGACGCGAACTCGGTGTCCGCGGCCCGAACACGACGATCAACACCGCATGCGCCTCGGGCACCGACGCGCTGGGGCACGCACTCAACCTGATCCGGCTGGGGCACGCGCGGGCGCTGCTCGCAGGTGGGGCCGAGGCAATCATCACGCCACTGTCACTGGCCTCGATGGGGCGGCTGGGGGCGCTGTCGCAGAACAACGGTGACCCAGAGAACGCCTCGCGGCCCTTCGACCTCAACCGGGACGGGTTCGTCCTCGGCGAGGGGGCGGGTGTGCTCATGCTGGAGTCCGAAGAGTCGGCGCGGGCGCGCGGGGCGCGCATCTACTGCGAGTTGGCGGGCGTGGGCTGGTCGTTCGATGCCACCGACGACACTGCGCCAGATGCGGAGGGGCAGGCACTTGCGATGCGGCGGGCGATCGCCGACGCGGGCCTGAAAGCGGGTGACATCGACTACATCAACTGCCACGGCACAAGCACGCCGTACAACGACCGCACTGAAACCGCCGCGATCAAACTTGCGCTCGGCGAGCACGCCTACCGCATCCCGATGTCCTCGACGAAGTCGATGACGGGACACCTTGCGGCGGCGGCAGGGGGGATCGAGGCGGTGGCAGCCGTGCTCACGATGGAGCACGGCATCATCCCACCGACGATTAACTACACGACGCCGGATCCGGCGTGCGACCTAGACATTGTCCCGAACACGGCGCGCACGGCTACGCTGCGCGCCATTCTGTCGAACTCGTTTGGCCTCGGCGGCCAGAACGTAGCGGCAGCGTTTCTGCGGTACGACGGTTAGCACACGCGCCGCTGCCGACGAGGCGCACGCGACCCTCGGACGGCTCTTCGAGCGCATCGTCGATACGGATTACCGACGAATAGCCAGCGTAGCCGCACTGTACGCACGAGACATCCGGGTCATCCTCGCGCGCGTTGCGGGTGGTCAGTAGGTCACCGCTGCACCGGGGACAGGACTTCATCAACAGCATAGTCATGCCTCCTTCGTGATCAAGAGCATCATCGGAGAAAGGCGTGACGAAGCCGTTACGGAAGTGTTGTTGGGCCGTAAATCATTGTGACGACTACATCTGGATTATGACTCAAGCCCTCGCTCCAACCGGCGAATCCACTGCGCAAAGGCGACAAGTTGCTGCTGCATGAAGGTGCGGCCCTGCTCATCCGTGAAGTTCATGTCATCGTCGAACTTGGCGCGGACATTATTGATCAGCACCTCGGGCCGCGGGAGCGGGTACGCGTTTAGTGGGAGCAGATTGAGGCGGAGCTGCGTCTGCGCGCGGACGGTGCCCCCCTGCGCGGTGGCCGCACCCATCATCGCAACAGGCTTGCCCGGCCAGGCGGAATCGCCCGTGGGGCGGCTGGCCCAGTCAAGGGCGTTCTTCAGCACGCCGGGGATGCCGTGGTTGTACTCAGGCGTGACGATGAGCACGCCGTTGGCAGAACGAATCTTGTCCTTGAGTTCGGTGACGACAGCGGGGAATGCGGAAGCCGCGAGGTCATCGTTGTAGAAGGGAAAGTTGCCGATGCCCTCATAGATATCGATGACCATGCCCTCGGGGGCCAGTTGCTGGGCGGTGCGCAGGATCGCCTTGTTGTAGGACTTCTCGCTCAGGCTCCCACAGATACCCAGCACACGTATCTCGTCAGCCACGTCGTCTCACTTTCGTCACAAACTGTCATATATGGTGTCGCCCCGAACGGAGCACACGATATTTTACACCGCAATCGTGATAGCGCGAGACGCCTTGGAATTCCGGTCAGCCTCGGAAAAGCGGCCAGAGCACGAGGCCCGCGACGCCCGCCGCGACGACAAGCAGCGGCTCCTGCACGCGGAAGCGCCAGAGCAGCACGAGGCCGACGATGGCGATGGCGGCCGTGGGGAGATCGAAAATCGCACGCCTCGCGAGGACGACGACGGCGCCAGCGATCGCACCGCTCGCGGCGGCGGTAGTGCCCGCGACGAAGGCGCGCAGTTGCAGATTGTCGCGATGCCGCTGGAACCAAGGCGCGGGCAGGATGGTGAAGAAATACACCGGCAAGAAGATGCCGACTGCGGCAAGCGCCGCACCGGCCACTCCCGCGACGAGATAGCCGATGAAGGCGACGGTGATCACGACCGGTCCGGGTGTGATAAGGGCGACCGCGACAGCGTCTAGGAACTCGTGCTCGGTCAGCCAGCCGAAGTCGTGGACGACACCCTGCTGGAGAAACGGCACGATCGCAAGGCCGCTACCGAAGACGAAGGCACCGGCCTTCGAGAAGAACAGCAGGATCTGTAGGAGGAGGTTGCCGTCGCTACCAGCCGCGCCCGCAACGTGCAGGAAGCGTTCGAGGGCCCAGATCAGGCCTGCTACCGCGGCGGCGGTGGCCACGATCATCGATCCAGTGCGCATCCCCGGCCACGCGCGCGCGCAGACTGCAACGAGGCCAGCGAAGATAAACAGCACGGCAAGTTCCGTACCGGTCAACACTGTCGCAACGAACAGGCCGCCGAAGATCGCCCAGAGCAGCGGATCGCGCTTGTTGGTGCCTCCTGCGAGACGGTAGGCGGCAACCGCGATGATCGAGATGACGGCAGCACCGATGCCGTAGAAGAGCGACTGCATCCACGGCAGACCCCCGTAGGCGACGTAGAGCGCGCTTAGACCGAGCACCATGAGAAACGATGGCAGGATGAAGGCCAGCCCGACGAGCGTCGCGCCGAGGACGCCGCCCTGGAAGTAGCCGATGGCCATCGCCGTCTGCGCGGCCAGCGGGCCGGGCATGATCTGGGCGAGAGCGATCGAGAGATTGAAGGTGTCCTCTGTGACGGTCTTTCGGTGTTCGACGAGGTCACGGCGCATATAGCCGACGAGCGCGGCTGGGCCGCCGAAGCCGACTGCGCCGAGGCGGAGGAAGTAGAGCACTAGGGCGCGGAGTCCCGCGCGGGAAGAGACTTCGGAGCCTGTGGCCACAATGGGCCTCCCAGCGGATGGCGCAGCGGCATCGAACGCTTCGCCACCCGGCGGTACAATAGCACTCGGTCGCGCTCCCCGCGCCGTCGAGGTTTATATGGCCATTGAGGTCGTCCTGACCGACCACACTACCGACCCAATCCGGACGCTCTACACGGCGTTCCGTGTCTGCTACTCGTCGTTCACGCCCTCGCAGATCGAGGCGCGCATTGAGAGCGAGCGCATCTCCCGGCAAGAGATGCAGGAGTTCATCGAGGCGCGACTGGCGACGGGGCACTCGTCACCGCTGGCGCAGGTGTGGTTCGAGTTCGGTATCTCGGGGGTGACGCGGGCATTCTCGCACCAGTTCGTGCGGCACCACATCGGCATCTCGTTCGAGCAGCAGTCGCAGCGGTATGTCACGTACAAAGATGGGACGTTCCCGTTCACGACGCCGCAGAGCGTGGAGCGCGCGGGCAAGGCCGAGGTGTACAACCGGGCGATCGAGGCCGCGGGCGCGGCATACCTCGAATTGATCGAGGCAGGCATCCCCGCTGAGGACGCGCGGTTTCTGCTACCAAACGCGACCAACACGAACTTCAAAGTCTCAGTGAACTACCTCGAGTTGATGCACATCGCGGATCAGCGGCTGTGCACGCGGGCGCAGTGGGAGTTCCGCAAGGTCGTGTCGCTGATGCGCGCCGAGGTGAAGCGAAAGTTCCCGGAGTTTGCACGATACTTACAGCCGAAGTGTGGCGAGTTCCGCCTCGGATACTGCGACGAATCATTCGCGGACTGGGAGGGCTGCCCGCTGGGACGGAAGCGGCCACACAAGTCGACACTTTTTGAGTTATACGAGCGATCGAAATCCGGCGCGCTCGGCGACCTGAGCGACCGCGACTACCAGGCAATCGAGTCCGAGCCGGACGAAAAGAGCGACAAGACGCGCAGCCAAGCGTTCTAGGGCGCACATACCGTGAGCACGTGGCGCAGTCGTGAGTTGCTGTACGTCGCGTTTGTGTTGACGGTGTTCGGGCCGGGTATTTTCCTGACGTGACAGACATTCCAGTTGGCCGACCGTTCGGCGCACGTCGAAGGGTTGTATACGGGCATCCCAGCCGCACATTGCGAGCCGAAGATCGACGCGATGGTGGCGACGTGAAGTGAGGTCGCCGTGCGGCAGATCTGGCGCGACGTTGGCCAATCGTGCCGCGAGGCCGAACGGTGGCGCGGCAACGTGGACGCCGAGCATCCGAGGCTTTCGGGCGACCTCGACCGCGACTTCACGGTGCGGTGCGCGCCGGAGGACAGACTGGACGAGTTCGGGCAGGCATGCGGGATGCAGACGTTCCGGGCGACGGTGTCGTTCTCGGTGCTCGGCATTGTGACGATGACATGGCTGTCGAGGCGCTCGATACGCGAGTGAGGGCTACGCGCCCGCTTCGTCGCGGAGGCGCTTGAGGCGAGCAACGTTCTCAGCGTCAGGGCCAGACTTGCCGTCGATGCCGGGAACCTCGAGCAGCATGGGGAGCGAGGCGAAGGCCGGTTCAGCGAGGATGACCTTGAAGCCCTCGTTACCGATGAAGCCGTCGCCGATGTTCTGGTGGCGGTCGCGCGTGCTGCCGAACTCCATGAGCGAGTCATTGGCGTGGATCACGGCGAGACGGTCAAGGCCTACCTCGGAGTCGAGTTCGGCGAGCATGGCGCGCAGACCTACTGGATCGGCGATATTGTAGCCAGCTGCGAACGCGTGGCAGGTATCGAGGCAGACGGCGAGCCTCGACGCTTTCACCTCGTGCACGATGGCGCCGAGTTCGGCCCACGACTTGCCGATAGTGCCGCCCTGCCCCGCCGCGTTTTCGAGCGCGAGGCGGCAGTCGCCGGGGGCGGCATCCAAGATGCGCTTGATGGCATCGGCGACACGTTCGAGGACGGCCTCGACGCCGCGGCCCTTGTGCGAGCCGGTGTGGAGGACGACGCCGTCGGCACCGGCGGTGTGGGCGACTGTGAGCGCGTTCACGACGCAATCGATGGACTTCTGCCATTGCTCGTCGTCATCGGCCGCGAGGTTGGGAAGGTAGGGCGAGTGCAGCCAGACGGCGGCGAGGTTGGCCTCGGCACGGGCGGCGCGGAACTTCTCGTAGGCCTCAGGCTTGTGGCTGGTGGCGCGCCAGGTCGTAGGCTGGCTGCCAAAGATCTGGATGGCCTCGACACCGATGGCGACGCCATTCGTCACAGCATTCCAGAGGCCACCCGCAGCGGAGACATGCGCACCAACGATCGGCATCAGGCGGCTCCTCGCAACTTACTTAGGGCGCGGACGGCATGGATAGCGCGCGCGAGCCAGCGGCGCGCCGTTGGCAGCACGATGACCGAGGCGAGTGCGCGTTCGAGCGCAGCGGCGGTGGGAGCAGCACCGGGAGCGTGACGAACCTCGGCAGTACCGGATGCGAGGTCGACGCGGACGGCCTCGACACCGGGGGTGCGGGCGCGCAGACGGCACAGACGAGGCCATCGATAGCGACGCGGGTGGCCTCGGGCGTACGAGCGGTCACGCGCAGCGCCGGGGCGACCGCGAGACGGGCGGGGTGCAGCGTCAGCAGCGAGCGGATGGCGGTGAAGGTGAGCACGAGGCGATGGTAGCAGCGGGGCCCCTCAGCCGCGCGACAGCATCACGGCTGCGCGGATCGCCTCGAAGAGCCGATACCTATGACGGAGGCGCGAGATGCAGTTCCGCGACAGTCACCGCCCCGGCACCCGAGGCAGCGCACTTGTGCTCGTCGGAGACGAGCGCGCGGCGCTGGCGGCAGTGCTGATCTTGCAAGAGATGGGCTATAGCGTAGACATCGCGGGGTAGCCATAGGTGATGCTCGCGTGGACCTGGCTCGCGCGATACGAGTGGATCGTGCTCAGTGGCGGCGGCGAGCACTCCAACTCGGCGGAGTTCGCGCTGCGGCTGCGATACAACGCGCCGCACTCGCGCATCCTGATGGTCGGCGACGCCGACGGGCCGCTGGACGGGCTAGGCGAGTTAGGCGTGGACGTGAACATGCTGATCGGCCGGTTCGCGCAGGAACCGGCCCCTAGCCCGCAACTCCGATTTCCTGAGTCAGCCGCGCACACAGGCTTTCGCCCTATGATGCGCGCCACACGGGTCATGAGGCGACGACAAGAGGTACGCGTTGAGCACGACGCTACACACGACTGAGGCTGCCCCTGCGCATTCCTATCGCTGGGTTATCGAAGGCTCGCTATTGCTGCTCCAGTTCTCGATGGGGCTGAGTTTTCTGGCGGTCGCGCCGCTGTTCCCGCTGATCATCGAGGCGTACGGCGTGAACCGGGCGACGGCGAGCCTACTGGTGGGCGGCACCTCGCTGGGCGTAGCGGCGGCGCTGATCCCGTGCAGCGTGCTGGCAACGCGGCTGGGGACGCGGTGGTCGCTGGCGCTGGGCGGGTTGCTGATGGCCTCGATGGCGCTCGCGCCGCTGGCCTCGAGTTTCGCGCTGCTGCTCGGGGCGCGCGTGGCGTTCGCGGTGGGGGCAGCGACGGTGCTGAGTGCCTCGCCGCCGGTGATCATGCGGTGGTTCCCGGTGCGCGAACTGCCGCTGGTGAACGGCGTGAACGTGGTCGCGCAGAGCCTCGGCATCACACTCTCCATGTTCCTCGGGCCAAGACTCGCGGTGAGCATCGGGTGGGATGTGGCGCTGTTCGCATTCGCATGCGTCACACTGACTGCGACGGCGTTATGGCTGCTCACGGCGCGCGACCCGGAGGGAACGGAGAGCCTAGGCGGGGCGACATTCCGCATGAGCGACCTCGTGGCTACGCTGCACGACCGGGCGGCGCTCCTGCTGGGCGTGGGGATGGCAGGAGCACTGGCGGCGAACGTGTCGTTCGGGTCGTGGCTGCCTGCGTACTACAACGAACAGTTCGGGTTTTCACTGGAACAGGCGGGAACGGTGGCGGCGGTGCTGGCGTTCTTCGGCATCGTGGGATCGCTGCTGGGATCGACGCTGCCGGTGCGCTTCCCGCGGCGGCGGCCGTTCTTAGTCGTGGCGGGGCTGCTGATTCCGGTGGCGGCGCTCGGGGCATTTGCCTCGGCAGAGCCGTGGCTGCTGTACCCGAGCGTGGCGGTACTGGGCGTCGTGTCATGGGTGTTCATACCGGTGGTGTTCACGATCCCAATGGAGCTGCCGCGCATGACACCGGAACGTGTGGGTGTCACCACGGCGCTGGTGCTGACAGCGGGCAACACGAGCGGCTTCTTTGCGCCGCTGGCGGTGGGGATGTTACGCGACATGACCGGGACGTTCACCGCAGGCCTCGGACTGGCGGCACTGCTGGCGCTCGGATTAGCAGTGGCGGGGTGGCTGATGCCGGAGACCGGCGTGCGCGCGGCAAACGAGATGGAGCCATGACCGAGGCCACCGGCGAGCGGCACGGACTACTGCCCGAGGGGAGACCCGACCGCACCATATGGACGATCGCCAGTGGCACGTTCATCGCGATGCTGTCGGTGCTGTTCTGGATGCCGTTTCTGCCGCTGTATGCGCAGGAACTGGGCGCGACCTCGAGCGCGAACGCGCTGTTCTGGGTGGCGCTCGCGAACTTTGGGCTGGGGATCGGGCGGCTAATCAGCGGGCCGCTGTGGGGCGTGCTGGCGGATCGCTTTGGGCGGAAGTTGATGCTAGTACGGGCACTGTGCTTCGCGTCGCTTACGATGCTGATCGCCGGGTTCGCGCAGGTGCCATGGCATCTAGTGGTGGCGTTCACCGCTCAAGGATTGCTGTCGGGGTTCATACCGGCGGCGATAGCGCTGACCAGTGTGAGCGTGCCGGACTCGCGGATGAGCCGCAGCCTGAGCCTTGTGACGGGCGCGCAGCACCTCGGCAACACAATTGGGCCATCGGTCGGTGCGCTGGTGGCGATCTCGTTCGGTTATCGCGGCGCGATTTTCGCAGGGTCTCTGCTGCCGCTGGTGGCAGCGGCGCTGATCTTCCTGCTGGTGCCAGCAGACCATGTTGCGCCTCGGGCCAGCACCGAGGAGCGCGCGGAGGCGCGAGGCGGCCCTCCGCTGTGGCGGACGCTGACGCGGCAGTTCTACATGGCGATCTCCATTTACTTCCTGCTGATGGCGCTCGACCAACTCGTACGGCTGGCGACGCCGATCGCGTTGCAGGGGATCGTGGGACGCGATGGCGTGGCCGGCGCGACCGGCCTCGCGTTCACCTGCGCGGGGATAGCAGCGGTGGCGGGCGTGGTGCTGATAGGTCAGCGGTACGTGGTGGCGGGTCGGCTGCGCATTACGCTGATCCTTGGAGCCGTGCTTTCGTCAGGTGCTTATCTAGGGCTGGCGGCGGCAGACGAGATGCTGATCTACGTGGCGGCGTTCTCGGTGGCGGCGCTGTTGCAGGCGACAATGGTTCCGGCTAGCAACGCGCTGATTGCGGCGAACGTACCGCGCGAGCGCCGGGGCACCGGCTTTGGGATCGCGGGGAGCGCGCAGGCGATCTCGTTCCTGTGCGGGCCGATGGCTGCAGCGGCATTCGCGGCGACCTCGCTCAGCCTCGGGTTTGTGGTACTGGCGGGGGTGCTGTTGGGGTTCGCGGGACTGGTGGTGGTGGGGCTTCGTGAGCCGGTGGTGGGGACGTAAACCGGCCACGATTATGGCGGAGGGGGTGGGATTCGAACCCACGGGGCTTGCACCCGACGGTTTTCAAGACCGTCCTCGCACTGGAATCCGAGGCTCCGTAAGGCCCTATAGGCTGCCCGCCACAGTTCGCCCGCAGTTTTAGGCACCTGTTGCGGGGCTCAATTTACCGAGCCGAGCATGAACCGTCAAAACGGATCAACTACGCAGACGTAGCTTGAAGTACGCTCCCGGCCAGACTGGCGGAATGCACATCATGCGTACCAATTCGACAGTGTTCCTCCTCGCGGTGCTCGTCGCTGCCGTTCTTGCTTTCAGTAGCACACCGATAACGACGTCTGCTGCACCAGGTGACATTACGGGAACCGTCCCACCTAACGGTGGTCTCGGACTCGTTGTCTGGGGTGGCGGCACCGTCGATGCACTCACGACAGTCGCCATATCGCGTGGATGTGCGCTGATTTCCGTATGGGTCGCAACACCATCGGGTGACCTGACTGGCTATGTCATAGGTGCGCCAGCGATCGTGAACGGCTCGTTCAATGCCGCGTTCCCCTCAGGTCTCCCTCCGAATGTGGCTCTGGTGATCCTGTGCCGCGCGGCTCCGACCGCGAGCGCACCTGTTCCAGCACTAAGGCCAACAAGCACGCCACCGGGATTACCTGCTTCCATTCCGGTGCCCGGCTCTCAGGTGAAGTACGTCGCCGCTAGCGGCTCTCGATGGATCACGGGTGCAGCAAGTGCGGGTTTCACGGCAGCAAACGGAATCGTGAGTGCACCGGCTTACCTCGACTGTTCTACGTCAGTCTCCCCAGATGGGGGTTGGGGCGAGGGAGCACAGGTCAGTGTTGTCGGCGTCGGCGTGAATGCGTGCGACGGGTGGACATACCTCGACACTGGAGTTGGGAAGTCCGTCTGGATGCAGAACGTCTTCCTTCGCTTGACTCCACCAGCGGCAGTTCCAACAGCGGTTCCACCTCCGGTATCGCTTCCAGTTACGCCCGCAATACCGAGCACCACATCATCAATCGTCCAGACATGTATCGACGGCGACTTTAGTGGCTGGGAAGGGGACACCGCGTTCCTCCTGTGCAACGGGACTGTCGTCCTACAGGTAGATGGCCGCTACACCTACCACTATGCCTATCGACCCCGGGTCACGCTGGTTCCCAACGGTACGTCGTGGCTCATGTCGGTCGCAGGCATACAAGATCCCATTCGTGTTGTCGTTGTTAGTGGCTTCTCCACCTGCATCACCGGGCAGTTCTCAGGGTTACGGTCGGGGAACGTATACGTGCTCTGCAACGGCCAAATCTGGCAGCAGACGGAGGCATGGTCATGGGTCTGGACTTGGTACGGGCCAGATGTCCTGATCTACTCGCTGCCGTCCGGGGGCTACCGCATGAAGGTTCAACTCTCTGGGGTTCCCCATGCGGTCGCCGTGACCCGCATTAGGTAGCCGTCCCTCGCCCCACCGTCGCACCCACGCGCGCGAGGTGTGGGGTAGCGGCTCCAACACTTCCGGGGGACGTCCGCGGACTTGTGAGCCCATCAGGTTGTCGAGCGACTGATTCGAGGGGGGGGTGGGGGAGGGGGTTCGTCGCGCACCGACCACCAGCGGGAAGAGTGACCGCCGGATTTTTCGACAACCCGTACCTAGCAGCACAGCCCACAACGGAGCGAGACGATCATCCCGTGACACGTCTAGGAATCGGGCGGCCTGCTCGCTACTCCAAATCGCAGTACGACGACGACGCGCCTTGGGAGGATCAACAGCATCTGTTGGGTTACGCGGAATCAGTCCCCATCGAACAGCGACAGTCAGCGCGCGATGCAGAACCCGATGGACGTTGAGTAGAGTGCCGCCCTCAATCTCTCGCTCGTCTCGCCACCGTTCATAGAGCAGCGCGACCATGGAAGGTGTGATGTGTTGAAGGCGGACGTTGCCTAGCGTCGGCTCCCAGTAGTTCTTGCAGAGCGCGACATACCCCGCGTGTGTCTTGGGCTTCCAGTCGCCCTCACCAGTCGCAAGCCAGCGTTGTAGATGCTCACCGAGCGTCGCGCGCGAAGGGGGGACAAGCTCCCCAACGGCATGTTGCCGCTGAAGTTCTTTGAGCTTGCGACGCACTTCAGCCTGAGTCTTAGCTCCTACCCAGTACCTACGTCCGAACAGTTGAACGCTTGCTTCCCACCGACCGTCTGACTTCTGTCGAACGTTTCCTTCGCCATTTCCACGTCGAGGCACCAGAGCTTCCTTCCACTCCGCCCGCGACTGCGAGGAAGTGACGGTTGCCCACAGTTAGCCACAGTTTTGAAGCACTCCGTCTCGATTGAGACAGTCGTCCTTCGCTGCTGAAGCTCTTACACAGTGCCAAGGAAACTGGCGGAGGGGGTGGGATTCGAACCCACGGGGCTTGCACCCGACGGTTTTCAAGACCGTTCCGTTCAACCGCTCCGGCACCCCTCCGTGCTCACGATATCGGCTCTGGTTAAGCACTTCTCTGTATCACGAATTGCTAATACAGATAGCATAAGGCCGCTCTGACAGCAATTCAGGCAGCAACGTCCGACGCCGCCCTCCCATCACCCTACACAGTTACCTTCCCGCATCACCGTGCCCACAGCAAAGCCTCTACACGCTCAGTGGCGTCACGGGTCGCAGGCATCACCGATGGCGCCTCGTGCGTGAGCGCCGAGGGTGTGCC
This sequence comes from Thermoflexus hugenholtzii JAD2, assembly GCA_945903275.1. Lineage (GTDB taxonomy): Bacteria > Chloroflexota > Dehalococcoidia > UBA2979 > UBA2979 > RH-chloro-G1. Next base: position 162,133 of record CAMDNW010000002.1, read on the forward strand.
GCTGTTCGGCGAGTGGGCTTCGGGCACCTCGAAATTTAAGATGTAAGCGACGACCTACGCGAACCGGGTGAGCGACGCAGACTTCACTCCGCCGTTCCCACTCGCGGCGATGCCGTAGTCGGCACAGCAACGCGTGTCCGTTGACAGTCCGCGCACGCCTCGCGTAGGTTCGATGCAAGCAACGCTGGGGGGGCCGCAAGGCTGAGATCCCGCAAGGGACCACCCCTGGAACCTGATCTCGTTCGTACGAGCGTAGGGAAGCGGGGTGGGCACTCGAGACCGTGCGTTTCTGCAGCACGTGCGCGGCGTCCCACCACACTCCCACCCCGGCACGGATCAGCAGTTCCCCCCAACGGCGCAACGGATGCAGCCGCGGAAGGGTCGTCATGCTGATCGAGATCCAGTGCCTCGCGCGTCCCGTGGGGACACCCGAAGATCGCTTCAAGCACATCGAGGCGGCGATCGCCGTCGTGCAGACGTCGGGCTTGAAATACGAGGTCGGAGCGCTCGGTACGACCGTGGAGGGCGAGCCCGACCAGTTATGGCCGCTGGCGCGTGCCGTGCACGAGGCGTGTCTCACATCTGGCGCGGACAGCGTGATCAGCGTCGTGAAGTTTTCGCAGGCCAGCGACCCAGCACGTGCCTCGACAATCACGGAGCTCACAGAGAAGTTTCGCGAGGGCCAGTGGTGAGCCGAATGTTCTTCGATCGCTACGCCGCGCCGGGGGCGCTGCTCGCGCTGCTGGGCGTGGCGTGGGAAACCTGCACGCGCGCCTTCGAGGTTCCGCCGTGGATTCTGCCCGCGCCGAGCCAGATCGCGCAGGCGGCGGTGCTGTCGGGCGGCACGTTGCCGGAGCACCTGCGCACCACGTTGATCGAGGCCGGAGTGGGCCTCGCGATCGCGGCGAGCCTCGGCGTCGCGGTGGCGCTGTTGATGGCGAATTCGGCGCTGGCGCGGCGGGTGGTGTACCCGCTGATCGTGATCTCGCAGAACGTGCCGCTGATCGTGCTGGCGCCGCTGCTGGTGATCTGGTTCGGCTTCGGGATGCTGCCGAAGGTACTGGTCGTCGCACTGGTGGGGTTCTTCCCGATCGCGGTGGGGATGACCGAGGCGCTGTTGCGCGCCGACCCGGAGTTGATCGAACTGGTGCGGAGCATGGGGGCATCGCGGATGCAGGTGCTACGCACGGTGCGGCTACCGTACGCGCTGCCCGCGTTCTTCGCGGGGCTGCGGATCAGCGCCAGTTACGCGATCTTCGGCGCGGTGATTGGCGAGTGGGTGGGAGCCAGTTCAGGCCTCGGACTGTTCATTACGCGATCGCAGCGGGCGTTCCGCACCGACCAGGTGTTCGTGGCGGTGATCGTGATCGCCGCGCTCAGCATCGCGCTGTTTTACATCGTGGGATTCGTGGCACGCCTAGCGATGCCGTGGCAGGCCGCAACAACAGAGGAGTCATCATGAAGCAATGGATCATCGGTTCGGTGACGGTGTTCGCGCTGGCGTCGGCGTTTGCGTGCGGGTCAGGAGGCGGTGGGGGGACGGCCTCGAATGCCTCGCCAGCCTCGGCGTCCAGTCCAGCCCCAGCGAAGGTAACGCTGCTGCTGGACTGGACGCCGAACACCAACCACAGCGGCATCTACGTCGCGAAGGCGAAGGGTTGGTACGCCGAGGTGGGCCTCGACCTCCAGATCATCGAGTCGTCGGGGACGAGCGCGGATCAAATCGTAGGCGCGGGGCGCGCGGACTTCGGGATCACGGTGGCGGAGTCGTTGCTGCCCGCGCGGTCGAAGGGCGCGCCGGTGGTCTCGATCGCCGCGATCCTACCATCGAACGACTCCAGCCTGATGGCGGTTGACGCGAGCATCACGCGGCCTCGTGACCTCGCCGGGAAGAAGTACGGCGGGTACGGCGGGGAACTCGAGCGGCAGTTGATCACGACACTCGTGACATGCGACGGCGGGGACGCCTCGAAAGTTTCGTTCGTGGACGTGGGCAATGTGGACTTCATCGTGGGCATGGACGACAAGCGCTTCGACTTCGTATGGGTGTTCGAGGGGTGGGACGCGATCCGCGCGCGCGAGGTGCTGGGACGCAAGGTGAACACGATCAAGTTTGCGGATTACCTGAAGTGCATCCCCGACTGGTATACGCCGCTGTTCATCGCGAGCGAGCAGACGATCAAAGAGCGACCGGACGTCGTGCGGAAGTTTCTCGCGGCCACCTCGCGCGGCTACGACTTCGCCGCGAAGCAGCCGAAGGAGTCGGCGGACATCCTGACGCAGGTGGTGCCGGAACTCGACAAGAAGCTGGTCGGCGCGAGCGCCACCTACCTGGGGCCGAAGTACATCAAGAGCGGCGCGAAGTGGGGGCAGCAAGACCCAGCAGTGTGGAGCGCGTTCGAGGTATTTCTCCGCAACGCGAAGTTGCTGACGACGCAGGTCGACACCAGCAAGGCATTCACGAACGAGTTCCTGCCGAAATGACCCGCTGCTGGTGACGGCCTCGACAGCCGAGGCGGCGATCGCGCTGCGCGGGCTGCGCCATAGCTTCGCTGGCGAGCCGCCAGTGCCGGTGTTGCGCGACATGACGCTGGAGGTGCCCACGGGCGCCTTCGCAAGCATCGTGGGGCCGAGCGGATGCGGAAAGAGCACGTTGCTACGCATCCTCGCGGGCCTCGTGACGCCGGACGGGGGCGAGATGCAGGTGCGCGGGAGCGCGGCGTTCATGCCGCAGCGCGACCTGCTGCTGCCGTGGCGGCGGGCCGAGGACAACGCAATCCTCGGTGCAGTGCTCGGCGGCGTGCCGGACGGCGAGGCGCGCGCGCGCGCGCAGGCTTTGTTCGCGACGTTCGGCCTCGCGGGGTTCGAGCAGGCGTGGCCGGGGCAGTTGTCGGGCGGGATGCGGCAGCGGCTGGCGCTGCTGCGTACGTTCCTTACACCTCGGGAGACATTGCTGCTGGACGAGCCGTTCGGGGCGCTGGACGCGATCACGCGGCGACAGATGCAGGAGTGGTTGCAGAGCGTGTGGCTGGAAGACCGGCGTACGGTACTCCTTGTAACACACGACGTGGACGAGGCGCTGCTGCTGTCCGACCGCGTCTTCATAATGTCGACGCGGCCGGGGACGATCGTTGAAAGCCTCGACGTGTCGCTGGCACGGCCTCGGGGGACGCGGGACACAACGACACCGGCGTTCACCGTGCTGAAGGCGCAGTTACTCGACGCGCTGGAGCGAGGGAGCGCGGCATGAGCCGGACGCACGAGGAGATACAGGCCGCGATCGCCTCGGTTACGCCGGTACTGCGCGAGGCAGCCGAGGAGGCGGAACACGCCTCGGAAGCGCCGCAGCGGGTCATCGACGCACTGCACGGGCCGATCCTCTGCCATTGCTCCTCCAGCACGCTAGCGATCATTTCGTGCGGCGAGCATCGGATCACAGCGTTAACCGAGTCGGCACGCTGGTTTAATGCCGGTGCATCGGCTGGTTAATGTACGTGGCGGGGCACGAGCGTGTTTGGAGCTGAGCGCCTAGACTCCGGCGATGCTGCTGGGCGACCTGACACTCATCGAGATGCTGGGACTGGCGCTGGCGGCCTTCATTGGCGGCGGCATCAACGCCGTAGCCGGTGGCGGTTCGCTGATCACGTTCCCGGCGCTGCTGGCGGTCGGGTACCCGGCGAAGGTCGCGAACGTCACGAACACGGTCGCGCTGTGGCCGGGTTACATCGGCGGGTCGCTCGGGTATCGGGCACTGCTGTTCCCGCAGCAGCGCACGATCCTAGTGCTGACCGTATCGAGCGTGCTCGGCGCGATCGCCGGGTCGGCGATCCTACTGTTGACGAGCGAAGAATCATTCGAGGCGATCGTGCCGTTCCTGATCCTGGGCGCGGCCATTCTGCTCGCATTCCAGGTGCGCCTCGGCGCGTTCATCGCGCGGCTCAAGCGGTCGGTTCCAGTGGTAGGGCGGGTGCCGCTGGAGCTACACCCGGCGGTGTTCATGCTGGGGCTCTACGGCGCGTACTTCGGGGCGGGCCTAGGTACCCTGACGCTGGCGGTGCTGAGCATCCTGCTGCCAGACGACCTCCAGCGGTCGAACGCGCTCAAAGGCATGCTCTCGCTCATCATCAACGCCGTAGCCGTCGTCTACTTCGTGTTCTTCGGGCCGGTGGAGTGGGCACCAGCCGCCGTGATGGCCGTCGCGGGCCTCGCCGGGGGCTATTACGGCGTGAGTATCGCGAAGCGGCTGAGCGCCTCGACGCTGCGGATGGTGGTGGTGGGATACAGCCTGATCGTGGCGGTCATCCTGTTCGTGCGGTAGCGCCCGGTGTTCGTCATAGACGCTCACGGCATCGGTGGGTAGGATCGGCCAGATTCTGAGCGAAGCGGGCTTGGCCCGGATTCCGAGGAGCCGCCGGTGACGTTCGTGATCACCCAGCCCTGCATCGACACGATGGATCAGTCCTGCGTCGAGGTCTGCCCGGTGGATTGCATCCACTTCGAAGAGGGCGCCGACCGGATGCTCTACATCAACCCAGCAGAGTGCATCGACTGTGGGGCCTGTCAGCCGGCCTGCCCGGTGAGCGCGATCTTCCCGGAAGCCGACGTGCCCGCGGACGCGACACAGTTCACCGCGATCAACAGCCAGTGGTACGGCGACCCAGCCGGAGCCCGCGCGGGCGTTGGTGGTGATTCGGGCGCGCCTGTCGCGGCCCCGGTACGACCAACCGCAGCCGCCGTCGCGAGCACCGAGGGCGGCGAGGCTGCCCCGGTCGCCGCTGCGGCACCGGTATCCGTCACCGCGCCACGCACCATGCAGGTCGCGGCCGAAGAGCCGCACGGCCACGGGCCGGTTCAGGTACCGCACTACAACCAGCCGTCGCCGTTCGGCTTCGTGATGCTGGTGGGGATGATCTTCGGTTTCGCGATTACGGTGCTGTTCCCGGGACCGAACGCATTGCAAGTACCGGGCTTCGCCATCCAGTTCGCGGTCGGGCCGCAGATCAGCTGGGGCGGCGGCATCGCTATCGGGGTGATGCTGGGCCTGCCGATCTTCCTGTTCTTCCTCGGCGGCTTCTTGCAGAGCCAGATAGGCGACCTCGGGCTGTTCAACGCGAAGACCGAGCGCTACCGAGAGCAGTGGCGGGGGAGTTCAACGGTGTGGACGCGCAGCGAGGAGACGCGGCGCGTCGACCAGGCGAACGCGGTCAAAGCGCTGGTTCAGGCTCGCTTCGCCTTCCCGACGATGGATCACCCGACGTATCGCACGCACGTGAATGTGCCCGAGGCCACGATGGCCCTCGAATTCGGCGGTGGAGGCGGGGAAAAGGTTTTCCCCGACATCTTGGTGGTGGAGTACCCGGGGAACTATCCGGTGATGGTGGCACAGGTCGAGACGCGTGAAACGGTCTCGCGCGATCAGGCACAGCGCGTCTGGAAGAACCTCGAGAGCCAAGAAGCACCACTCTACATCTACGTACCGTCCGGGTACGGCGCGGTGGCGAAGGACTACGCCCGCGCGGCGGGCCTGAAGCACGCGAAGATACGCACTTGGCGGCGCCAGCCAGACGGGGTGGTCGTCCAAGAGATTTAGCCGCTCGCGGAGAGACAAACGAAGGGCGCGCCTGAGGCGCGCCCTTCGTTTGTCTCTCCGTATCCGAGGCGCTGTGCTACGTCGCGCGGCGGCCTCGGCCAGCGCCCCGCACGATGAACATGCCAGTAGGCGTCGAGATACGCAGCGGGCGTTCACCGCCGCCTAGTGTGTCGCGCGCCCATTGTTCGAGCAGCAATACGGCGGCCGCCCCGACCATCAAACCCAGAACCAGAGTGAAGAGCATGTGACCCCCTCCGCAGTTAAGCACTCGCGCAGAACTGATGTACGCTTAAGCAGGAAAAGATTAGAACGTCTGTACTTATCCTGTCAAGCCGGGCCGGCGTCCGGTCCCTGCTTCCAGTACGCCTCAATCTGGGGTGGCACCATCATGGTCTG
>CAMDNW010000003.1 GCA_945903275.1 Thermoflexus hugenholtzii JAD2
TCGCAGGGGCTGCGTTGCTCGGCTGCGGCGGCGGTGACAGTTCAGCATCAAGTGGCAGTTCAGCATCAAGCGGCGCACCGGCTGGCAGCCCAATGGCAGACTCCGGAGCCCCAAAGAACGTCAAGCGCGCCGAAGGCTTCGACCCGAAAATGGGTGACGTCGCCATTAACAATAAGAAGAAGATCGAAGGAGGTACAGTCCGTCGCCACTCGACCGACACCTCGCGAGAACAAGACCCGGATGTCTCCATCGCCGGTTCCGTCATGGAGATGGTCAACGACCGCCTTGCCTATGCCAACGGCTGGACGATGAAGGTCACCCCTGACCTGCTCTCTTCATACGAACTCACTGACAAGACCGGTCTCGAGATGGTCTTCAAGATCCGGCCTGGAATTAAGACCTACAACCGCGCTCCTGTGAACGGCCGGGTGTTCACCGCCAAGGATGTCGCGTACAGCCTCATGCGCAAGGCTGGCAAGGTCGACGCGAAGGCCGCCGCCAAGTACGCGCGTGTCACGCAGTTCGCTGGTCTAGAGAAGGCTGAAGCGGTCGACGATGTCACAATAAAGCTGACCTTCAGCAAACCGAACGGCTCGATCATGCAGGCGCTGACTGACCCCCGCGCCCAGATGATACCCATCGAACAGGACACGATCGGCTACAAGGATCCAACGAAGTTCGTCGGCACCGGCGCGTGGATACAGACGGAATACCTAGACGGTGCGCGCGAGGTCTTCAAGGCCAACCCCGACTACTACCGAAAATTCGACGAGGGCGGGCGACCCGGCTACGACACCATGGAACGGATCACGATCTCCGACCGGTCTTCAGCGCTCGCGGCATTCATCAGCGGTCAGATTTCCGAGTACGGCGGAGTGCAACCCCAAGAAGAGCCGCAGATCAAAGCATCCTCAAAAGACTCTCAGTGGTTCCTGTGGCCCGGCCCAACTTGGGACCACATCGCCATGAACCTGACATTGCCCAACGGCATGTTCAAGGACGACAGAGTACGTCAGGCAATCATGCTCGCCGTTGATTACAAGGCCCTTGCGGACCCGCTCGGCAGGGGCTGGATTTACTCCGCGATCACGCACTCGCAGTTTCCGGAGTCACTGTCCTCTGAGCAGGTTTCGAAGCTCCCCGGCTACAACCCTGCCACTAAGGCTGCCGACATCGCCGAGGCTGTAAAGCTGATGGAAGCCGCCGGACACAAGGATGGCGCCGGCATGAAATTCAAGTCGATCAACAGCGGCCCTTCCGTCTCCGACTCAAATGTTCGTGTGAAGGACATGCTCAACAGCGTCTGGAAGAAGATGGAGATCGCACTTGGTCCGGCGCCGGACTACGCGTCGTTCACCAACGTCCTCAACAACAAGGACTACGAGTTCCGTGTCTACAACCACACCAGTGTGCCAGACGGCGCCATCGACGCTGTGACCTACTGGCACACCAAGGGCGGAAGAAACTACCAAGGCTACAGCCAGCCATGGGCTGACGCGATCCTAGACAAATTGTCGCTGGCTCAAACCACCCAAGAGCGCAAGGATCTGTTGCAACAGTTCACGACCCGCATCCTCAAGGAGGGGCCACCGCTGATCCTCACGCGCACTCCCCCGGACAACCTAGCGGTGCGCGGCAACGTCGCTGGCTATGACCTTGTTTCCGGGCCATGGGCATACCGCCAGTACTGGGTTGGTCTGCGCTGGCTCTGGCAGACCCAGGCCTAACCCGCTATTCAACCACTGCCCCGGCCGATGGCCGGGGCAGTGGTTTCCACAGCCAGTCCTCCCGCGAGGGGTTCTCCCTTGCGGGCGAACCCCTCGGACACGAGGGCCGAGCAATCGGTTTTTGTTATGTCTTTACCTGCATACCACTGATGCGCTTGAGTCGACGCTACAGGCCTCCCTCACCCCAACGCATCACCATATCGTGATTCCACGCGAAGAACGGCCTCACAACCCGCGCGAGCAGACTCACCCACAGCCGCGTCGTCCGCACATCACAACTGTAGGTCGCATCCGTTCTACCCATCGAGGCCTCAAGGCGCCACCACTCGCTACCCGCCAGTCCACCGAACGCCTCGCCGATGATCGCGCGGCATATCTCGATACGTACCGTGCGATTGAACACCAGACCGTACGGCAATCGGCTCCGCCGTACGTTCCCGATGCCATCCGCATCACCGCCTTAACCAAGGCGCCGATGTATCAGTGCGAAACACGAAACAAGGCGGTATTCGGCCACCAGTGATGCGCCTCGCTACGGCAGATCGCGCACTTTCGGCACCCACAGCAGGCCAATGGCCGCGACCACCACCAGCGAAAACGCCGTCACGCCGATCGCCCATTGGATCCCGACTACCGAAGCCATCATGCCCACGAGGAACGTGCCGAACGAGACCAGACTGAACTCCATCATGAACACGCTCATCACACGGCCCTGGTACGCCGGGTGAGTGTAACTCATGATGAGGATGTTCCCGAGCGACATGCGCCCCGCCGACCCCAATCCAACCGCCAGCATGATCACCGTCGTCAGCCAGAACGAGGTCGAAGCCGCGAACGCCATCAGCGCCACACCTAGCACTAAGGCACTCCACAGGAACATCTTACCCCGCGCCCGGTTCGGCATCGAAGCGATCACGAGCGACCCCACCAGCGAGCCGACGCCCGTCACGCTCCACAGGATCCCAAGGCCTTCCGGCCCCGAGTCCAGCACCTGCTTCACAAACCCTGCCATCATCTGCATGTAGGGCATCGACATCAGTACGATGAAGAAATTCACCGTCAACAGCATGAACACGACCGAGTCCTGCCGGATGTAACGGATGCCATCGGCGATATCTCGGAAGCCGCCGCCCAATGTCTTCGCATTCGTGCGATGCTCCGCCCACGCCATGCCGCCGAAGCCCGTTTCCTCCTGCTCGCGCAGCACCGCATGGTCGTCGTCGCTCATCACATGCTTCTGCACCGGCATCAGCGTGATCATCGCGATGAAGATCAGCGCCGCCATCACATAGAACACCCCATCGGCGCCGATCAGCGCGATCAGGATACCGCCGAGCGCCGGGACGCCCATACGCGTGACGTTGAGGCCCGCCATGTTCAGCGCGATCGCGTTCGTGAGCCGTGCTGGCCCGACGATCTCCGGAATAAACGCCTGCCGCGCCGGGCCCACAATGGCGAATACTGCCCCCTGCAATGCAGCTAGCGCCAGCAGGTGCCAGTACGCGAGCATCCCAAACGAGATCAGCAGCGCGATGACAAACGTCCCCAGCGCGCTGATCGCCTGCCCGGTCTGCACCACCGCCTTCTTCGGCGCACGGTCAGCCACTACCCCGCCGACAAAGCCGAGCACGATCCCCGGCACCGAACTGACCAGCGCGACCGTACCCAGCGCTGCGTACGAGCCGGTCAACTCGTAGACCAGCCACGGGTTGACCACCATCTGCATGTGCATCGAGGAGAACTGCGAGAGCATCGAGACAGAGAACCAGCGGAACGAATGATCCTGTAACGCATCAAACGTACGTAGCGAGCCTAGACCACCCTCGCGAGGCCCGCTCGGTGCGTCGTCTGCCATCATCACGGGACGCGCAGCCTCCGAGGCCGCCGTTACGACCCCACCCGCATCCTGGTCAGGCATCTGCTGCTCGATTCACGACACACCGGATTTACGGGGGTGGCACATCATAACGCCCGCGATGCCGTCAGCCTACCCGCCGCCCTGCCCAGGCACGAGGTCAGCGCCGATCCCTGCAACCGACCCGCACCCGCACAGCGCCATCGCCCGCGCGAACTCCTCGTGCAACAGTGCCAGCACGCGCGCCACCCCCGCCTCACCATCTACCGCGAGGCCCCACAGCACTGGCCTGCCAATGAGCACCGCCGCCGCCCCCAGCGCCACTGCCTTCACGATGTCGGTACCTCGCCGCACGCCACCATCCAACAGCACCGGCACGCGCCCCGCGACCGCCTCAACAACCTCCCGAAGCACATCGATAGTCGCCGGCGCCGAGTCGAGCTGCCGACCGCCGTGGTTCGACACGATGATACCTGCCGCTCCGTGCGAGACCGCGAGGCGTGCGTCGTCCCCGCGCACGACGCCCTTCACCAGTACCGGCAGCCGCGACACCGACCGCAGCCAGTCCACGTCGTCCCACGTCAGTGCCGGATCGATGCGCGAAGTGAAGTAGCGCGCGAGGCCCGACTCCTCGCCAGCCGGCCGCACCTCTTGCCCTTCCTCAGGCACCAGGTTCGCCGGGTACATGCCCTCCGGCAGCACGAAGCGGTTGCGCACATCGCGCTCGCGCGATCCGAGCACCGGCGCATCGACGGTGAGCACCAGCGATTCGTACCCCGCCGCCTCGGCACGCTCCACCAGCGACCGTGTCAGCGCGCGATCCCGGAACACATACACCTGAAACCATCGAGGCCCACCGCCCGCCTCGACTACCGCTTCAAGGCTGTACGTGGACAGTGTGCTCAACGTCTGCGTCACGCCCGCCGCGGCGCACGCCCGCGCCACCGCTATCTCCCCGTCCGGGTGCGCGAGGCGTGCGAATGCCGTCGGGGCGACGATCAGCGGCAACGGGTGCCGCCGCCCAAACACCTCCACCGAGGTATCAGGCACGCCCACCCCGCGCAGCACTCGAGGCCGCAGCGCCAGCCGCTCGAACGCCTCGCGATTGCGCCGCAGCGTCACCTCGTCATCCGCCCCGGACGCGAAGTAGTCGTAGGTCATCACCGGCAGTCGCGCGGCGGCGAGGCGCCCGTACTCGGCGATGCTGACCGGTGGTGGCTCAGACGGTGTGGTCACGCCCAGAGGTGTACCTCGTCCGCGTCTCGGTGACTAGCAGCCGTGCCCGGTGGCCGCGTGATGGGTACACTCTCCCGATGCAGAAGGCCCCCGCATCTCCTCCATCAGGCAGTCTAGGGCTGGGCCGCCGCACCGGCGATATCTTCTACGGCTGGTGGATTATCGTGGCCTCCGCGGGCATCCAGTTGCTGAATGGCGCGCTCCTCGGTCAGGCCTTTGGCGCCTACGTCGTCGTGCTGCATCAAGAGTTCAACTGGAGCAAGACGGTGCTCTCCGGCGCGTCTTCGCTGCGAGAGATGGAGTCCGGTATCGTCGGCCCGATCCAGGGCTGGTTGCTCAATCGCTTTGGCCCGCGGCTTATCTGCCAGATCGGCCTCGTCATCTTCGCTGGCGGCTTCATCATGTTCGGCCGAGTACAGACGATCGCCGACTTCTACATCGCCTTCCTCGTCATGTCCGTCGGGGCGAGCATGAGTGGCTACCTCACGCTGACCTATGCCGCCGTGCAGTGGTTCGAGCGTCGCCGCGCCACCGCACTTAGCCTGATGGCCACCGGTGGCGCCATCGGCGGCGTCATGGTGCGTCTCACGGTCGCATCGATGGAGCAGTTCGGCTGGCGCGAGACGACCGTATTCTCGGCGATCATCACCATCGCCATCGGCCTCCCGCTCTCATTCCTGATCCGGTGGCGGCCAGCCGACCATGGTATGTACGTCGATGGCATCGCCCCCGCCCTCGACGCCTCCGGCCAACCCATCGAGGTTGACCCGCTGGCCTTTGGTGGCACCCGCGACTTCACGCTGCGTGAGGCGATGGCGACGCGTGCGTTCTGGTTCGTCGGCCTCGGGCACGGCTCCGCGCTCTTCGTCGTGTCGGCGCTCAACGTCCACTTCATCTCGTACCTCGTCGAGAGCCTCGGCCTGTCGCTCGGCACGGCGACCACGATCTCATTGACGCTACCCTTCATGTTCCTCATCGGCACGCTGATTGGCGGCCCCATCGGCGACCGCTTCTCTAAACGCTGGGTCGCCGTCGCCTGCATGATGGCGCACGCCATCGCCATCGTCGGCGTTGCCTACTCCGGCACCGTCCCTATCGTGCTGGCCTTCGCCGTATTGCATGGCCTCGCATGGGGCATCCGAGGCCCCCAGATGGCAGCGATCCGCGCGGATTACTTCGGCCGCAAGAACTTCGGCACCATCCTCGGCGTCTCCAACGTTCTGATCATCATCGGCACCATCTCTGGCCCGATCATCGCCGGGTACGTCTACGACGTGACCGGCTCCTACCGCATCGGCTTCGTCATCACCGCGGTGCTGGCAGCGGGTGGCTCGCTGTTCTTCGTCATGGCTCCTAGGCCCATGCACCCCATCGACCGCGCCCGCGCTCATGCAGCCGAGGCTGTCCCGCCCGCCTAACGTCCCGCCATCGCGGCCGCCGCCTCAAACGTCGCCCGCACCGACCGCCGCAGCACAGCGTCAATGTCGTCCTCGCTCGCACCGTGCTCGCGCAGCCACGGCACTTCGAACTTCGGCACGCGCGTCCAACAATCCGAGATGCGCTCCTCACGCCACCGCCCCCAGAACCCGGCGGGCGACGCATCGTGCCCGAACGAAATCTGCTCCGAGTATCCTGCCTGGATCAGCGCCAGCGCGATCCCGCCACGCTGTGCTACGTAGTCCGGCTCCGTCGAAAAGAACCGGTCAAGGCCCACCGTCGCTCCTCGCGCCGCAAGTGACTTCAGGTAACGCAGATTCGTCGAGTCGTTCGAATGCCCGATCGTCACCGCGCGCAGGTCGAGGCCTTCGTCCTCAAAAATATCGAGCAACGGCGTGCCAAGTTCGTCCACTGCGCGCGTGTGGCAGGTGATTGGTACACCGCCCGCCTTCGCCGCCCGTGCCGCCGCCCGCGCCGTGCGCTCCAGCATCCCGCGCGGCGTGTTCTCCGGCACCGGCCCCTCGTTCAACTGGTACTCCAGGTCCCACGCGAGCTTGATGATTCCCGCGCGGATGCCGCTGCCTTCTATACCATCCTGTATCTCGCGCAGGAAATGCGCGGCGATCTCGTCCGCATCCCACTGTAAGTAGATCGGCGGGACCCAGCGGTACACGCCGCTCGCAGGCACCACGTGCACATCCGTCCGCTCCGCCACCGCCTCGAACAGCCACACCTGTCGCCCGAGGTCGAGCGGCGTAACGTCGAGGATCGCGTCGACCCCCGCAGCCCGCGCCTGCTCCAACGCCTCGACGCTCCGTGCGATCATCTCCTCACGGTCGAACAGGCCGGGGATGCGTTCCATTCCACCGATGCCGTTCGTCAGATGCTCGTGCGTCAGCGTGCGTCCGAGCGCCGCCGAATCAATCGGCCCGCGGATCGTCTGGATCATGGACATGTCGCTTCTCCCTTCGCCCGCGTCAGCCGCCAGGCGTCCTCACCCCGCGCCAGGTGCGCGTCCCATTCACCACCACAAAGTGCCCAATGCTCGGTGCGGGCAGGTGGCTCGCACCCACAAGGTGGTTCCCCATCTCGATTCGGGCCAGCAGCATCTTCCGCGTCAGCACTGTCTGCACCGGGTCGCCGTCCCAAGTCGTCGGCCACTCTGGCTCCGCCACGTCCACCGGCGTAATGAACGCATCTCCGATGATGTAGGCCTCCTCGCCGCCCGACCGCACGACAATCGAGGTATGCCCGGGCGTGTGCCCCGGCGTCGGCAGCGTGATCAGCGACGGCGTCAGCGCCCGCTCGCCTTCTATCAAATCGAGCACACCCAGCGCATCGAGCGGACGTACATCGCGATTGAATGATCCGCCCTCGCGGTTCTGCTCGATGCCCCGATCCCAGTCCGCGCGCGGCACCCAGTAGCGCGCATTCACAAACCTCGGCTGCCCGCTCTCGCGTTCGAGGTTCCACCCGGTGTGGTCGCCATGCAAGTGCGTGAAGATCACGATGTCGATCTCGCCGGGCCGCACCCCGACCGCCTCGATCTCGCGAAGCAGCGTGCCTTCGCGCTCTGGGCCGTTGCCACAATCGACGAGCACAGTGCGCCCGTCCGCGCGCAGCAGGAACGATGCGAAGTTCTGCAGCAGGTTGCCGTCGGTATCCATCAGGTGCGCGTACTGCTGGATCGCCTGGCCTGCCGCCGCGTACGTGCGCGTGGCGGGAAACGCCCCGCCCCCGTCTGACAGCGCAACCACCTCGACGTTGCCGACCTGCACTCGTTCCATCGCGATCCCCCGTCCTTATCTCGCAGCCTCGGCCGCAGAGACACGCCCGTACGCACCCGTCTCGCGCAGTTCCTCGCGCGCGCGCCGCATCAGCACTGCGAACACCACTGCGCCGATTAGCGCGAGGATACCCGCATACCGGAACACCGCGTCGAGATTCCACACCTCCACCACCAGCGCACCCAGCAACGAGCCCGTCAGGAACCCTATCGAACTCCCTGTCTGGTTCAGCCCCATGATCGAACCCATGCCCACAGCCCGCCCTACGCTCACGAAGATCGCCTGCTGCGCCGGGAACGTCACCGCCTCCGCGATCCCCACGACCGCGATCACCCCCAGCAGCCACGGCGCGATCACCGCCGGCTCCCCGAACAATTCGCCATGCCACAGCACCCGCGGCACCGAGGGGAACACGAACTGCGCCACTGCCGAGACGCACAGCCCGACTACCACCAGTTTCAGCCGATCCAGCCGGTCTGCCAGCGGCCCAAAGATCGGCTGCAGCGCTCCCGACAGCAACGACTGCGTCGCCAGCAGCACCCCGACGAACAGCGCACTGTTCGTCCCGAGGCCTTCGTCACTCACGATAAACACCGCAACAAAGGAGGAGGTCGCACCCCACCCGAGCGCCACCACCGTCTGCACCGCCAGCGCTGCCTGCACCGCCGGCCGCACGATCAATTCCTGCCAGCCGAGGTGTGGCTCCTCGGGTGCCCGATAGTCGCTCGCCGAACCTCGGTTCGGCTGCCCCCGAGCAGGCAAGAGCAGCAGCGTCGCAAGGCCGGTGCCCGCGAGCAAGAATGCCATCAACGTGAAGGCCGCATCTGCGCCCACCGCGTCGCGCACCCCGCCCCCCAGCAATGGCCCGAGGCCGAACCCGATCGTCTGCGAGATCGAGAACGCCCCCATGAACGTGCCCTCGCGTCCTGGCGGCGCGAGCCTGCCGATGTACGCCAGCGACATTGGGAAGATGCCCGCCGCGCCAAACCCCGACAGCACGCGGAAGAACACCACTAGTTCCCACGTCGGCGCAAAGATGTACCCCGCCGCGCCGATCGCGTAGATGAAGAACCCCGTGACGATGAATGGTTTCGCACCCAGCCTGTCCCCGAGCCGCCCGATGAACGGGGCGGCGATCAGCTGGGCCAGCGCCAGCCCTGAAAACGACAGCGCAACAGCCACCGCTGGCCCGTGCAGAGTGTCCCGCACATACACCGGTAGCAACGGCGATACCATCCCGATGCCGAGCATCGCGACCAGCATCGCGAACCAGAGCACGACAAAGCCTCGTGAAAACACAGTCTTCCTGTCCGGCGCCCGGCGACTCTACCCCAGCCGCGTCCAGCTGACTCCCTGAGTTCGTTAACCTCGCGTCGGTGAGGGAGCGCGCGATGCCGAGGCGCCCGCGGGCGGCGCGATCCGCCGGAGCGACGGCACGGTAGCGAGCAACAGCAACGCGAACGCGGAGACCATCAGCGCGCCGATCGCGATCGCCGTCGGCGTTCCCACCCACGCCGCGAGAATGCCCACCGGCAGCCCGCCGACCGCCTGTAGGAACCACGTCATGCCCCACACACCCATCACTCGCCCGCGCAACTCATCAGGCACGAGCATCTGCAATGCAGTCATGCCGATGTTCAGGTAGATCGAAGAGGTCAGCCCCGCCGCGAACAGGAACGCCAGCACTACCGGCAGTGAACGGCTGGCCGCGAACCCGGCGACACACAGCCCGAATGCCGCCGCCGCCAGCAGCATGATCGGCCCCAACGCCGTGCTCTTCGCGAGCCGCACGATCAGGATCGTTCCGATCAGCGCACCAACGCCAACCGCTGCCCCCATCATGCCGAGCACCTCGGAACCTTGCCCCAGCACGCTCCGCGCGAAGTTCGGCAACAGAATCGTGTACGAGGTTCCGAAGATCGAGGTAAAGAACGACAACCCGATCACCGCCGCGAACAACTGGTTCGAGGCGATGTAGCGGATCCCCCCCAGCATCCCACCCGGCACATGCGGTCGCGTCTCGATCGGCGCGAGCCGTAGCGTCTGCAACAAGATCGCCGACACCCCGAAGCCCGCGGCGGTCACAAAGAACGCCTGCCCCGTGCCAATCACCGCGATCATCACGCCCGCGGCGGCTGGCCCCACGATCCCCATCACGTTCCAGATACCACTCATATACGCGACCGCGCTCGGGATCGCCTGCTTCTCGATCAGCCTCGGCAGCATCGCGTTCTGTGCCGGGTTGCCGAGCGACATCTGCGCACCCACCAGTGCCGACCAGACCACCACCACCCACACGTTCACCAGCCCCGCGACGATCAGCAGCGCCATCGCGAGCATCGAGACTGTCGTCCCCCATTGCGACCACACCAGCAGCCGCTTGCTGTCGAAGCGATCCGCCAGCGCCCCCGCTGGCACCGACAGCAGGATCATCGGCAGCGCCGAGGCCACTCCCACGATTCCCAGCCATACCGGCGACGGCGTCAGTTCCGTGACCAGCCAGCCCGAGCCGATGAACCGGAACTGCATCCCGAACACTCGAGCCACGTTTGCGAGCCAGAACCACCGGTAGTTCGGGTAGCCGAGCGCGCCGAAACGCGGCAGCGGCGAGGCATCCGAGGATTCTTGTTGGTTCGCGCCGTGACTCCAGGCCATACCCACCTCCTCGCCTGCCCGGCTCGTCGGGCGGCCCGGTGATTCTCTCACTCCGCACGTCCGGGCGGGGGCTTCACAATCGCCTCGCGGAGGCCCATGCTCACCCCAACAGACACGAGGCAGACGCCCGACGTTGGCTCGGACTGCGCGGCAAAGGGGGACATCATGGCCGAAATCGATGGGCAGACAATCATCGCGCGTGCGTTGAAGACGCAAGGCGTGGAGTCGATGTTCGGGGTGGTGGGTATACCCGTCACTGGCATCGCCAGCGCCGCGCAGAAGGAAGGTATCCGCTACATCGGGATGCGGCATGAGATGCCCGCCACCTATGCGGCACAGGCCGTCTCCTACATCGGTGGGCGCATCGGCGTCGCGCTCGCGGTCTCCGGCCCCGGCGTGCTCAACGCCGTCGGCGCCTTCGCCAACGCTTGGTCCAACCGCTGGCCGATGCTACTCATCGGCGGTTCCTACGAGCGCGGCGGTCACAGCGCCGGCTTCTTCCAGGAAGCCGACCAACTCACTCCGCTCCGCCCCTACGCGAAGTACGCCGAGCGCGTCGAGAAGATCGAGCGCCTCCCTATCTACATCGCTGAGGCCATCAAAAAATCGCTCTACGGCACTCCCGGCCCGTCATATCTCGATATTCCCGGCGATATCATCGCGGGCAAGGTCGACGAAGATCTCGTCGAGTGGGCCCCCCGCGTTCCCGAACCACGCCGCATCGCCGCTGACCCTGCGGACATCGAGGCGGCCATCGCCGCGTTGAAGACCGCCGAGCAGCCGCTGATCATCTTCGGCAAGGGTGTCACCTACTCCCGCGCCGAGAACGAGATGAAGACGTTTGTCGAGCGCACCGGCATTCCCTACCTCGCGATGCCGATGGCGAAGGGCGCGATTCCGGACACGCACGACCAGTCGGCCGCTGCGGCACGCTCCTTCGTGCTCCAGAACTCTGACCTCGTCTTCCTCGTCGGTGCGCGCCTCAACTGGATGCTGCACTTCGGCCTGCCGCCACGCTTCAAGAAGGACGTCCGCGTCGTCCAGCTCGACATCAACCCCGAGGAGGTCGGCGTCAACGTCCCCTCCGAAGTCGCGCTGGTCGGCGACGCCAAGGCCACCCTCGGCCAACTACTCGATGCCCTCGACCGTGAGCCGTGGCAGTTCCCGCAGGACTCGGAATGGCTGCAGAGCGTCCGCAAGGAGGCTCGCACCAACGCAGAGAAGATTGAAGACCTGAAGCATGACGACCAGACGCCGCTCAACTACTACCGTGCGCTGCGCTCGCTCGAAGAGGCGATGCCACACGACATGATCCTCATCGCCGAGGGCGCGAGCACGATGGACATCAGCCGCACCGTGCTGAACCACTTCGAGCCGCGCACGCGCCTCGACGCCGGTTCGTTCGGCTCGATGGGCCTCGGGCACGGCTTCGCCATTGGCGCGGCGGTGCAGACCGGGAAGCACATCCTCTGCCTGCAAGGCGACGGCGCCTTCGGCTTCGCCGGCACCGAGTGTGAGGTCGCCGCACGCCACAACCTACCGATCACATGGGTCGTCTTCAACAACGGCGGCATCGGCGGCCACAAAGCGGAACTCTTCGAGGGCCCCATCAAGCCTGTCGGCGGCATGAGCCCGAACGCCCGCTACGACTTGATGATGGAGTCACTCGGCGGCAAAGGCTTCTTCGCCCAGACCGCGGAGGAACTCGACAAAGCCCTCGCCGTCGCCCTTCGCATGGACGGTCCCTCGCTCATCGATGTCCCCATCGACCCCGAGGGGCGCCGCAAGCCGCAGCAGTTCGCTTGGCTCACCACCCGCCGCGACTAACCCTGCACGGCCGCTATACACGAGGAGCGCCCGGTATTGCCGGGCGCTCCTCGCATCTGTGCACATCAGTTACCGGATACTCGGCTCTCCGCCGCCCCATACACGTACCGATAATACCCGCAGTGCTCGATCACGCGCTGCAAGTAGAGCTGCGTCTCCTCGTAGTCCACCGCCGCTAGGTAGCCGTCGGCGTCCGCGCTCCGCGCCTCGCGCAGCCACCGCGCCGCTGACTCCGGCCCCGCGTTGTACGCCGCCAAAGCCGCCAGCACGTTCCCGCCGAATTGCTGCAACTGCCTGCCGAGGTAGTACGCGCCGAACCGCAGCGATGTCTCCGCCTCCATCAGCGAGTCAACATCCCACTCCGCTCGCAACACCGAGGCGATCGCTCGCCCCGTCTCCGGAATCACCTGCGTGAGACTCACCGCACCCGCCGAGGAACCCACGCGCACGTGGAACGCCGATTCCTGCCGCACCAACGCGAGTAACAAGAGCGGCGGCACGCCCTCTGCCTGCGCCGCCGCCACGACCTCCTCTGGGTACCCTCGGATACGCAAGCCGACCGAGTGCCACCGGAGATTCGAGGCGCTCCGCAGGCGTGAGCCGGTTGAGCACATACCCCACTACCGCAATTCCCACATCCGGGAAACCTGCTGCCGAGGCCGTCCGCCCCCACGCGACCGCCTCGTGCGGTCGCGTGGGATACGAGGCCGCCTGCGCGAACAGCACCGGCCGGCCGCCTCCCGCTCGCCGACGCTCACCATCGCAAGCGCGAGGTGCATCGTTGGGTCATCAGCTGCTGCGTGCGCCTCAGCCGGTGGCGCACTGAAGCGCGCCTTCAGCCTCGCCTCTGCTGCCGCCCAGTCACCCGGCGATGCATCCCACTCCCGCTGCGCCGAGGCTGGCAACCTTACCGTCGTACCCGGATCCTCGATCAAAGCCGCGAACGAGTACGGGGTGGCGCCCCTAGCAACGGCGTCATCCGTCGTGCGCAGCCCCAGTCGCTCCAACCAGTACAACGCGGTCGCAGCCTCCGCCGCCGGCCGTGTCGAGGCGATCGCGCGCAACCGTTGCGCCGCGTCGTCACGCGCGCCTGCGTGCTCCGCCGCAAGCGACGCCTCCAGCATTGCCCGGCCCGCCCACGATGAACCCCCGAACCCCATCACTACCGCATCGAACGCCGCAACCGCTTCCACGTACCGCCTTGCCCGCGCGAGCAACGAGCCGCGCCACCAGTGCGCCTCCGGTGCAAACGGCCCCGCTGGCGCGAGTGCCGCCGCGTCTGCGTACCACTCGGTCGCAGCGCCGTTCCGATCCGCACGCTCCGCCAGCGCACCGAGGCAGAACGCAGCCCGCGCCGCATCCAGAGTCGAGCCGGGCACAGGCGGCGCGATCTCCTCAGGAGTCGCATCCGGCCCGCCATGCAGGCCACGGACGCCGCGAGGCACAGGCCGAGCGCCCAGCCTCTGAGGCCACGCACGGCATGTGGCTGCTGATCTTCTCGCCTGCCTCGTGCGCGCACCATCACCATCAAGGGTACGCTCTGCCCCGGCGTTGACTCGACCATCGCTCGTGCTACTGTCTGTCGAGGTTCCATGAGGAAGCCGGTGCAAACTCGGCACGGTCGCGCCACTGTGACTGGCCGCTTCGGTGGCCAGAAGTCAGACCCTCAGGATCAGGAATAGCCAGCGGGACGCGTGATCCCAGAGGAGTGCAGTCATGATGCAATCAGTCTCCGTACCGATCCCCCAGTCCGCCCCCATTCCGGCCATCCCCGTCCGCGAGATCGTCCCATGGGCGGTCTTCGGCGGCGTGGGCGTCCTCGTCTTGCTCTACTTCGTAGGCGTCGAGCAGGGTGCAGCGTCGATCTTCTCGAACACCCTCGTACACGAGTTCGTCCACGACGCCCGCCACCTCGCGGGCCTGCCCTGTCACTAGTCCTACGGTCGAACGAGGAAACTCCCCATGACGATGGGAGACCTGCTAGTCCGCGGCATGGTCGCAGGCCTCATTGCCAGCGTCCTCGCTTTCGGCTTCGCCTCCCTCATCGGTGAACCGCCCATCGAGGCTGCCATCGCTCTCGCAGACACCACCACGAACCCCGCTCACGCCACTGACGACTCCCCTGTCGTCACCAGAGTCGTGCAGCGCACCATTGGCCTCGCCACCGGCATCGCGATGCTGGGTACCGCCTTCGGCGGCTTCTTCGCCATCGCCTTCGCGTTCATCGCCGGGCGTGTTGGCGCATTCAGCGCGCGCGCGACCGCGCTCGGCATCGCGCTCACCGCATGGGGCGTCATATACCTCATCCCCTACCTGAAGTACCCGCCGAATCCGCCTGCCGTCGGTGATGCAGAGACGATTCAATACCGCACCGCGATGTACCTCGCCATGCTGGCGATCTCTGTGTTCGCGGCTGTCGCGGCGCTGGCACTCGGCCGCCACATGACGGCGCAGTCCGGCGCATGGAACGCCTCGCTCGTCGCGGGCGGCCTGTTCCTCGCCGTAGTCACCGCCGGTTACCTATTGCTACCAGTAATCAACGAAGTACCCGAGACCTTCCCCGCAAGCCTGCTCTGGAGCTTTCGCCTCGCCTCGCTCGGCACGCAGTTCGTGCTGTGGACAGCCATCGGTCTTGTCTTCGGTACGCTCACCGAGCGGGCGTTGCACGGCAGCCAGCAGCCCTCGCTCACGCGCGCCGGCGCGCGCTAGCCGAGGCGCACGGCATCACGATGCCCGACTCGGCCGCTGACTCCCCACGCGAGCCGCAGCGCCCGCGCGCCACGCGCAACATCGTCACGCGCCCCGACGGCAAACTCGTCAACGTTGCGCGGCAACAGGGGCAACTCTTCGTCTGCGTGAACGGCTGCTGCTGCGGCGACACTGACTTCGGCGCTGCGCCCGCGCGCAAGGATCTCTACAAGGCCGAATGGACGCGCCGCCGCCTCCGCAACCGCGTCCACCTGAACGAAGCCGGCTGCCTCGGGCCCTGCCCGCTCGCCAACGTGGCGCTGCTGCTCTTCCACGGCCACCCGACTTTCTTCCACTCGATGAACACCGAGCGCCAGGTCATCGCGCTTTTCGACTACGTCGAGCAGCAGTCGGACGCCAACGCTTACCTGCCGCCGCCGCCCGAACTCGCGCAGTACGCCTTCAGTGGCTTCACGTGGGACGGCAGCGCCACGCACGACACCTCCATAGCCATCGAACTGCATCGCCCCACCGTCCGGCAGTCCGGCATCCTCTTCCTCACGCAGGCCGATACCGATCTGCTTGCCCTCGCACGTGCGATACCACTGATGGACGAAGACTTCCCGCCCGTCCGCGCCTATACCGTGAACCACCTCACCACCGAGGCTGACGCCATCGCCTTCTTCGAGTCGGTCGTCCTCTCTGCCGAGGTCGTCGTCGTCCGCCTCCACGGCGGTCGCGCCAGCCTGCCCGGTTTCGATGCGCTCGCGCGGATGGCCGAGCGCGACGGCCAGTGGTTCGTCGCCATGCCGGGCACCGAAGACCTCGACCCCGAACTCACCGCCGCCTCGAACGTCGGCGTCCCTATCGCGCACGAGGTGAAGGCCTACCTCCAGTACAGCGGCATCGACAATTACCAGCAGGCGCTCTACTTCCTCGCCGACCACCTGCTCACCACCGGCTACGGCTACCTCCCGCCCATCGAGCAACCCCGCCACGGCGTCTACCACCCGCGTATGCGCGGCCACGACATCGATGAGTGGCGGCGGCTCACCGATCCGGCCCGCCCCACCTTTGGAGTGCTTTTCTATCGCTCCTATCTGCTCACCGGGAACACGGTGTTCATCGATGCCCTGGTTATGCAGGGCGAAGCGATGGGCGCGAACGTGCTACCGATCTTCGCCTACTCACTGAAAGACCCGCTCTCCGCCGAAGGCACACTGCCCGAGGCGCTCGAATACTTCGTCGGCGCCGACGGCAACGCCTGCGTCGATGTCGTGATCAACACCATGTCGTTCGCGATGGGTAGCGCCGATCCCGCCGCCAACGACGAATGGGCCGTCCCTGCGCTGGAGCGCCTCGGTGTTCCGCAGTTGCAGGCGATCACCGCATCCGTGAGCGCGGAACAGTGGGACGAGTCTTCCGCCGGCCTCAACCCGCTCGATGTCGCCATGAACGTCGCCATCCCCGAACTCGACGGCCGCATCATCACCGTCCCCATCGCCTTCAAAGAGACCGTCGAGGCGCCCCGCACCGCTCACAAGGCACTCGGCGGCTCGAGCGTGATCCACCACGCGCCGCGCGCCGACCGCATCGAGCGCGTCCTCGGCATCGCCATGCGTCTCGCCGCGCTCCGCCGCAAACCAAACGCGGAGAAGCGCATCGCCGTCGTCCTCACCAATCACAACGCGAAAGCGTCGCGCATAGCGAACGGCGTCGGCCTCGACTCGCCCGCCTCGCTCATCGCGCTGCTCCACCGCATGCGCGGCGAGGGCTACGAGGTACGCGACATCCCGCCGGACTCCGACACGCTGATGCACATGCTCGTCGACCATGGCCACTACGACCGTGACCTGCTCACCACCGAGCAGATGCGCGGCGCGTTCGCGCGTGTCGCTCCTGACCTATACGCGGACTGGTTCTCGGCGATCCCCGCCAACCGCCGCACCGAAGTCGAGCGCCAGTGGGACGCCGCCCCTGGCCGCTACTACATCGATGATGACGGCACATTCAGCCTCGCGGGCCTCCAGTTCGGCAACGTCTTCGTCGCCGTGCAGCCGCCGCGCGGCTACGGCATGGACAAGAACGCGATCATGCACAACCCCGGCCTGCCGCCACCGCACCCGTACCTCGCGCTCTACCAGTGGCTCACGCACACCCTCGCCGAAGGCGGCTGGGGCGCGGACGGCCTCGTCCACATGGGCAAGCACGGCTCGCTCGAATGGCTGCCCGGCAAGGGCGTCGGCGTCGCCGAGGACTGCTATCCCGACCTGCTGCTCGGCGATCTACCGCTCGTCTACCCGTTCATCGTCGACGACCCCGGCGAGGGTGCCGCCGCCAAGCGCCGCACACACGCGGTGATCGTTGACCACCTCCCGCCACCGATGACCACCGCGGACACCTATGGCCCGCTCACCCAGATCGACCGCCTCGTCGACGAGTACTACCTGCTCGAACGCACCGACCCCGCCAAGCTGCCGTTCCTCCAGCAGGAGATCTGGCAGGTGATCCGCGACGCCCGCCTCGATGCCGACCTCTCCGCGCTACTCAACGCCGACGGCGCGACCGCCAGCCACATCCACGTCTGGGATCCCGCCACCCACGAGGACGGCGTCCCCTACTCCATCTCCGACCTGTCGGCTTCCGACTTCCGCCACCTCGTCGAGTCCATCCACGCCTACACCCACGAACTCGGTGCGGCCCCCATCCGCGATGGCCTGCACACCCTTGGCCGTACCCCCGCTGGCGACCAACTCACCGAAATGCTCGCGATGCTCACAAGGCTGCCCAACGCCAGCATTCCCTCGCTTCGCGAGGGCCTCGCCCGCACCTTCGGCCTTGACCTCGACATGATGCTCGACGCCCCAGGTGCCCCGCTCACCGCGCCCCACTCTGCGCTCGAGGCCCTCGCGGGCCGCCTCCTCAACGCCCACGCCGACGCACTCGATGCCTTGCACGCACTCGGCCTCGCCCTGCTTCGCGCGCTTGCCCGCCGCGAGTTCGCCGCCACCACCATCGACGACGTGATGGTCGAGGTACTCAGCGGCGCGGCGGCCTCCCCCGCCCGCGATGACCTCGTCGCCACGCTGCGCTTCGTCTGCGGCCACGTCGTACCCGGCCTGTTGCGCGCCGACGACGAACTCGCGCACCTCATCGATGCACTCGCGGGCCGCTACGTGCCGTCCGGCCCCAGCGGCGCGCCGACGCGCGGGATGGCGCACGTCCTGCCCACCGGCCGCAACTTCTATACGGTCGACCCGCGTGTTGTACCCAGTCCCACCGCCTGGCAGACCGGCCAACTGCTCGCCGATGGCGTCCTCAACCGCTTCCTGCGCGATGAGAACCGCTACCCGGACAGCGTCGGCATCTCGATCTGGGGCACCAGCGCCATGCGCACACAGGGTGACGATGTCGCACAGGTGCTCGCCCTCCTCGGCGTCCGCCCGCGCTGGCAGCCCGAGTCGCGCCGCGTCGTCGGCCTCGATGTCATCCCGCTCACCGAACTCGGCCATCCGCGCATCGATGTTGTCTGCCGCATCTCCGGCTTCTTCCGCGACGCCTTCCCTCACGCCATCACGCTCATCGACGAGGCCGTCGAACTCGTCTCCAACCTCGATGAACCCGACGAGGCGAACTACATCCGCCGCAACCGCCACCGCGAGCAGCACCGCCTGCGCAACATGGGCCTCAACGCGCGCGAGGCGTGGAAGCAGGCCGGCTACCGCGTCTTCGGGAGCCCACCAGGCACCTATGGCGCGGGCATCCTCCAGTTGATCGACGAGCGCCAGTGGAGTTCGGATGCCGACTTCGCCGCGACCTACGTGAACTGGGGCGGATACGCTTATACCCGCGCCGAGTTCGGCGTCGACGCCCGCGATCAGTTCCGTGCGGCGCTGTCCAGCGTGCAAATCGCGCTCAAGAACCAAGACAATCGCGAGCACGACATCTTCGACTCCGACGACTACCTCCAGTTCCACGGCGGCATGACCGCCACCGTTCGCGCCCTCACCGGCGCGAATCCGCGCCGCTACTTCGGCGACTCGCAAGATCCCGCCCGCCCGCGCGTGCGCGATCTGCGCGAGGAGACACTCCGTGTCTTCCGTTCCCGCGTCGTGAATCCGAAGTGGCTCGCTTCGATCCGCCGTCACGGCTACAAGGGCGCACTCGAGGTCGCCGCCACCGTCGACTACCTGTTCGGCTACGACGCGACTGCGCAGGTGCTCGATGACTGGATGTATGAGCAACTCGCGCAGACTTACCTGCTCGACACCGAGATGCAGGCCTTCTTCCGCCAGAGCAACCCATGGGCCGCCACCGACATCGCCAACCGCCTCATCGAGGCGATCGACCGAGGTATGTGGGAGTCACCCGACCCTGCTCTGCGCACGGCCATCGAGGATCAGTTGCTCGCCGTAGAGTCCGACATCGAAGGGCGCGCGCCAGCATGACCGGTGTAACGCATTTCCCATTTTCCGCCGTCCTCGGCAATGACGACCTGAAGCGTGCGTTGCTCGCGAACGTCATCGACCCGCGCATCGGTGGCGTGTTGATCCGAGGCGACCGCGGCACCGCCAAGACCACGCTTGTGCGCGCGCTCGCCTCGCTGCTCCCGCTCGTCCACGTGCGCGCGTCCTGCCCGGCCGCATGCGACCCCGCCGAGGCACACTGCCCCTTCTGCGACAGCGCAGGCGACGCGACCGAGCGCCCCGCCCGCATCGTCGAACTCCCACTAGGCGCCACCGAGGATCGCGTTGCGGGCACACTCGATCTCTCGCGCGCCGTCCGCAGCGGCGAGCGCCGCCTCGAACCCGGCCTCCTCGCCGCCGCGCACCGAGGCGTGCTCTACATCGACGAAGTGAACCTGCTCCCCGACCACCTCGTCGACCTGCTGCTCGATGTTGCTGCCTCCGGCGTGAACGTCGTCGAGCGCGATGGTGCATCGATCGCACACCCCGCCCGCTTCGTCCTTGCCGGCACCATGAACCCCGAGGAAGGCGATCTCCGCCCGCAACTACTCGACCGCTTCGGTCTAGTCGTCGACGCCCATACCCCCACCGAGCCCGCGCAGCGCGCCGAGATCGTCCGCCGCCGCATCACCTTCGACCGCGACCCCGCCCGCTTCGCACACGAATACGCTGAGGCCGAACGCACGCTCTGCGCACTCCTCGCGCGCGCACGCGACAACCTCCGCACCATCACCGTGCCCGAGAAGATGCTCGCGCTCGCCGTCGCGCTCTGCATTGAGGCACACGCCGACGGTCTCCGCCCCGACCTCGCCGTCTACCGCACCGCCGTCGCACTCACCGCCCTCGACGACCGTGGCCGCGTCGAGGATCACGATGTCTACGCCGCCGCGCTACTCGCGCTCCCTCACCGCCAGCGACGCAACCCCGACGGTTCCCCCACCGCCCCGCCCATCGAGGACATCGTCCGCTCGCATCAGCAACAGGACGGCGAGGACACTCGCGACGGCGGCATGCCTGCTTCCCCACCGCCACAACCCGGCGGCAACAACGACGGTGCCGGTGCGCCTCGCAATCAAGCGCCCGCCGACGAACGGACAGCACGCAGCGAACCCGGCGACCTCGGCCGTCCCGGCGAGCGTCCACCCGACAACACCACGCGACCCTTGGGCACGCTGCACGTACCGCTCCCGCCCGTTCCCCGGCGCCTCGCTGCTGGCGAGGCGCGCGGGCGTCATCGCCACGCCGCGGCCGCCCCCCGAGGTCGCACGACCGGCGCCCTCCCGTGGGATGGTCGCTCGCGGGACTTCGACCTGCACGCCACGCTCATCGAAGACGCTCGGCGCCCTGATGGCACCACACGTGCCGATGCCCTCCGCATGCACCGCCGCGCCGCGCCGAACCGCCGCCTCATCTTGCTCCTCGTTGATGCCAGTGGCTCGATGGGCGCACGCGAGCGCATGGCCTCGACGAAGGCCGCGCTCCTCGATGTGATCGATCAGGCCGCACACCACCGCGACGCCGTCGCCCTCGAAGCATTCCGCGATGACATCGCCCAACTGCTCGTCGCGCCCACGCGCGACCTCAACCGTGTCCGCACCGTCGTCGCCTCGCTGTCAACGGGCGGCCGTACCCCGCTCATCGATGGCCTTCTGCGAGCTGCACGCCTGCTCCGTCAGACTCACGTACGCTCAGGCGGCTCGCAGCAATCGCTGCTCGTGCTCGTCACCGACGGCCGCTACCCCGGCGACCTCAATGCCGCCGCGCGCATCCTCCCGCGCACGCTTACCGACGTTCTCGTCGTCGACACCGAGCGCGGCCCGATCCGCCTCGGCCTCACCCGCCGCCTCGCCACGGCCCTCAACGCGCACTACCTCGCGCTCGCATCGGGTAGTGCGAGATAGTGCGTTAGCCCTCGCCCGTCCCCATGCGCAGCGGCTGCAGGCGCAGCGGCGCTTGCAGCCTCGGGTACAGCAACCCGAAGGCGCCTGCACCTACCAACGCACCCGCGAGCGCCGCGAGCGCGTACAACTTTCCCTCGCCGATGTTCACAAGAATCGGCCCCGGGCACATCCCCGTGATCGACCAGCCGATCCCAAACAAGATGCCGCCGTAGATGTTCCCGCGATGACCTAGGCGCGCAGGCAGCGTGATCGCCTCGCCTGTCATGGTCTTGCCGTACCGCTTCAACAGCCACAGCCCCGGCGCGGTCAGCACTACCGCCGCCCCAATGATTCCGTACAACTGGAAGTTCGTGAACAGGAACATCCCTTGGATGAAGTCATAGTCCGCCGCGCCCGACCTGCTGAGCGCCAGCCCAAACACCGCGCCGAGCATGACAAAGAACACTGGCATCATCGTCCTCCTACGCCAATACGACGCGGTACAACAGGTTCGTCGTCACCACACCCGCGCCCATGAAACTCACCGTCGCCACCAGGCTCGGCACTTCGAGGTTTGACAACCCAAAGATGCCGTGACCGCTCGTGCAGCCCCCCGCCAGCCGCGTCCCGAAGCCGATCAGTAGCCCGCCCCCGAACATCCACATGACCTTGCCCGTCGGCCCCCAGCCCACCTCAGTGTCAAACATCCCGAGCGCCCACGTCGGCTCCCAGCCGCCTCCCAGCACCGCCGAGAGCACCCCGCCCAACACAAGGCCGCCGAGGAACGGCAGCCGCCACGTGCGCCCGTCCAGTGCGCCCGACCGTCGGAAGTACGGCGCGTTGAGCACGAGGCCACACGCATCCTCGAACCCCGTCGAGATGCCCAGACGCCGGTTCCCCACGAACAGCATCGTGAGCGTCACCGCCGCGATCACCGCGCCCGCAACGGCCCAGTGGATCGGTGTCATGTCATGCAGGATCAATTGCATCGTCCGCTCCTTGTCCCCACATCCATCGTAGCCCACGCGCCACTGTGCATGGCTGCGAGGCGACCGCCCACCGTGTACGCTGCGGCCCGATGACCAACCCCGCTGCACCGCTCGAACTCGCCATCAATACCAACCGCGGCCCCGTGCGCTGCGCTTACCACCCCGTGCCACACGCCACGACCGCCGTCCTGATGGTCGGCGGCACGGACGGCGGCCTCGATGGCCCCGCCGATGCCATCTACCCAGCCCTCGCCGATGACTTTGGCGAGCACGGCATCGCTGCCCTCCGCGTCGACTTCCGGGGCCGTATCGCCCCCGGCAGCGTCCCCGAAGGCGTCTTCGATGTCGAAACCGGCCTCGAGTTCCTCCGCTCCGATGGCCTCCAGCGCTTCGCCCTCGTCGGCCACTCCTTCGGCGGCGCAGTCGTGATCGCTGCCGCAGCAGCCACCGAGGATGTCGTGAGCATCACCACGCTAGCCGCGCAGACCGCGGGCGCACAGCCGGTCGCCATACTCGCCCCCCGCTGCGCTGCCCTCTTCATACACGGCCTAGATGACATCCGGCTCTCCCCGGACTGCTCCCGCCTGCTCTACCGCCTCGCCGGCGAGCCAAAGCGCCTCGAACTCCTCGAAGGCGGCCGCCACAGCCTCCGTCAGTGCCGGGAGGAAGTCCGCAGCCTCGTGCTTGGCTGGTTCGAAGAAACCCTCCCGCCCTGATAAGCGCCCGATCCGCCCATACATGGCGTTCGTACTACCTACAGCGCCATACACATCCATGAGTCATCGGAGCACCCCGAGGGAGCCTCTATGAACATCACCTTGAACCCACACCAGACCTACCTCATCGAGGAGTTCGCCGACGAGTACCAAGAGCAGCACATGAGCCGCCGCGACATGCTGCGGCGCGTCCTGCTCATCACCGGCAGCATCCCAATCACCGCCTCCACTCTGTTCAGTCTTGGCTGCGGCACCGCCTCCCCCGCCGACAAAGCCGCCAGCGCGACGGCCACCGCTACTGCGACCGTCGCGGCCACCCCCGCCGTCGCGGCCACTCCCGGCGTCTCGCCACCGACCCCGCGATCACCGTCACCGAGGTCACCTTCCCCGGCCCCGCCACGCCGATCAAGGCGTACATGGCCCGTCCCAGTGGCACCGGCGCCTATCCCGGCATCCTGATCATCCATGAGAACCGTGGCCTCAACGACCACACCAAGGACATCGCCCGCCGCTACGCCAAAGAAGGCTTCGTCGGCCTCGCTATCGACCTTGTCTCGCGCAACGGCGGCACCGTCGCCGATATCGCACTCAACACAGGTGCACTCGGCCGATCCAACCCGGACGACCTCGTCACCGACCTGATCGCCGCGCTCGCCTACCTCAAGGCACAGCCCTCAACACAGGGCAAGGCGCTCGGCGTCACTGGTTTCTGCTTCGGCGGTGGCTACACCTTCGAGGTCGTCGCCAACAGCAAGGACGTGAAGGCCGGCGTCCCGTACTACGGCAGCGCCACTCGCCCGCTGGAGAAGCTCGCCACCACGCAGGCCGCCGTCCTCGTGATGTACGGCGGCACCGACGCTCGCATCACCGGCCAGTCTGCCGATGTCGACGCGAAACTGAAGGCCTCCGGCAAGCCCTACGAGATCAAAGTCTATCCGGAGGCAGGCCACGCATTCTTCAACGAGACCGGTCAGGCCTACAACGCCGCTGCTGCCGCCGATGCGTGGAAACTCACGCTCGCCTGGTTCCGTCGCCACCTCGCGTAGCACTGACTCGCCTCGTCCTCCCCAGCGCGACCGCGGCAGTGATGTCGCGGGCGCGTCGCATCGCAAGGTTCGCGCCTAGTCTTCCGCGCGGTACAGTCCTCAAATGTCACAGCCGCCGGCGCCCCCGTTCCGTATCCGTGACCTCGGGTTATCGGTCTACCTCCCCACCTTCCTCTTCGCCGTCGGGCAGGGCGCATCCATCCCTTTCACTCCGCTGATCGCCACCGATATGGGCGCATCCGTCGCGTTCGCCGCGTTCACCGTCGGCGTGCGAGGCGTGGGCATGATGGTGTTCGATGTCCCCGCGGGGATGCTGGTCGGCGCGGTCGGCGAGCGCTGGGCGATGGTGGTTGCGACGGTACTACTCGTGGTCGTATCAGCCGGAGCCGCTGTCACACAGTCGCCCGCGCAATTCGCTGTCCTGATGTTCGTCATGGGCTGGTCGTGGTCGATCTGGCAACTCGCACGGCTCACCTACGTCAGCGACCACGCCCCGCCTGAGGTGCGCGGACGCGCCCTCTCCCTCGTCGGCGGCACCAACCGCATCGGTAACTTCGTCGGGCCGTTCATCGGTGGCCTGCTCGCTGTGCAGTTCGGCCTCGTGAGCACGTTCCACCTACAAGCCGTGTGCGCCATCGTCTCCTGCGCGCTGATGTTCCTGCTCATGCGTAGCAACGAGGGCACCGAGGGCGCACATGGCTCGATGGGCCACCGCTTTACTTCCGTCATCACCGAGAACCGTCGCATCTTCGCGACGGCGGGCCTCGCGATCATCTGCCTCGGCGTCCTCCGTGCGTCCCGGCAGACCGTGATCCCGCTCTGGGGCGAGCACATCGGCCTCGACGCGCAGGCCGTCGGTTACGTCTTCGGCCTCTCGGGTGGCCTAGACATGTTGCTCTTCTATCCCACCGGCGTCGTAATGGATCGCTGGGGCCGTAAGTGGGTCGCCATCCCCTGCCTCACCGTCCTCGCACTCGGCATGATCCTTATCCCGTGGGCCACCACTCTCATCCCGTTCATCGTGGTCGCCCTCATCACCGGCCTCGGTAATGGCATGGGTTCCGGCATCGTGATGACGCTCGGCGCCGACTTCTCGCCGCCGCAGAACCGTGCCGAGTTCCTGGGCGTCTGGCGCCTGATCGGCGATATCGGCCAGTCCGCGGGCCCCTTCGTGCTCAGCGCCGTCACCGGCATTGCGACGCTCGGCATCGCCTCCATCGCCACCGGCGGCATCGGACTCGTTGGTGCGGCGATCACCGTGTTCTTCGTCGCCGAGACCCTCCCGAAGCGCGCTCGTGCTCCACAAATACCGGAAGCACCCCGATGATTCGCACGCACTCCTCGGCTGCACGCGCCTCCCGCCCGATGTCCGCACAACCTCGACACCCACACCGCTCCCAACACCAATCCCGACGCAGACGCCGGTGCGCTCACTCGACACCGCCGCGCCCCCCCCCGGCGCGTGCATCCAGCCCGCACAGTGGATCGCTGTTCCGGTCTCGGGTGGCAAGCGCATCACCGCCGCCCGAGCCGTACCAATCCGCCGCCCCAGCGCGGACGAGGCCGAGTTCGCCAGTCGCAGCATGGTCAACGTGAGCGCCGGGTCGGTCTCGACGATCGAGACCAGCTCTCCGAGTTCAACATCCGCACGCGGAAGCAGTTGCAGCACCCGCAGCCTCGGCCTCGGCCTCGGCCTCGGCAATGGCTGGATATCGAGGTCGATGATGCGGTGTGCTGGCACATCAGCATCATCGACTGCTAGATGCCACGAGTGAACCGTCAGAAAGCACCTATGCAGGCGTCTCTTCCAACTCCGCCGCCGCCTGTTCCCACTCCCACATCGCCGCCACCAGGCGTTTCTGCACCGCTTCTCGCCGCTCCGCCTCGCGCTCGAACTGCTCCCGCCCCACGCGTTCGTAATATGTCGCGTCCCCAAACACCGCTTCGAGGCGCGCCCCTTCCGTTTCGAGGTCTGCGACCTCACGCTCCAGCCGCTCAACCGTCCGGCGCAGTGCCGCCATGTTCCGCCGCTGGCCCTTCCGTTGCACGTACCCAGTCACCGGCGCCGCCGCGCTGGATGCGCTCATCATCTGGGGACGCCGCGCCCGCTCGACATCTAGGTAGTCTTCGCCGCGCTCGCGCAGGTATTCCTCGTACCCTCCTGCGAAGTCATCGACGCCATCCGGCGTGACCGCGAGCACCCGCGTCCCCACCGTCGCCACGAAATGCCGGTCGTGACTCACGAACAGCACCGTCCCCGGGTAGGCCGCCAGCGCGTGCATCAACGCCTCGCGCCCTTCGAGATCGAGATGGTTCGTCGGCTCGTCCAGCAGTAGCAGATTCGGCTGCTGCAACATCATCGCGGCCAGCAGTAGCCGTGCTGACTCGCCCCCGCTCAGGTCGGCGATCTGCTTGTCCGCATCGCTGCCACTGAACAGCAGCGCACCCAGCATTCCGCGCACCGTCGGGATGTCCGAAGTACCCCCCGCCCCACACAGCCACTCGTACGCGCTCTCGCGCTCGTGCAGCAACTCAGCGTGATCTTGCGCGAAGTATCCAGTCGCTACTTCATGGCCTAGCGTAACGCTCCCAGAGTCTGCTTCCAGCATCCCCGCGATGATCCGTAGCAGCGTGGACTTGCCAATGCCGTTCGGCCCGACGATCGCAACCTTCTCGCCGCGCTCGATGCCGAACGTAACATCGCGCAGCACCTGCGTTGCCCCATACGCCTTGTGGATCCCCGTGACACGCAGCACTTCACGTCCTGAAGGTCTCCGCTGCGCGAATTTGAAACCCGGAGCCTTACGCGACGAGCGCTTCACCTCCGGCATCTCGATCCGCTCGATCTGCTTCTTCCGCGACTGCGCCTGCCGTGCCTTCGACGCCTTCACCCGAAAGCGATCGATGAACTCTTGCAGATCTTCGATCTTCTGCTCGGCGCGTTCCGCCTCCGCCTCGCGCTGCTTCGTCGCCAGCGCCTTCGCGCTCTCAAAGGCGTCATAGTTGCCCGGGTAGACTCGCAACTCATGGTAGTCGACATCCGCGACCGAGTTACACACAGCATTCAGGAAGTGCCGGTCGTGCGAGATCACCACAAAAGCCCCGCGGAACCCGCGCAGATGCCCCTCCAGCCACCGGATCGAGGCGATGTCGAGATGGTTCGTTGGCTCGTCCAACAGCAGCAACTCCGGATCGCCGAACAGCGTCTGCGCCAGCAGCACCCGCAGCCGGAACCCTCCTGACAACTCCCGCATCGGCCGCGTATGCCACCCATGCGGGATGCCGAGGCCTACCAGCAACTCCGCTGCGCGTGCATCTGCCTGGTACCCGGCGAGCGAGGCAATCTCGACTTCCAGTTCGCCCAGCCGCTCCCCGGCCGCCGCACTATCGGGACGGCCGAGCAGCCGCAGGCGTTCCGCTAGCGCCTCCCACAGCACCGGCTGCCCCATGATCGCCACGTCGATCAGCCGCTCGTCGTCAAAACGGAAGTGATCCTGCCCCAGCGTCCCGACCCGCAGCCCGCTCAGCATCGAGACCGATCCGGCCGTCGGCGCCAGTTCGCCGGTCATAATCCGCAGCAGTGTGGACTTCCCGGAGCCGTTCGCCCCCACCAGCCCGTAGTGCCCGTCGGGGCGCAACTGCCACGAGACACCCTCGTATAGCGTCTGCCCGCCGAAGCGCATCGCAATGTCCGTCAGCGTCATGACCATGCCATCGAGGATCGCCGCCACTCGCCTGGGCCGCAACCTCCATACCCTGGCCTCGGGGCGGGTAGGCTATCGGCATGACGACTGCTCCTGAGCCGCCAGCGCCAACCGAACCGCTGCTCACCGTCCGCCACCTCACGGCGACGTACAGCACCAACGAGGGCCCCGTTCCCGCCGTCCGCGATATCTCCTTCGACCTCTACCCTAGAGAGGTGCTCGCCCTCGTCGGCGAGTCCGCCGCTGGCAAGAGCACCGTCGCCCACGCCATCCTCAATCTGCTCCCGCAACAGACGACCGTCCATGGCGACATCCGCTACCTCGATATCGACCTCACGCATACCGATCCCGAAGCGATGCGCCAGATCGCCAGCCGCCACATCGCGATGATCTTTCAAGAGCCGCTCGCCGCGCTCACGCCCACCCTCTCTATCGGTGAACAGGTCGACGAGCTGTTCACCGTCCATCGGCACTTCACCAAGAACGAGGCGATCGCCGCCGCCTACCGCACGCTCGGAGCCGTACTTCCCGACCCCGCCCGCATCGTGGAGTCGTACACACACCAACTCTCCGGCGGCATGGCGCAGCACGTGATGATCGCGATGGCCACCGCACTCGGCCCGGACATCATCATCGCCGACGAAGCCACCTCCAACCTCGACCCCGGCACGCGCCAGGAGACCATCTCCCGTATCGAAGGTATGCGTGACGACGGCACCGGCGTGCTGCTGATCACCCATGACTTCGGTGTCGTTGCACGCCTCGCCGACCGTGTCGCCGTCATGTATGCCGGTGCCATCGTCGAAACCGGCGATGTCAGCACGATATTCGCCGCCCCCGCCACCCCTATTCCTTCGGCCTGCTCGAAAGCCTCCCAAGCATCGACCGCCGCGAGCGGCTCACCCCCATGCGGGGACAGCCGCCCGACCTCGCCACGCTTGGCCCCGAATGTCCCTTCCTCCCCCGCTGCCCCAAGGCCACCTCGCAGTGCCGCACCGATCCTGCCCCCGTCCTCATCCCCGCCGACACCGGCGTCGATGGCCACACCGTCGCCTGCTACAACCCCGTCGCCATCGACCGCCGCCCGCCCCGCGCGGACTAAACCCTGCTGCTCCCGAGGACTACACTGACCCCATGACCATCCGCCTCGGCATCGTCGACCAGTCCCCTATGCGCACGGGCGGCACGCCGCGCGAGGCGCTCCTTGCTACGCTTGCCCTCGCGCAGGCAGCCGACCGCCTCGGCTACTGCCGCTACTGGCTCGCCGAGCACCACAACAGCCGCACCCAGGCCAGCGCCTCGCCAGAAATCCTGATCCCGATGATCGCCGCCAACACCAGCCAGATCCGCGTCGGCTCCGGCGGCGTGATGCTCACCCACTACAGCGCGCTCAAGGTTGGCGAGCAGTTCCGCATGTTGGAGACGCTCTTTCCCGGCCGCATAGACATGGGCCTCGGCCGCGCCCCCGGCAGCGACGGCCTCACCGCCGCCGCCCTCCAGCACGGCCCCGGCGCGCTCCCGCTCGATGCCTATCCCGATCAGGTCGCTGACCTGCTCGACTTCATGGCCGACACCATCCCCGATACCCACCGCTTCCGAGGCGTCCGCGCCATCCCCTCCGGCGACTCCATGCCCGCACCGTGGCTGCTCGGCTCGGCCTACGACAGCGCCCGCTTCGCCGCCGAGCAGGGCCTCGCCTTCTCCTTCGCCCATTTCATCAGCCCCGACGGTGGCCCCAAAGTCGTGCAGGCCTACCGCGACCACTTCCGTCCCTCGCGCTTTCTCGATGCGCCCCTCGTGAACGTCGGCGTCTCCGCCCTCTGCGCCGAGACCGACGAGGAGGCACACCGCATCGGCATGAGCCGCCACCTCATGCGCCTCCGCCGCGCCGAAGGCCGCTCTACCGCTGGCGTTCCCAGCATTGAGTATGCCCTCGCCGTCGAGTTCACCGCCCCGGAGCAGGATTACATCCGCTACCAGCAAAGCCTCGCCATCGAAGGCAATCCTGATCGCGTCCGCGCTGGCCTCGAAGAGATCGCGGAGTCATACAGCGTCGGCGAGTTGCTCGTGATCACGATCACGCACGACTATGCCCACCGCCTCCGCTCCTACGAACTGCTCGCCCAGGCCTGCGGCCTGACGCGCGACTAGCGCGAGCCGATGCGCGTCGCCCTCATCTCAGACACCCACCTGCCTTCGATCTACCGCGACCTAGACGGCCTCGGCCCCGAAGCGGCGCAGTTTCTCTCGACCGTTGACCTCATCCTCCACGGCGGCGACATCGTCACCCGCGGCGTGCTCGATTGGTGCGGGCAGTTCGCGCCCGTCCTCGCCGCCCGCGGCAATCACGATGTCTTCGACGACCCGCGCCTCGCCGACACGCAGATGATCACTCTCGAAGGCTGGCGCATCGGCATGGTACACGACCTCCGCCCCGTCTCCGCCACGCCCGCGGAACTCGCCGCTCTCCACTTCGGCGGCGAGGCCGTCGATATCATGATCGGCGGCGACACCCACGTGGACCGCCTCGACCATAGCGATGGCATTGTCGTTATCAACTCCGGCAGCCCCAACCTGCCACACCACAAAGAGACCCGCCTCGGAACCGTCGCCCTGCTCGACCTCGCCCCCGGCCGCCTCCGCGCCGAGATCCTCGTCCTCGGCCACACCACCGGCAGCCCCAACCCCGGCACCGCCCGCTACATCGAGGTTGCCGAAGGCCGCCTCGTCTCCACCTACCACAGCGGTGCCTCAATCCCCATCGACCGCTAGTCCTGATTCGCAGTCCCTACACCTGAACGGGTGTGCGCTCCCCTTGCTCGATGGCTTCATTGATCGCCGCCCGCAGACCGGGGCTGAATTCTCGTTCCAAGCAGCGCGGGCACGTCGGCGTCTCCGGCGCACCCATATCGAACAGCCGCACGATCCGTGGTTCCCCGGAAATGGTGATCCCACACGCCGTTCGCACCCGCACGGCATGGAATACACGAGGCTCCACCTCAGTCGCGGCGACCAGTAGCACCCAGTGCCAGTCGTCGGCTAGGTCATTCATCGCCTTCGCCACGATCCGCACGTCCGCCACCAGAGCCTCCCGCATCACATCCGCCGCACCGTACACTAGCCACGTGAGCCGTTACATCCACTCGATGAGCCGGGATGAACTGGTCGCCGAGATTCGCGACATGATTCTCTGGGGCGTCGCCGAGCATCACGAGATTCCCGACGCCACCATCCTCCACGTCCGCAAACTCCGCCCGCTGCTCGCCGCGCTCCGCATCCGCGCGCTTCAGGTCACGAGGCACATGGCCTCCGAGTAGCGCCGAGTCCGAACGTCGCCGATGCGGCAGCAATGTTTCGATCGTCACGCCAATGAATGTCCCACAAAGCGGGATCGCCAACAAAGGCGTCAGCCCATCGTCGTCCGCCGCGATCACAATCGCCCCCGCCACACCGGCGAACAGCCCACCAAAAACCCCACCGGGGTTAGCGTCAGTTCCTTCATGAATCGACCCTACCAGCCCGCCACCTCGTCCGTGCGATCAGTTCATCTGTGGGTCATCCGGATAGTAGCGGCCATCACCAACCGCCCGAGTTGCCGTCGCAATACATCGAGCCACAGCGTCTCGGGCATCGAGGTGGACACGCCTTCTCCCCGAGCCCCCACGACTAACAAGCCCTGCGCCGCGATCTGCATCGCGAGCTGTCCCGCACTCCATACCACGTACCTGCTCAACACGCGCTTAACTTCCACGTCGTCGGCCACCACTTCCACGACATCTTCGAGGGCGATCAATCCAACACCATCGACCACCCGGCGCGACCATGACTCATCCGGGACGCGCCGCTCGAAGCACACCGCGAACGCCGATGACACATTCACCAGCCCACAGTTGAACATCACCCCCAGCGTCACCATCGGCGCTGCGAAGTCTGGCAGGCAGCGCTCCACCTCCGCGCCCAATGGCCGGTTGAGCAACAGCCCAAACACGCCAATCGGACCGTGTATGCAGAGCAGGATCACCGTACGCGAGAAACTGGTGTCTTCTGCAATCGGGCTGGCCGCCAGCAACCGCCCGGCGAGTGATGCGTTCTTGCAGTCGTTCGCACTCTCTCAGCCACGCTGAGGCGTATAACAAGGCCGCGCCGGGGACCGGCACGGCCTTGTTATACGCCTGGATGCCCGGCATTACCGGGCCAAAGGTGACTACCCCGCCGTGGCGCGGCGAACAGCCGGCTTTCGGGCCGCTGGCTTCTTCGCTACGGCCTTCTTCGCCGCCGGCTTTCGGGCCGCTGGCTTCTTCGCTGCGGCCTTCTTCGCTGCCGGCTTCTTCGCTGCCGGCTTCTTCGCTGCCGGCTTCTTCGCCGCCGGCTTTCGGGTTGCCGGCTTCTTCGCTGCAGTTGATCGAGTTGTCGCCATGTATCCCTCACTCTCTTCGTTTTTCGTGTCACACGACACGCACACAATTAATGCTGAAAGTGTGTTCAGCAGGTTATCAACATACCCCATATAACGCTTATATAGCGCAACTGCTCACACTTTTTTCTACTCGTGATTGTGGATAGCGTGGATATCTGCGCGTATGATCGCGCTTCGCGCGACACACATCGCGCTGCTAGTATGAAAGTATGCCGACATATCGACAGACCACGCGCGTCGGCCCTTGCTGGCACTGTCGCGCCGCAACCGTGCAAGCATGCGAGGCGTGCGAAAACTTCGTATGTGAGCAGTGCGAAAAAGCGCACAATGAGTACCCGAGTCCTGAGACTATCGTGCACTCTAAGCCTGGCGGCTAACCTATCGCATCGAACTCTTCCGCTCGCGCCAAACATGCCACACCGCTGGCAACACTGACACCACTATCACCACGATCACCGTAAACACGATCGCAATCTCCGGGTTCACCGGCAGGCGCTCCAGCGTGTCACCCAGCCAGTACCCGCCCAGCGTCATTGACGTGATCCATGCCACTCCGCCGGTCACGTTGTAGAGCGAGAACTGCCGGTATGGCATCCCCACGGCCCCAGCCACCGTCGGCGCGAACGTCCGCACAAAAGCCAGAAATCTGGCTAAAAATATAGTCTTCCCACCATGTTGGTCGTAGAACTCACGCGCCTTAAGCAGATGCCGCCGCTTGAAGAACCGCGATTCATCCCGCGCGAACAGCATGGGGCCCGCCTGCTTGCCGATGTAGTACCCGGTCGCGTCACCTGCCACTGCCGCCACGATCAGCAGTGGAATCAAAAGCCGGATATCGAATATCCCTTTCGACGCGACTAACCCCACCGTGAGCAACAACGAGTCGCCCGGCAGGAACACACCGATGAGCAGTCCCGTCTCCGCGAAGATGATGACGAACAATCCGACGTACCCCGCCGCTACAATGAGGCTCACTAGGTCGAGATACACGGCAAGCCCTCCATGAGGCGCATATGTCGTTACGTACATCCGAGGGTACGGCCTGCTCCGCCAACAGTCGCCGCGCGCGCGTCATGTGACACGTTACATCACAACATTCTGTCGCCTGAATTGTTAACTTCACGCACTTTGATTATGCATCGTGTCAAGGCGACACGTATCGGGCGCGATGCTACGGTTTCGTAAGTAGATAAACGCATTCACATCATCCGACGTGAAAAAACGCCAGTAAGTCAACATGGCATTCGGGATACCTTGCAACACATCGGCAAGAACAACAGCTCGCAGTACCGTTCGCGTGCGAACGTCGCAACATTCGGTGTTGCTACGGGTGAGGCCGCTTTCGCTTTTAGGCACATGCCGGGCGGCGCGGATTCGCACGCGAAGGTAGATTCGGCCGCCGGTTGATTCACCCCGTGCAACGGTCGCGGCTCAGGCCGCGTCTCTCGACGGCCACCCGGGCGGCGCGGAGGCATGTCGTGCTCATCGTCGCCGTGCTCGCAGTGACCGTCCTGATAGCCGGTACCATGCAACACCCAGACGCCCTACCCACGGAAGCCAAAACTCGCTCCGAGGCTCTCAATCTCATCGACGGTCGCCTCCAGTACGTTGGAGCCCCTAGCTATACCATCCATGCCAATGGCGCATCGGAGTCCATGAGCACCTTCGCAGTCCAGTTGGACACCCCAGCCGCCCAGTCGGCCCTAGCCAGCATGCTCGCAAAGCCCACCGCAACCTCCGCTGCCAAGGGCGCCGCCCTCAGCAACCCAGCGGCCACTCCAGCCGTAATGACTGCGGTCATCGCCATGCCTGCTCCGCCCTTAACGCCAGAACCAGCCGTTCGACCTGCAGCAGCCGGCGCCTACGCCTCCCAGTCGGAAGTCGAAGCTACGCTCGCCACCACAGCATGGCCTCGCGAACTTTGGCCAACCGTGCTCGCCATTGCCTACTGCGAGTCAGGAATCGATAGTGACCGCGACGGTCACTACGACTCCGTCGACACGCTCGCCTCCGGCGCTGGCGGCCTCTACATCGGCGTGATGCAGATAGACGTGAAGCACCACTTCAGCAGCCAGTACGATCTGCGTGCGTTGCGCGACAACCTCGCCGCCGGACATGAACTCTGGGTACGCGCCGGCCATTCATTCGCCCCGTGGGGCTGCCACTAGCGCAAGTCCCTACGAAAAGTGCTCCGGCTCCGTCGCCCGGAACCCTGCACGGTACTGCTCGTAGAGTTCCGTGTAGTCGCTCGTACCCTTGGCGATGATCGCAGCGATGTCCGTCGGAGTTGTCACGCGGCGTGCTGGCACGCCGAGCATCAACGCACCAGCAGGCACCTCGCCGCCGTTCATTACCGCGCCAGCACCGATCATGGCGCCCTTGCCGATGTGCACGCCACCGAATACAAGCGCGCCGTTAGCGATCATGACGTCGTCTTCCGTGACCACCTCGTGTACCAACGCGAAGTGCGCAATCGTGCAGTTCCGCCCGATCGTCGTCGTCTTATGCATCACAGCGTGATCCTGCACGTTCGTCCCCTCGCCGATGACGATAGGTCCAGTGTCGCCACGCAGCACTGCTCCCGGCCAGATCGTTGCCCGCGCGTGTACCGTCACATCACCAATCAACGTCGCTTCTGACGAAACCCACGCCGTCTCATGCACTCGCGGCACCTTGTTACCAATCGCATAGAACATGCTTCCCCCTCGCCTACGCCCGTGCCGTATTGCCCGTTTCGATGCCTACCACGTGCAACAACTCTGCCAACCGCGCATCGAGGTAGCCCTCATCCACCGCGCACAACGTCACATGCCCCACCTTACGGCTCGTTCTCGGCGCTTTGCCGTACATATGGACATGCGCTCCTGATAACGAGGCCAGCGTTTCCAGCGGCGGCGGTGTCCCAACCAGGTTTACCATCGCCCACACTCCCAGCGCCTGCGGCAACCCCAGCGGCAAACCCGTCACGGCGCGTAGGTGGTTTTCAAACTGGCTCGTCGCCGCGCCTTCGATCGTCCAGTGCCCCGAGTTGTGTACGCGCGGCGCGATCTCGTTCGCAACCAGCCGCCCCTCATGCTCAAACCATTCGATGGTCAGCACACCCACGTAGTCCAGAGCTTCCAGCACACGCCGCGCGGCATATTCCGCGTCCGCCTGCATCAAGGCGTTCACCACCGGCGACGGCGTGCGCGAGACGCGCAGAATGCCATCATGGTGCCAGTTCTGCACCAGCGGGTAGCACACCACCGCTCCATCGAGGCCGCGCACCGCAATCACCGACAACTCTCGCGCGAACGGCACGACTCCTTCGAGGATCGACGGCGTCCCATCGAACGCCGCAATAGCAGCCTCGGCATCTGCATCGCTGCGCAGCACTGCCTGCCCTTTGCCGTCGTACCCCATCCGCCGCGTCTTCAGTATTGCGGGCAGCCCGAGCGTCGCCACCGCGCTGCGCAACCCTTCCGCCGAATCCACTGCCGCAAACGGCGCAGTCGCAATACCGAGGCCGTTAAGGAACTGCTTCTCAGTCAGCCGGTCCTGTGATACGTCCAACGCCACCAGCGGTGGCAGCAACCGCGCACCGCGCGCTTCCAGTGCCCGCACCGCATCTACCGGCACGTTCTCGAACTCGTATGTGACCACGTCCACGCCGTCCGCGAACTGCGCGAGCGCATCCACATCCTCATATGCCGCCCGCACGCGCGGTGCGATGTCGTCGACACATACCTCATCGGCCGGGTCAAAGAAGCGGAACCGCATCCCCAGCGGGTAGCCAGCGAGCGCCAGCATCCGTCCCAACTGGCCCCCGCCGAGTACGCCGAGGATCACGCCTATGCCTGTGGGTCGGGTACGCGCGGATCCGGGTCGTCCAGCACCAGCCTCGTCTGTGCCTCACGGAACTCCGCCAGCGCCGTGTGTAACATCGCGTCATGTGACGAGAGGATCGCCGCTGCCAGCAGCGCCGCGTTCACCGCGCCAGCCCGCCCGATGGCTAGCGCACCCACGGGAATCCCCGCTGGCATCTGCACGATCGAGAGCAGTGAGTCCATCCCCTTGAGTGCACGCGACTCCACCGGCACACCCAGCACCGGGAGCGCGGTCTTCGCCGCCGCCATCCCCGGTAGGTGCGCCGCCCCGCCCGCACCTGCGATGATCACACGCAGCCCACGCCCTTCGGCAGACGCGGCGTACTCGAACAGCAGGTCGGGGGTGCGGTGTGCCGAGACCACGCGCACCTCGAACGGCACACCGAGAGTCTCTAGGGTGTCTGCCGCATGCTGCATCGTCTCCCAGTCGGACCGGGAACCCATGATGATGCCTACCAGCGGATCGACTGCCACCACGTTAGCATTGTAGCCCCATCCCCTGACTGTGGCTTGAGGTAGCAATCGCTGCTACCACACACCACTCGTCGCTCTCGGCTTGACAGATCCGGACACGAATGTAACCGTCCCGCAATCCGGCAGGCTCGCTTGTAAGACTGACATCGTGGAGGGCTCATGAACCCGGTCGTCGACGCGTTGGCTGGTGGACGCCCGTCCCTGACAGAGCACGAGGCGAAGCAATTCCTCGCCGGTTTCGGGATTCCCATCAGCCGATATGCAACGGCTGCCGATGCCGAGGCGGCGGTGGCAGAAGCGAAGACCATCGGCTTCCCCGTCGTCCTGAAAGCCTCCGGCGCCGAGCTCCAACACAAGACCGAGGCCGGTGGAGTCGTCCTCGACCTCCGCTCCGAAGCCGAAGTACGCGAGGCCGCCCAACGCCTGTTGCAGATTCCCGGATGCGCGGCCCTGCTCGTCGAAGAGATGGTCAGGGGCGACCGCGAACTCGTCTGCGGTATCATCCGCGATGTGCAACTCGGCCCCTGTGTCATGTTTGGCCTCGGCGGGATCCTCACCGAGGTGCTGGACGACGCCGTATATAGAGTCGCGCCGCTCACGGACGCCGACGCGCTCGGCATGTTGCAGGACATCCGGAGCACGAAAATCCTCGGCCCATTCCGCGGACAGTCCCCAGCAGATCGCGTGGCGCTCTCGAAAATTCTGGTCGCCCTCGGCAACATCGCGATCGAGCACGAGGCGATCCGTGAAATCGACCTCAACCCGATCAAGATTCGCCTGGATGGCTCGCCCATAGCTGTAGACGCCCTCATCGCCGTGACCATCAGTGGCACGACACAGCGTTGAGCTGCCTACGCAATTGTCCGGTCGGCCTGCAGGCCTGAATTCCACGCCGAGGTTCGCAAGTATTGCCGGGAGGCAAGCAATGTACGACGCGACGAAGCAGAGCCTGACCCCGTTCTTCGAGCCTCGCAGTGTGGCCATCGTCGGCGCCTCCGGCACCCCCGGCAAAGCTGGCTACGAGGCGATCCGCAACCTTCAGGCCAACGCCTACCCCGGACACATCTATCCGGTGAATCCACGCGGTGGCGAGATCCTCGGGCTCCCCGTCATGGCGTCTATCGGCACCCTCCCAGATGGCGTAGACGTCGCCATAATCATTCTGCCCGCAGAGGCCACCCCGCAGGCCGTGCGGGAATGTGCCTCCAGAGGCATCGGCCACGTGGCCCTGATGGCGGGTGGCTTTGCCGAAGTCGATGAGACGGGCGTCGAAGCCCAGAATGAACTGCTGACGATCATCCGCGAGACCGGTATTCGCGTCCTCGGCCCCAACATCTCAGGTCACGCGTCGACGCCGCAGTCGTAC
Source organism: Thermoflexus hugenholtzii JAD2 (assembly GCA_945903275.1). Taxonomy (GTDB): domain Bacteria; phylum Chloroflexota; class Dehalococcoidia; order UBA2979; family UBA2979; genus RH-chloro-G1. The sequence goes on from CAMDNW010000003.1 coordinate 38,137, forward strand.
ACGTCTGCCTTCTTCCCGCTGGGCAAGATTCGCCGCGGCACCGTCTCGGTCATCGCCCAGACCGGCAATTTCCTCACCCACACCATGCGCTACATCCTCACTGGCGAGCACTTCGGAGTCGCCCGCGTCATCGGGCTTGGCAACAAAGTGGACGTCGACGAGGTCGACGCCCTCGAGTACCTCGCAGATGACCCGGAAACCAGCGCTATCATCATGTATCTGGAGAGCTTCAAGCGCCCAGCGCGCTTCCTCAGCGTCGCCAGAGAAGTGTCTCGCCGGAAACCCATCGTCATGCTCAAGAGCGGGATGACCGAGGCTGGCAAGCAAGCCGCCGTCGCGCACACCGCCGCTATGGCGACCGAAGACCGCCTGGTAGACGGCATGCTTCGTCAGTCCGGCATCGTCCGCCTAGAGGAGTACACCGACCTCATCCTCGCCGCGAAGGCTCTGTCTATGGTGCCACTGCCGAAGGGCAACCGCGTCGGCTTCCTCGCCCCCTCCGGAGCGATGCTCGTCGTTCTCACCGACCTCTGCGTGCGTCTCGGACTCGAGGTGCCCACTGTCACAGATGAAACTGTCGCCCGGCTACACGAGATCAGCCCGCCTTACATCCGTATGCGAAACCCCGTCGATATCTGGGCATCGGCCACAGTCAATGGGGTCGAGTTCGGCTACCGCGAGGGCATGGAAGCCCTCCTCAAGGACCCAACGATCGACGCCGTTGTGCCGATCCTGATGTTGACCCGAGACACCGGCATCCCGCCCTTCGACTTCATCGTCGATCTCGCGCAACGCTATCCGGAGAAGCCCATCCTCGTAGGCTTCAGCGGCGATGCCGACTGCATGGAGGAATGCAAAGCGTTCCTTGAGCCAAGAAACATCCCGACGTTCCCGGTGCTCGAGCAGCCCTTTAAAGCCCTCGCCATCTTGGCGCGTTGCCATGAGGCGATGCTAGGCAACCACTGACCAATACGCGCGAGCGCACTACCTGATGACAGCGCTTGCCGGTCGTTAGTACCCGTCTGGCTCCGCGACCGCCGTCGGCTCACGCGGGTCGAGCGCCTTCACGCTCATCCCCGCCTCGGCCGCCCGCACCTTAGCCGGTCGTACAGCAATCGATGACTTCGCCGAGTGTTTCGGCGTCGCGACCGCGAACGAAAACACCATGAGAGTCGCGACCACCGTGCCCAAGATCCGGGCCGGCCGCCACCATCGCGCCACACGCCACACGCCACACGCCATGCGAGGTATACCCCCAGCGACGGGAGACCATCAGCGCCGCACTCACGATGCTCGTCCGGCCATACCACGGGTCAACCAGTCAGACACAACATTGCTCCAGCCTCGCGCCGCCTACTCGTAACTATCGGCACGATCGGCGACTGCCACAGGTGGCCCGATGCCTCGTGCTTGCGCTCGTATTACCCCGGCCCGGTCCCGATGGTTAATGCCGCCGACGTCAGCGACCAGTCGAACGCCGCAAATCCCCAGTCCAACAAAGCCGCCACGTCCGCCTCGTACCGCGGGTCGTTCAGCACCACCACATATAGCCGGTGCCCGTCTCGCAACGCCGAGGCCACCATCGTCCGCCCCGCCTGCTCCGTGAACCCGCTCTTCACTCCGTCCGCCCCCGGAATCGCGTACAGCACGTTGTTCAGCACGTTAAACAGCGGCACGTTCCGAGACCCGCTAGCCACCCAGCTGGATGTACCGATGATCTCGCGGAACTCCGGCAGCGTCATCGCGTACCGCGCCAGCATCGCTAGGTCGTGCGCGGAAGCGGCATGCCCCGTCGCGTTCAATCCATGCGGGTTGGCGAAGTGGCTCTCGATCAACCCGAGGCGTGCGATCAGCTCGTTCATCTGCTCCACAAACGCCGCGTCGCTCCCCGCGACATGCCGCCCGATCGCCAGCGCCGCATCGTTCCCCGAAGGCAGCATCAACCCGTACAGCAGATCGCGCACTGTGAAGTGGTCACCCGGCATCAAGCCCATGACCGTGCTCCCGTGCATGATTCGGCTATCCACGTCCACCTCAACCCACTCATCGAGGTTGCCCCGCTCAATAGCCAAGATCGCCGTCGCGATCTTCGTCAGGCTCGCCGGCGGCAGCGGTGTCCTGCCTCCTTCGTGGTACAGCACCGTGCCCGAAGCATCATCGAGCAACAACAGTGCCACCGCCGAGTTCTGCGGCGCGCTCGACGCGCTCGCCAGCATCTTCGGCGCAACCGCCCACGCGGTCTGGATCGGCACACGAGGCGCCTTCCGAACCGCAACACGCGCAGGTGCGGAAGCAAGCGGCACTGCATCGGGCACAGACGTGGGTATCGCACTCACTCGTGCTGAGACAAACTCAACCGGCGCAATGACCACCACCGTCGGCAGATCTGGGATATCACTACCGCGCGCAGCCAGACCCACCAGTATCACTAGCAAACTGATTGCGAGCATCCGCCGAATCTTCGATTCTATGGCGCCGTATCGCATTCCAGCCTCGCTCACCGCCTGCTATGCCAACTGCTGCGTCACACTGATCACCACAGTGTTGCGGCGATGGTACAGCGCATCGCGCAGCCGGTTCGCCGTCCGGTTGTGCAGGAACCTCTGCCACCAGTGCTTCGGCACGAACTCCGGCAGCACTACCGTCAGCGGCACCCCCTCCGGTATCGACAGTGCATCGATGTACGCCATGAACGGCGCCTGGAACGATCGGTACGGCGAGTCAAGCATGATCAGCTGTGTCTCCGGATACCGGGAGTGCCAGTACTCCTCCAGCGCCGTCGTGTCCTCGCCCTCCTCGGTCACGACGTGCAGCGCCGTGACATTGGTGGACAGCGCCTTGGCGTAAGTCAGCGCCCGCGCCGTCGCCAGGTTCACCTCGCTCACCGGCACGATCACCGGCCGGTCGGGCGGCAGCGCCAGACTGAGTGCAGGCCCGCTGTCTTCGAGGTGCAACTGGGTTCGCGCCAAGGCGTAATGCTGATGCACAGCGTGCAACAGCAACACCAGTACCGGGAGCAGCAGCAGCACAACCCATGCCCCGGTGGTGAACTTCGCCACCGCCGTAATCACCGCTGCCACACCAGTGAGCAGCGCCCCGGTCCCATTGATCGTCGCTGCATAACGCCAGCCCGCCTCGCGGATCCGCTGCCACCGGCGCACCATGCCGTATTGTGCGATCGTGAACGCAAGGAACACGCCGATGGCATACAGCGGGATCAACCGGTGCGTGTCCGCTTGGAACAGAATCAGCAGCACGACCGCGAAAACCGCCAGCACCAGAATTCCGTTCGAGTACGCGAGCCTGTCCCCCCGGAACGCAAACTGCCGCGGCACGATCTCGTCTTTCGCAAGGATCGAGGCGAGCATCGGGAACCCGCTGAATGCGGTGTTCGCAGCCAGCACCAGGATCATCGCGGTCGTCGCCTGTAGGTAGTAGTACGCCGCGTTCTCGCCTCCAAACGCGACCCGCCCGATCTGCGAGATCACCGACTCACTGTGCGACGGCACGATGCCAAACCGCACCGTGAGGAACGTCGCGCCTATGAAGAACGTAGTGAGAATAGCGCCCATCACCGCTAGCGTTGTTGCCGCGTTCCGCGCCTCTGGCGGCCTGAACGCCTGCACCCCGTCCGCGATCGCCTCCACACCTGTGAGCGCCGCCGACCCCGAAGCGAACGCACGCAGTACGAGGATCAAGGTCAGTCCCTGTAGCGCCTCCACATGCTCGCGCGGCGGCGCAGACATCGTCAGCGTTGCCGGTCCATCACCCATAGCTAGGCGCACCAGTCCTACCACAATCATCCCGCCGAATCCCGCGATGAACAGGTAGGTCGGTATCGCAAACAGGTTGCCCGCCTCGCGGATGCCGCGCAGATTGCCAGCTGTCACCAGCACCACCGCCGCGACCGCCATCTCCAACCGGTACGGCGCCATCGTCGGTATCGCTGAGATGATCGCTAGCGCCCCAGCCGAAATGCTCACCGCAACCGTCAGTACGTAATCGACCAACAGTGCCGCCGCGCACACCAGTCCCGCCCAGTAGCCGAGGTTGTCACTTGCTACCGAGTACGCCCCGCCGCCGCGCGGATACGCACGCACCGTCTGTCGGAACGACAGAATCACCACCCCCAGCAAGACCGCAATCACCAGTGCCACCGGCAAGGCGATGCCCAAGCTCCCGGTCCCCGCCAGCACCAGCGCCAGCAAGATCTCCTCAGTGGCGTACGCCGAGGACGACAGCGCGTCCGAGGAGAACACGGCGAGCGCCTTCACCTTCGATAACCGCTCTTCTATCGCCAGCGATGTCGCCATCGGCGCACCGAAAACAAGGTGCCGTGCATTGGCGAAGGCCCGTCCCACCGCCGACGTTGGCAGTTCTGCTGCCAGCGTCGCCCGCCACCGCGTTGCCCCCACGCGCTGGAACGGGCGCTCTGAGGCGCGTGTCACCCGCACATAGCGCGTGCCGGGCTTTGCTCCTCGCCGCACTTCGCCGATCTTCAGGTCGGGCGCCAGCCGTCCAGCCGGTGTCGTTTCTGGCTCTACGTTGTCAGGTGCAGCGTCTGATAGCGGTGGCCCAGAAGCCGCTTCATCGGATGCTGCGGCTGGCTCAGAGGGTAAGGTCATGTGCGCTCTACCCCGCCGCGCCGGGACGACCAGATGCCAACCATGTAAGGCCAACTCGTCCCGTCCCAGAGGACGCTACTGCGCGCGGAGCAGGCGGTAAAGCATGCTATCCCCCGCGTGCTTGCCGCGAAACATGCCCTCAACCCTTAAGCCGGACACCACCAAGTGATCAAGGTCCACCAATTTACCTTTAACGCGCCGCTCCGGTCGATATGCCGCTCCGGTCGATATACAGACACGCGTCGTATCATCCCATTATGACCATCGAAACCCCGACCTCCCCCTCCACCGAGCCAAACGACGATGCAAGCAAGGCCGTGCAACTCGTCGTCGTCTCTGACTTCGTCTGCCCATGGTGCTTCGTCGGCCTGACGCTCGTCGAGCGTCTTCGCCGCGACTACCCGGACATCGAGGTCGCCTGGAGCCCTTACCTCCTCGATCCGTCTGTCCCTCCTGAGGGCCGTCCGACGCTGCCGAGGCAACAGCCCGGCGACCAGCCCTCTGCTGTCGAGATTCGCGCTGCGGACGCCGGACTCTACTTCAAGCGTGGCCGCACCTTCCGCCCCAACTCCATGCTCGCGCTCGAAACCGCATGGTTCGCACAGGAGCAGGGTCTCGATGACGCCGCCCTCCACCGCGACCTCTACAGCGAGCACTTCGAGCAACTCGGCAACATCGGCGAGGTCGACACGCTCGTCCGCATCGGCGCCGAACACGCCCTCGACCCCGCCGTCCTCCGCAAGGCGCTCGAAACCCGCCGCTACCAGTCCGAGGTCGAGCAAGCCATCGAGGAGGTACAGGTGATCGGCGTCTCCGCCGTCCCCACCTTCATCTTCAACGGTGAGTACGCCATCGTCGGCGCGGAGACCTATCCGGCCTTCCAGCGCATGATGGAGCGCCTCGGCTACCCCATCCCTCCCGGTGCCGAAACCCCACCAGACACCTACCGCCTCACCTTCTCCGAGCCAACTACCGCCCCCACCAGCGAAGACTGACCGGGGCACGCACCGCTCACAACAAAACGCCGAGGCAATTGCCTCGGCGTTTTGTTAGTGCACAGTTTCGGCTTACGTCGCTACAGTTTGCGCGGCAACTCCACCAGCGCGGTTCCCTGCACCGGTCGCTCGCCTCGCTCGTTCTCGAAGTAGACGTCCAGTTTCACTGTGGGCCGCCCGCCGTCTTCCAGCGTGTCCGTCACCAGTGCCAGGATGTTCAGCGCGTCCTCATGCAGCATCGGCCGCCGGAAGTCCACGTCGATACTGTGCAGCGTCCCGTACGCGCCCATCCAGTCCGTCACCACGCGCGTCGCCATGCACAGAGCGAACGCCCCCGGCACGATCGCCTTCGGCATCCCGATCTGCTTAGCCGCCTCGTCGTCCGTAAACCGGTCGGGCCGCTCCGCCGTCTCAGGGTTCCCCGCGGCGCGGAACGCCACCACCTGCGCCCGGTCCGGCCGCCAAGGCAACGAGAATTCGTCGCCCGGCTCAACGTCTTCGAAGTACCGTTGTTCCATGACTACGCCTCTCGCGGTGCTGTCTGCCGATGCACCATCGCCTGCTCCGAGACCGCCACCACGTCGCCGTGCTGGTTGCGGAACCGGTTCCGCCGCACCTCAAACACCATCGTCCCGGTGCGCCCGGTCTTCGCGTAGACCTCTTTCACGTCCGAAGACACGTGGATCGTGTCTCCCGGCCGAATCTGACCGAGCACTTCCATGCGCTGCCCGCTGTGGAACGCGGTGTTGCCGAACTTCACTTTCGCCGTCGGCCCACCCGCGATGCTGAGCGTCTGCAGGATGCCCGGCGGCACCGTCAGCCCGCCGTGTGGCCCCGCCGCCGCCGCCGCCTCATCCGTGTACAGCGGGTTCGTCTCCCCCGTCGCCACGAGATACTGCGCGACACGGTCGGGGAGTATCTCCGCCGACCCCACTTCAACCTCAACGCCGATCGCGCTCGCGTCGTACTCGAACACCGGTGCCTGTTCTGTCGTCATCCTCGCACCTCCCCACTCGTGGCTCCTGCCTCAAGCGTCTGCTCCACCGTGACCGGATGGTACTCCCCGTGCGTCAGCTCCTGTACGAGTTCCTCTACCGAGATAATCGGCCGCCGGAACGCCGTCAGGCACCGCCCGATCGCGCTCACAAAGTGCGCGTCCGACCCGCCCACGCACTTCAGCCCGAACCGATCCGCGAGTTCCTGCCCGCGCCCGTTCTCCTCGTTCGAAGACCCACCGTTCAGCTGCTCAATCGCCGTCACGATCCCCTCGACGGCCACTCCGCGCGTGTCCACGTGCTCAGCTAGACCGATCCGAGGCCGTCCTGCGTGCGCCGCGACCGCGAATCCGCCGGTCTCGCGTGCCGCCTTGAAGACATCCACGTACGGCAGCGCGACCGACTTCAAGTCGAACCCACGGACAAACTCTGGCGTGATCCCGTACACGAGCACATGCCCGATGTCCGTCTCTACCTCCGCGCCCCGCAGAATCGTGACCCCGTACTGCTCACTGAGCGCTGAGTATTCCGTCGCCGGGTCGTACTGCCGGTGCTCCGTGAGCACAAAACCGTCGATGTGATAGCCGCGCTTCCGCCGCGCGACGATCCATTTCGCATACCCCTCCACCGTCCCGCCCGCATCGTCGGAAGCGTCAGTCGAGTGCGAATGGAGGTCGAGGTACCAGAGTCCGTCAGCAGAAGGTGATGTCGTAATGGTCGTGTCCTGCCCGCTGTCCGTCGGGTGGCTGCACACCGAGGCGTGCCGCGCCATTCTCGCCGTTACGCCGAAAGACCGTCAACGGAGTCGAGTTCTACCCCCGCCGCTCCATCCACGGCCACGTCGCCAGCGTATCGAGAGCGCCCGCGTCCACCTCGACCCCCAGTCCCGGCCGTTGCGGCACTTCCATCCGCCCCTCAGTCGGCAACAGCGGTTCGTCCACAATGTCCGCCGCCAGGTGCTCCCCCGTGCTCAGCCCATGCGCCACCAGCGTCGAAGGCAGCGCCACCGCAAGGTGCAGCGCCAGCGCCGTCCCGATGCTCGAATCAAAGGTCGTCGTCACAAAGCAGCCGACGCCTGTCCGCGCCGCCCGCCGCGCAATCGCCAGTGCCGGACGCACGCCGCCGAGGCGCATCGGTTTCAGCACCAGCAGGTCCGCCGCCCCGCCCGACAATACTTTCAGCGCACTCTCTTCATCGCTGATCGCCTCGTCTGCCGCGATCCGGCCAATGTCGTCCCACTTCAATCGCTTCAGTGCGTCCAGATCCGTCCCTGCCACCGGCTGCTCGATTAATTCGATGTGCAGCGGCATCAGCCGTTCCAACGCCTCACGCGCCTGCACCTCACTCCACGCCCCGTTGGCATCAAGGCGGATCGCGACGTTCGGGAACTGCGCCCGCAACCCTTCGATGCGCGCGATGTCGTCGTCGATGCTACCCGCGCCGACTTTCACCTTGATCGTGCCGTACCCCGCCGCGATCGCCTCGGCGGCGAACGCGCCCATCACTTCCGCTGTCCCGCTCCCGATCACGGCGTTCACCATCACGTGGTCGAGCGGCGCCGATGACAGGAGTGCCGACAGCGTCGCCCCTTGCCGTCGTGCTTCTAGGTCGAGTAATGCGACATCCAGCGCGCAGCGCAGCGCTGCCACACCCGGCCCGCGCACCGGCAACGCCTCCGGTGCCGGGTCGATCAGTAACGCGTCCCCACGCGCATCGAGCAGTGCGAGCACGTCCGTGACTGTCCCATCGCCAAGCGCCGGGAACGGCGATGCCTCACCGATCCCCACTGCACCGTCCGCACTGTGCAACTCCAGCAACACGCCCTCGCGGTCGGCCAGCACCGAATGCGCCGCCTCGAAGCGGTGCCGCAGCGGCAGCCGGAACGGTCGCCACCGCACCGCGATCAGCCGGGGCAACGTCTCGTTCACAGCGCGGTCGTGACGATGCCCGTCGACAGCAGCAGCGCGAACACCAAATGCAGCCGCGCTGTCGCGCGCAACGCGCGGTTCAACGTCGGCCCGTCCACATTCCTCAGCACGGCTTCGGCCGGCCGGAATGCTAGTGGTGCGCTCAACCACGGCAGCAATGTCCACACCGGAAAGTCGCCCACCAGCCACAGCCCCGCCGATGCGAGATACGCGCCCAGCATCATGCTCACGTACATCGCACGCGTCCGTCCGCGCCCCAGCAGCACCGCCAGCGTCCGCTTCCCCGCCACCCGGTCGGTCTCGATGTCGCGCACGTTGTTCACCACCAGGATCGCGCACACCGTCAGCCCCACGGGGATCGAGGCCGCAAACACCTCACGCGTGACCGTCCCCGCCTGTACGTAGTACGTTCCCGCCACCGCCACCACGCCGAAGAACAGGAACACGAACAACTCGCCCAGCGAGCGGTACCCGAACGGCCACGGCCCGCCGGTGTACGTCAGCGCCGCAAACATCGAGGCGAGCCCGATCGCGATCACCGGCCACCCCGCCACGTACGTGAGGTACAACCCCATGACCGTCGCAAGGCCGAATGACACCGCAACGCCCAGCATCACCGCGCGCTCGCTCACCCACCCCAGCTGCGTGACCCGAGGCGGCCCGACGCGCTGGTCGGTGTCCGCACCGCGCCGGAAGTCCGAGAGATCGTTGGCGAGGTTGGCCCCCGCCTGAATCAGCAGCGCGCCAAGCAGCGCCGCCAGCGCGGTCATCGGCTCGAACGCCCTATCCCGCAGCGCGAGCGCCGTTCCGACCGCCACCGGTGCAACCGCCGCCGTCAGCGTTGGCACGCGGATCGCGAACAGCCACGTCCGCACGGCCCCTGGGCGCTGGCTCTGCATCCGTTATTCCTTATGTCACTTCTACGAAGCGGTCGTGCCGTGTACTCGCCGCAGGAACTCCAGCACCAGCGCGGTGAACCGCTCCGGCTGCTCCAGGTGCGCGGCGTGTCCCCCGCCTGCGATCACATGCATCGTAGCGTCCGGCATCGCTGCCGCCATCTCGTGCCCAACCGCCGTGTAGCGCGTGTCCCCTTCGCCCGCCATCAGCAGTGCCGGCACACGCACTTCGGACAGCCGCTCGTGGACCCCTTCCTGCGACCCTGTTCCCATCCCCCGCAGCGAGTTCGCCAGCCCTCGCACGGAGTTCCGCAGCCGCCCCGCGCGCTGCGCGTCCCACACGTCCTTCGGCAACGAGGCGTGCGAAGCGAACAGCGGGATCGCCTGCCAGTAGTCGGTGAACGGCTCCACCCCGTCGGCTTCGAGGCGCTGCGCGAGCACCTCATCGCTCGCTACCCGCTCCGCACGCTCCTTCTCGGTACGCAGCCCCGGGCTGGCCCCTTCGAGGATCAGCGCGGCTACCACATCCGGCCGATATACCGCCACCTGCAACGCCGTCCGCCCGCCCATCGAGTACCCCAGCCACGTCGCGCGCGGATACCCCACTCGCTGCACGAGCATCGCGAGGTCATCGGCCACCTGCCGCATCCGGTAGTGATCCAGTCCCTCCGGTGCGTCTGACTGTCCATGCCCGATGATGTCGCAGGCGATCATCGTGAACTCGCCCGCAAGCGCCTCGGTCACACGCGCCCACCCGCGCGCCGATCCGGTGAAACCGTGTAGCAGCACGACCGGCGGCCCCTGCCCCGCGACCTCGGCGTTGAGCATCACCCCGCCAGCGTCGAGGCGTGTCATCGCGCTGCGGCCCGCGGCGCATCAAGCACGCGCGCGACTGCTTCCTCGACACGCGCCCACACCTCGCGGTGCTGTGCCACGTTCCGCACCCGGTCAGTGCGTACTTCGAGCACGTTCAGTCCCTCGCGCTGCACGGCGGAAGCAATCGATGTCGCCCACCCGCGTGCGGCCTCGATCCGCTCGTATCGTCCGCCGTGCAGCGCCACCGCATGTGTGAAATCGAGGCCATGCGGTGTCCCAAACCACGTCTCAAACTCCTGCAGCGCATCCTGCGCCTGTGGCAGGAAGTGGAATATCCCGCCGCCGTCGTTATTCACCAACAGCACTGTCAGCGACAGCCCGTGCCGCCGCAGCGCCCACAGTCCGTTCAGGTCGTGGAAGAACGAAAGGTCGCCGATCAGCAGCACCACCGGCCCCTGCTTCGCCGCCGCCGCTCCCACCGCCGTCGACACCACGCCATCAATGCCCGAGGCGCCCCGCGTCCCTACGATGCGCACCTCACGTCCCACCGCCGGGTAGAACGACTCCATGTCGCGCACCGGCATCGAGTTCCCCACCACCAGCGTCGTGCCGTCCGGCAGCGCCTCCGCCAGTTCCATCGGCGCGCGGCCCTCGAACGGCTCGTCCATCGCATCCGCCGCCGCGAGCAGCGCCTCACGCGCCGCCGCGTTCGCCTCGCGCCACAACACGAGCCAGCCCGCCTCTGTGCGCACGCCCATCGAGGCGACCGCATCGCACAGCGTCACGCAGAACAGCCCGGGGTCGGCATGCACCATCGTCTGCGCCGTGCCCTCCGGATCGCGCCATCCGCCTGCGACATCGACGACGATCTCGCGCAACCCCTCGCGCGACGCGAGGAACCCCAGCGCGGGCCGCGAGGTCGCCGCGGCCCCGAACCGCAGCACTACATCTGCTGCTGCCGCCTGTGCAAACCGCGCGGTGCGGAACAGCGGGTCGTATGCATCGATCACACCGTCCAGTACGTGCGTTCCCGCCCGCAGTCCCGACAGCGGCTCCGCCAGCACCGGCCACCCGAGCGCCGCCGCGAGCGATGCGATCTCGTGCGCGGGCAGTCCGTACGGCTCCGGCCCGCAGTAGATCACGCCGTGCTTCCCTGCGATCTCACGCGCCAGCCCTTCGGCCACCTCTCGCGCAAGCGCGGCCGGTGGCGGAACCATCGAGGCGACCTCGGGTGCAAGCGCAGGCAGCGGCGGTGTCGCGTCGGTCAGCGGTTCGCGGAACGGGAAGTTGATGTGTACCGGCGCCGGTGGCTGCTCGCACGCCAGCGCCAGCGCCCGTGCCGCCGTGGATCGCGCGAGGCGCAACAGCACGTCGGTGCCATCGGCGACTGGCATTTCGAACGCCTGCTTCACATGTGTGCCGTACACACGCGACTGGTCGATTGTCTGGTTCGCACCTACGTCACGCAGTTCCGGCGGCCGGTCCGCCGTGAGCACGATCAGCGGCACCCGCGACAGCGACGCCTCGAATACCGCCGGCGCAAAGTTCGCTGCCGCCGTGCCCGAGGTGCACACCAGCCCCACCGGCTCGCGCAACTGCCTCGCCAGCCCCAGCGCGAAGTACCCCGCCGACCTTTCATCGAGGTGCAGCCACGGCGTGATCCCTGGCTCGCGCACAATCGCCAGCGTCAGCGGCGTCGACCGTGATCCCGGTGCGATCGCAATGTGGCGCAGCCCGCTCGCGCGCAACTGTGCGATGAAGGTGCGGACGTACTGGTCGGCATGCGCTGTTGGCGATGCGTGCGACGGTGTCATGGACTACCCGGCAGCGCCGCCGGCGAGCGCACCCGTCAGCGGCATAAACTTCATTTCGATCTCGGCCAGTTCGTCAGCGGGTCGCGAGTCGCCCATGATCCCCGCCCCCGCAAACAACCATGCCCGTGCGCCGCGCACCAGCGCCGACCGCAACCCGACCGCGAACTCGCCGTCGCCCGCCGCGTCCAGCCAGCCGACCGGCCCCGCGTACCAACCCCGGTCGAACGTCTCGTGCTGCGCGATCACTGCGTGGGCCTCCGCCCGTGGATACCCGCACACCGCCGGCGTCGGGTGCAGCCCCTGCACCAGCGCGAGGATGTCGATGCCCTCGATGGCCCGCGCGGTCACTTCCGTCGCCAAGTGTTGGATGTTCCGCAGCTTCAGCAGGACCGGCTGGTTCGGCGCACGCACCTGTTCCGTCAGCGGCGCAAGGCTCTCACGCAACGCGCGCACCACGGTCTCGTGCTCAATGCGGTCTTTCGCGCTGTTCAGCAGCGCCTGCCCCGCCCGCTCATCCTCCGCCGCGTCACCACCTCGTCGCGCCGACCCCGCGAGGCCAAGCGCGCGCACTAGGCCCTCGCGACTGCTCACCAGCAACTCCGGACTGGCGCCAAGGAATGTGCTGGCGCCCGCGCGAAAGGAGAACACGTGGCAGTCCGCATACTCCGCGCGCAGCCGTACCAACGCCGCGCCGATCGCGATCGGCCCGTCCGCAATCAGTGCTCTTGATGCTGCCAGCACCGCTTTCTCATAGTGCCCCGCGCGCACCGCTGCCGCGACCGCAGCGACGCTCGTCAGCCACCGCGTGCGGTCAATGTCGTGCGCGATCGTGAGCGTCCGCTCCACGCAGTCGTTGCTTCCGCCACCGCCAAGCACGGCCTCCACCTCACCAGGATCCACCCCCGGCGCGACCACCACGCCGCTCACTCCGCCGTCGCGCACGAACAGCAGTCGAGGCAGCACCAGCGCCCCTGCCGCAAATCCGTCCCACGCACCCGAAGGCGGTCGCGCGCCATCGAAGGCGAACCCACCGATCAGCCTCGGCCGCAATTCCGGTGTATCAAAGTCCGCGGGAGCATCGAGTAGTCGTCGTACCGCCTCGCGCACGCCGGACGGCCCCACACGCGGCGCGGCCTCGGCTCGCCCCGCCTCGCCGACACCGACCAGCGCAAATTCCCGCGCGGGTTGCTCGTACGAGGCGACCACGTGGTTCGCGGCAGGATGCGCCAGCAGTGTGCACGGGTCAAAGTCGCCCGGCAGCCGGATGCTGCGGAATCCCCGGCTCATGAAGGGTGCTGGAATCGGCGCACGCTCGATGGGAAGGCGGCGCGCCAGCTGGTGTGGCGAAGCATCTGGTGTCCCTGGATATGTGTGTACCCGTCTCTCGGGCCGCATTCAGTATAGAAGCGGCCCCCGTTACACGCGCCCGTTGCGCCGCCCTCCGTTACCATGCCGCCATGTTCGGCATCCCACCTCGCCTGCTCGTCACCGCCGCGATCCTGCTCGCGCCCGCCATCGCCATCTCCTATCTGGTGGCCGAAGGCGATATCCGCGTCGCCGCCTACGTCTTCCTCCCCTTCACCGCCATGTCGCTGCTCTCCTTCCTGCTCTCCCGCCGCATCGCCAGCCGCTGGGCCCCGCCCCCCGCCAAACCCCTAGGCCCCACCTACATCGAGCCATCCACCGACCGCCCCGAGCACGTCCAGCGCCGCCGCGAGCGCCGCCGCGAGCGCCGCCGTCCGCGCCGCTAGCCCTTACCCCTCACACGCCCCCAGAATCGCCAGCGCCATTTCGGCGTACCGTAGCGCCACCACGCCCGGCTCATGCAGCCCGTTCGTCAGATACGCCGCCGCGATTCCCCGCTCCGGGTCGCACCATCCCACCGTCGACTGCTGCCCGAAGTGCCCGAACGCCCCCGGCATGTCCAGCGGCGGATACCCGCCCACCAGAAACCCGAGGCCATACGCCGCCGGGTACCCACTCGTCCGGTCGCGTAGCGTCGAGGCATGTACGCGCGTCGCCTCCCGCACCGTCTCATCACGCAGTACCCGCACTCCATCCAGCGACCCGCCCTGTTCGAGCATCGCGTAGAACCGTGCGAGTGCCTCAGCAGTGCCGAGCCCGTTACCCGCCGGGATCTGCGCCCGCAGCGTCGCCGCCGCATTGAAGCGCTCCACCATCTCGCTCGTTCGCCGCTCACTCCCCTCAGGGTCGTCGAACGTCACCTCCGACATCGCCTCCACTCGCACCACGCTACCGAGGTCGTCCGTCCCCAGTGACGCCTCCATCCTCAGCGGCCCGAACACCTCGTCGCGCATGAACTCGCGAGGCATCCGCCCGTCCGCCCGCCGCATCACCTCGCCCAGCACAAACCCGTACGTCACCGGGTGATAGCCAATCACCGTCCCCGGTGCCCAGTCTGCTTCGATGCCTGCCGTCACCGCCATCACCGCCGCCCAATCGCCGATGCGCGTCCAGTCGAACCCGCGCGGAAACACCGGGAACCCACCTTGGTGCGTGAGCACATGCCGGGGCGTGCACGCCCCCTTGTCGCCGTGAGCAAACTCGGGCCACACCTCCGCCATCGGTGTATCGAGGTCGATCAGCCCCCGCTCCGCTAGCAGCAGCACGCACACCGCCGTCACCGGCTTCGTCGCCGAGAACCACAGCATCCGCGCATGCGCATCGCTCGCCGCGCCCAATCGCACGTCGCACTGCAACACGCCGTCGCGATACACCGCGACCTGCGCACCCGTCTGCCATCCCTGCTCGATGTGTGCCCGCGCGACCGCTTCAATCGCGCGGATGCCTGCCGCTGTCAGTCGCCGAGGCAGCCCGCTACTCCGTCAGCAGCACGACGTGACTGGAATGGTGATGCGCCATTCGCCACTCGCCGTCCTCGCGCGCAAAGACGTTCGTCACCACGATCGCCGCCCCCGCCACAAACTCCCGCCCCACAGTGAATGCGAGATCACCCACCAGCGTCACTTGATCGGTGACCCCGACCACCCGAGGCTGCTCCGGGTTGAGCAGGATCGCTTCCCACGTCGTCATCACCTCGTCGCGCGTGGTAAGCAACGAACCCAGCGGATGCACACACGCCACCGGCACGGCGCGCGCCCACAGCGCATCCATCGCTTCGATGTCTTTGCCCGCGAACGCCGCATAGAACATGCGGTTCGCGTCCAACACACGCTGTTCATCGCCCTCAGTCATCGTCGCACTACGGCCACAGCGCAATGATCGCGCCTATCACCGCAAACGCGAGCACGGTGTACCCGTTGTTGATCGCGAACAGTCACAGTGAACGCCACCAACTTCGTGTGATCCGACACCATGAGACCCACACCGAGCAGCACCCCGACTCCGATACCCTCGATGATGTTGTTCGCACCCGACCACGCGATCACCACCGCAATCACCGCCGCCGTCGCCACCATGACCACCGCCTGCACCACCATCGCGATCGGCGTGCTGCTGCTCATCTGCTCTTGCGACAGGTTCACGAGGCGCGCCTACGTGTTCGAGAACAACACTGGCGAGTACCAGATCGCCCCACCACATACGCAATAAACGCTGCCACCATGACCGCGACCCAGTTCAGATCGACAGAGTGCATGTCACAGCCCTTTCGCGTGTTCCTGCGCTAGTCCGCGTCATGCCGTAGCACGATCTTCCCGAAGTTCGCGTTCGTCTCCATGTATCGGTGCGCATCAGATACCTCGGCCAGTGCGTACACCCGATCCACCACCGGCACGAGGCGCTCCGAGGCGAACAGCGGCACCCATCGCTTCGCGAACGCTTGCGTCAGTGCTGCTTTTTCTTCCAGCGGCCGGGATCGCAGCAGCGTCCCATGCACGCGCGCCCGCTTCCCCATCAGCGCACCCAATTCCACTTCGACCTTCGACCCGCCCAGCGTGCCGACGATCACCATCCGCCCCCGCATCGCCAGTGCCGCAAGGTTCTGGTTCCAGTACGGCCCGCCGATGACATCTAGGATCACATCAACCCCGCGCCGCTCTGTCCGCGCGCGCACCACCTCCGCAAAGTCTTCGTCCTTGTAGTTGATTCCCACGTTCAGCCCGAGTTCGCCCGCCTGCGCCAGCTTCTCCGCCGAACCCGCCGTCCCAAACACCCGGCACCCCGCCGCCGAGGCCAACTGCACCGCCGCCGACCCCACGCCCGACCCCACCGCGTGTACGAGCGTGCTCTCTCCCGGCTGCAGCTCGCACTGTCCGAACATCGCGTCGAACGCGGTCAGGAACACCTCGGGAATACTCGCCGCCTGCTCGAACGTCAGGTTTGCCGGGATCGCCATCAGCATCCGTTCATGTACCACGATCCGCGACCCGTACCCGCCGCCCGCCAGCAGAGCCATCACCCGATCGCCCGGCTTCACCGCCGTCACATTCGCGCCGGTCTCGATCACCTCGCCCGCCATTTCGAGGCCCGGCAGGTCGTCGCGCGTACCCGCAGGCCCCGGATACCTCCCCCGCCGCTGCAAGAGGTCTGCCCGGTTCAGCGCCGTCGCCCGCACCGCCACCAGCGCCTCCTCCGGCCCCGGCTGCGGGTCAGGCAATTCCTGAATCGCGAACACATCCGCGTCGCCCGGGGTCGTAATCACCGCTGCTCGCATATCCCCTCCTCTATCGCCCGCATGCTAGCACCCGCCCCGTCTCACACCCCACGCACCCGGGCCGCAACAGGCCACAGTGTTACCATCCTCAGGGCCATGACACAGCAATGAAGGGACAGGCCATGCCCGACCTGCGAACTGAGCGTCGCGTCAATGCCGATCGACTCGACGGCGCATGCGACCCAGCAATGCTCCCCTTCCGCACCACCGAGGAACTACACCCGCTCGAAGCGATCTTCGGCCAGGAACGCGCCGTCCGCGCAATCGAGTTCGCGCTCGGCATGGGTGCAAATGGCTACAATCTCTACGCTGCCGGCCACGATGGTCTTGGCAAGCACACCATCGTACAGGCATTCCTCCGTCGCCACGCCGCCCAGATCGACCCGCCTGCAGAGTGGGTCTACGTTCACAATTTCGAGGATACCGACCGCCCCATCGCTATCTCCCTCCCCACCGGCCAAGCCCACCCATTCGCCGCCGCGGTCGCAGAGGCCGTCCAGCAGGCCGCCGACGAACTGCGCCAGACCTTCGAATCCGACCCCTACGTCCTCCAGCGGCAAGAACTCCGGCGTTCACTGGAGACAGAACGCGCCGACCTGATCGGCTTGCTCCAGCAGCAGGCGCTCAGCCTCGGCTTCGCGCTACAAATGGGGCCACAGGGCATCGTCACTGCCCCTGTCGAAGATGGCCAGCCGATCACCGACGAGCAGTTCGCCGCCCTCACCGACGAGCGCCGCAAGGAGATCACCGCCAACGCTCAACGGCTAGACCGCGTGGTCCAGGAGTCTCTGCTGCGCATGCGCAGCCTCGAACGCGATCAGCAGCAGCAGGTACAAACCCTCGACAAGCAAGTCGCGGCCTTCGCCGTCGATCACCACTTCCAGTCCATCCTCGAGCGCTGGGGCGGCGACCGTGAGATTCAGCAGTTCATCGAGTCCGTACATGCAGATATGATTCAGGAGCACGCACGCTTCCGCGCCGCGCAGCAGCCAGGCGCCATGATGCCCGCCATGACCCCAGTCGCCTCGCAACAGGCTGACCTCATCCACCGGTACGAGGTCAACGTCCTTGTCGCCCGCAGCCTCACGCACGGCGGCCCCGTCGTAGTCGAGCGCAACCCCACCTACTACAACCTCATCGGCCGCATCGAGCACACCGGCGGCCTCGGCGGCATGAACACCGACCACACCATGGTGCGCGCTGGCTCACTGCTGCTCGCCAACGGCGGCTACATCGTCCTTAGCATGCGCGACCTTGTCGCCAACCCACAAGCATACGAGGCGCTCAAGCGGGCCCTCGCCCTCCGCGCCGTCGCCATCGAGAACCTGAATGAAATGCAGGGCGTCGTACCCACTCTCGGCCTTCGTCCCGAACCGATCCCTCTCGACGTCAAAGTCGCCATCGTCGGCGACGGAGCGCTCTACGCCTCCCTTCTCCGCTACGACCCCGACTTCCGCGAACTCTTCCGCGTCAAAGCCGATTTCGAGATCGATTTCGAACGCACGCACGACAACATCCTCGGCCTGGCCTCTGTCGTGCGCGCGCAGTGCGAGCAGGCCAGCCTCCGCCACTTCACCAACGATGGGGTAGCCCGACTCGTCGAGCACTCATCGCGCATAGTAGAAGACCAGCGCCGCCTCTCCGCGAACATGGGCACCTTTGTAGACATCATTCGCCAGTCCGACTACTGGGCTGCCCAGGACGGGGCAACGGTCGTCGAGGCGAAACACGTCGGCCGCGCCCTGGCCGAACTCGAGTACCGCTCCTCGCTCGTCCGCGACCGCATGCAGCAGATGATCGTTGACGGCTCCATGTTCATCACTACCACCGGGGCGGTCGTCGGCCAGGTCAACGGCCTCTCCGTCTACGACCTCGGCGACATCTCCTTCGGCCGTCCCTCGCGCATCACCTGCATCACCTCCGCCGGCCGCGGCACCATCGTCAATATCGAGCGCGAGACGGAGATGGCTGGTCCTATCCACAACAAGGGCTTCATGATCCTGCGTGGCTTCCTCGCCGACCGCTTCGGCCAGAATCGTGCACTCGCCCTTAACGCCAGCATGACCTTCGAGCAACTCTACGGCGGCATTGAGGGCGACTCCGCCTCTTCCACCGAGATATATGCGTTGCTCTCCTCCCTCTCCAGCGTCCCCATCACGCAGTCCTTCGCCGTCACCGGATCCGTTAATCAGCTCGGCGAAGTGCAGCCCATCGGCGGCGCGACCGCCAAGATCGAAGGCTTCTACGATGTCTGCCACGCCCGTGGCCTGGACGGCACGCAGGGCGTGATGATCCCCCACACCAACGTCCCCAACGTCGTCCTCCGCCCCGAGGTCGCTCAGGCTATCCGCGACGGCAAGTTCCATGTCTGGTCTGTCGAGACCATCGAGCAGGGCATCGAAGTACTCACCGGCGTCCCCGCCGGCATCCGCGGCCCCGACGGCAAGTACCCCGCAGACACCATCTTCCGCCGCGTCGAAGACCGCCTCGACGAGTTCGAGCAGGCCCTCAAACTCCACGAGTCTTCCACCATTCCCACCGAGGCCGCCCATCCCGGCCAGCAGCCCGCCCCACCCCCCAACCTACCCGGCACCCCGCCCCCGCCCCCGCCCCCGCCCCCTATCCAGGTATGCTCAGCCGAGGCGCCCTGGGCCCGCCGACCCGCGCCCCCTCATCACCCTCGACCTCGCCGGCGTCAGCTGCGATCCGCCCTTCGGCATCAACCTCGGCATCAGCGCGGACTTCCTCGACCCCGCCGCACCACCTAGGCCCGCGCGCGTCCCCCCGCGCTGGTTCTCCGCCCCCGCCGACGCCCTCCGCTTCAACCTCCGCCGCCCCATCCCCGGTGTCGCTCAGGCCCTCCGCGACCTCCACGAGGTTCGCACCATCTACCTGCTCACCGGCCGCCGCACCGTACCGCTCGCATGGCTCCGCCGCCACGGCATCGAGGCACACCTCGACCGCGTCCTCATCAACGACACTGCACTCCGCAGCCCGCACTTCAAACTCGATGCCCTCGTCCGTCTCGGCGCGCAGGAACACGTCGACGACGACGGCCGCACCGCCCAACTGCTCGCCGAACGCCCACATGCGCGCATATACCTCTGCGACTGGCCCCGCAACCGCAACGCCCGTTACGCCGAGACCATCACCCGCGTCGCCAACCTCGCCGATGCCGTCCGCCTCATCCGCGAGCGCGAAGGCGCACCCGGCCCCCGCCTCTAGCCCGCGCTTGCTGCCGCTTCCACGCGCGCCTTCAGCGCGCGGTTCATCGCCGCAAAGTCTCGCCCCATCGCCGTGATCAGCCACCCCAGCAACGGCACGAGAACATCCGAAAACCGCTCGGAATGCACAAACCTCACCCGCCCCTCACCCGCCACCTCGATGCGAAACGAGTGCTCCCCATCGAACAGCCCGCGCACCACTAGCGTCCCCAGTCACCGCAACTCGCGCGGCGCATCCACAGCCAGCAATCGAGGACGCATCGCCATCGTTCGCCCCCGGCCCATCGAGAACTGCACCACCAACCGCTCACCTACCGCAGGCTCTCTGGCAACACTCCGCAGCGACGGATTCCACTCCGGATACCGCGAAAAATCCGTCAGCATCTCCCACACCCGCAGCGCAGGCGCAGCAATCTCAATCTCCGTATGCAACTCCCGCACCCTGCTACACCCACACCGTGACGAATTCACTCCATGCTGCTGGTTCCGGCATCGGCTCGGCTGACTCACGCATCAATTCCAAATGCAACCCAATCGCCTCGCGCATCAACTGCTCAACTTCTTCGCGCGTATCACCTGCTGCGATGCACCCCGGAAGACCGGACACATATGCCGAGTAGTTGCCCGGCGCCTTCTCAAACACGGCCGCGTAGTGGACTTCTTCATCGCTAGACCTTCGCCCCCAGCCGCCGCAGCAATTCGAGGCACGCCCCCGGCGCGCCTGCCGCATACGCCGGCACACGCACTTGCTGCGGCGACAGCCGCAGCGGCTTGCCGTTGAACATCGTCAGCGACCCGCCCACCGCTTCGAGGACTGCGACGCCCCCCGCGACATCCCACACCGATCGCGGCCCCGTCGAGAAGTACACGTCCGCCCGCCCGTCCGCCGCGTGGACTAATTTCACCACCGCCGACCCGCACGGGTACACGTCCCACGGCAACTGGCGCTGTATCCCGTTCCGCTCATAGTCGTTCCGTGACACCACCACGCGCTGTACCGCCCGCTCCGCCGGCAGCATCGCCATCGCCTCGCCGTTCCGCCGCGCCTCACGCCGATCGCCATCGAGCAGCCCGGACATCACCACGCTGTCCGTAGGCAGCCCCGCCGCGCCAAGCACGAGCACGTCCCCCACAAACAGCCCCACTGACACCCCGAACTCCGGCAACCGGCGCACGAACTCCCGCGTCCCGTCCAGCGGGTCGACCACCCACGTCGGCTCTCCGTGGATCAGCGGTGCTTTCTGCTTCGACTCTTCCGAAAGCCAATGCGCCCCCGGGATCAGCGGCATCAGCATCCGCTGCAACACATCGTCCGCCGCGTAGTCGGCCTCCGTGACCGGCCCGTCCCACCCTTTTTGCCGCACGCGCATCCGGGGCTGCCGCGCTACTTCCAGGATCGCCTCGCCCGCCGCGCGCACCGCCGCCTCAAGCCCCTCGCGTACCGCGTCGAGATCCATGTCATAGCCATTGATGTGGGAGGTTGGCACTCCCTCAGATGCTACACTCACGCGCACAATGCGGTTCCCCTTCACAAGAATCACAGCCGCCCTCACCGGGCGAGTCCCCGCTCGTGGTGAGCCTGTCGAACCACGCCGCGAAGCGGCGCGGGGACTCGCCCGCGCTGACTCGCGCCCCTCCACCCTCGTGACTGACCTCCAGGCCGCCCTCGGCGAGCACAACGTGCTCTGGGCGCCTGAGGATCTCGCCGGCTACGAGTATGACGCCACCATCGAGCGACACCGCCCAGACGCTGTCGTCTTCCCCTCCACCACCGATCAGGTCTCCGCCGCTGTCATCCTCGCCAACGCCCACGGCGTCCCCATCGTCCCCCGCGGCTCCGGCACCGGCCTCGCTGGCGGCGCAGTCCCCATCAAGGGCGGCGTCGTCATCGCCCTCACGAAGATGAACCGAATCATCGAGATCAACCCGCGCGACCGCGTCGCCGTCCTGCAACCCGGCGTCATCAATCTCGCGTTGCAGGACGCCTGCGCCGCCCACGGCCTGCTCTACGCGCCCGACCCGTCCTCACAGCGCATCTGCACCATCGGCGGCAACATCGCGACGAATTCCGGCGGCCCCCACACCCTCGCCCACGGCTCCACCGTCAACCACGTCCTCGGCCTCGAGGTCGTCCTGCCCGACGGCCGCATCACTTGGCTCGGCGGCCGTCAGCCGGACGCCCCCGGCATCGATCTCCGCGGCATCTTCGTCGGCTCCGAAGGCACCCTCGGCATCGTCACGCAGGTTTGCGTCCGCCTCATGCGCAATCCCGAAGCCGTCCACACCATGCTCGCCATCTTCGAGACCGTCGACGCGGCGTCGGAGGCTGTCTCCGGAATCATTCGCGGTGGTGTCATCCCCGTCGCCCTGGAGATGCTCGACAACGAGATCATCAAGGCCGTCGAACCACGCCTCCACGTCGGCTACCCGCTCGACGCCGGCGCCGTCCTGCTTATCGAGGTTGAAGGCCTCCGCGAGTCCGTCGAGGCCGACGCCGAGCGCGTGGTCATCGCCTGCCGCGAAATGGGCGCACGCGAAGTCCGTACCGCCGAGTCTGAAGCCGAACGCGCACGCCTCTGGGAAGGCCGCAAAGGCGGCATCGGCGCCATCGGCGCGCTCAGCCCCAACTTCTACATCCTCGATGGCGTCGTCCCGCGCACCCAACTCCCCGCCGTGATGTCCGAGGTGCTCCGTCTCTCCGCCGAGGCCGGTTTCCGTTGCGCTAACATCTTCCACGCTGGCGACGGCAACCTGCACCCCAACATCATGTTCGACGAACTCGTCCCCGGCGCGACCCAGCGCGTGCTCGATCTCGGCGGCGCGATCATGCGCCTCTGCGTCGATGCAGGCGGCTCCATCACGGGCGAGCACGGCGTCGGCCTCGAGAAGCGCTCCTACATGGAGTGGATCTTCAGCGAGCATGACCTCGACGCACAGCACCGCGTCCGCGCCGCCTGGGGCACCGGCGACCTCTTCAACCCCTGCAAGATCCTCCCCAACAGCCACGGCTGCGGCCAGGCCCACGAAGCCGAAATTCGCCACCACCTCGCCACTCCCGGCGTCTACGTATGAAGGCTCGCTGCTAGTGGACGCCATCTTCACGTCGGATGCACTGACCGCGCTCGTCACCCTCACGCTGCTCGAGGTCGTCCTCGGCATCGACAACGTGGTCTTTATCTCCATCCTCGTCGGCAAACTCCCGCCCGCTCAACAGGCCCGCACTCGCCGCATTGGACTGCTCGGCGCGATGGTGATGCGCATCTGCGCGCTCTTTTCGCTCGCCTGGATCATCAGCCTCACCGCGCCGCTCTTCACCGTCCTCAGCCAGGAGGTTTCCGGTCGCGACCTCATCTTGGTCGTCGGAGGCCTCTTCCTACTCGCCAAAGCCACGATGGAACTCCACGACCGGCTCGAAGGCAACGAAGGCCACGCCTCTGCGCGCGTCGCGCCGTCCTTCGTTGCGGTGATCGTGCAGGTCATGCTGCTCGACATCGTCTTCTCGCTCGACTCCGTAATTACCGCCGTCGGCATGACTGACCAACTGTGGGTGATGATCACGGCCGTCGTGCTCGCCGTCTCGATCATGCTTCTCTCGGTGAGCACCATCAGCGAGTTCGTGAGCAAACATCCCACCATCAAAATTCTTGCTCTCTCGTTCCTGCTGCTGATCGGCATGTCCCTCGTTGCCGAAGGCCTCGACCAGCACGTCCCCAAGGGCTACATCTACTTCGCGATGGGCTTTTCGATCCTCGTCGAGGCGATCAACATCCGCGCTGGCCGCGCCGGTTCGAAGCAGGCCGAACCTGTGCGACTGCACGAGCCATACGCCGACGGCACGCCTCCCCGATGACCACTACCTCCACCGCCATCGATGCCGTTCGCACCGTCCTCCCCCCCGATCGCGCCCGCGCGCCCGAAACCTACGCCATCGATGGCGTCACCCCCGCCGCGGCCTTCCGCCCCGAAACTCGCGACGAGGTCGCCCGCCTGCTCGCTTCGTGCGATGCCGCCACCCTCGCTGTGACACCGCTCGGCGCGCGCACCGCGACCGCCCTCGGTCGCCCCCTCACCGCCTACGACGTCGCCATCGACACCACTGCCCTCGCCCGCATCATCGAGTACGAACCTGCCGACCTCACCATCACCGTCGAGGCCGGCATGACCCTCGCGACGCTCCAGCAGACCCTCGGCGCGAACAGCCAGTTCCTGCCCGCCGACCTCCCACCCTCGGACGCCGCCACCGTCGGCGGTTTGCTAGCCACCGCGCGCCCCGGCGCATGGCGCAACCACCTCCCCAACCAGCGTGATCTCATCCTCGGCCTCACCGTCGCGAGCCCCGAAGGCACCCTCGTCCACTCCGGCGGCAAGGTCGTGAAGAACGTCTCCGGCTACGACCTCCACCGCATGCACACCGGCGCGCTCGGCGCGCTCGGCATCATCGTGGAGGCCACCTTCAAACTCGCTCCCCGTCCGCCCGCCATTCGCTCGTGGGCCATCCAGTGCAACACGCTCACGCAGGCCGCTGACCTCGCCTTCCGTCTCTGGAATCAGTCGCTCCCCCTGCGCGCACTTTCCTTACTCACCTCCGAGGCCTCCCGCGTTGCCTCCCTCACCCCCGCCCCACACGTCCTCCTCGAATGTGGCGGCTACGAGGCCGTCCTCGTCCGCTGCGAAGAGATCGTCCGCCGTGAGACCGTGCTCGCTCGCGCTATCGGCGGCGAAGCCATCGGCAACCAGCCATGGGACGCCCTCCGCCTCGCCGCCGGCGACCTCACCAAGACTGTCCTCCGCCTCGGCATCCCCTCATCACGTGTCGCCGAAACAATCGAGGCCGCGGCGGCCGCAGGCTGTACCGCCTGGGGCCACCTCGCCGCCGGTAGCGTCCTCGCCCACGGCCTCCACATCGAAGAGCCCGCCATCGAGTCCCTCCGCGCCCTCGCCCAATCCCATGGCGGCTTCCTCCAGATCGAGTCCGCCCCCGCCCCCCTCCGCCGTACCATCGACCCCTTCGGTGCCGCAGAGCGTGACCTCGTCGCCTCCCTCAAACACCAATTCGACCCGCGCGGCACCCTCAACCGCGGCCGCTGGCAGGAACACGCATGACCACAGCTACACACCCCTCAACCAACGCCTTCCCTCCCCTGTCCATCGATGCGGCCATAGCCCAGATTGATCGGCTCCCTGCTCGTCAGCGCGTGCAACGCGCTCCGAAGCAGGGGGGATGGGCTGCAACCACCACCTCGCCCAGCAAAGACGCAACAGACCACCTCGCCACCCCTCACACCATCCGGTCGCGCACCCTCGCGCCCACCACCCAGCAGGAGGAGCGATGACCACCAGCCCCCTCAACTTCGTCGGCTTCACCGGCGAAGACACTCCCGCTCTCACCGATCTCCAGAACTGTATCCACTGTGGCTTCTGCCTCCCCTCCTGTCCCACTTACATCGCCACCGGCCAGGAACTCGAATCACCCCGAGGTCGCCTCCACCTCATCCGCAACGTGCTCGACCAGAAAGTCGCCCCCACCGACCGGCTCCTCGGCCACCTCGACCTCTGCCTGCAATGCCGCGCCTGTGAAACCGCCTGCCCTTCCGGCGTCCCCTACGGCCGCATCATGGAAGACGCCCGCGCCTCCATCGTCGCGGGCGGCATCACCAAGCGCCCCGCGCAGTGGACGCTCCGCATGCTCCTGCTACGTCATGTCATCGCGAAGCCGAATATGGTCGTCGGCATCTTCTCCCTCGGCCGCCTCTACACCCGCTCCGGCCTCCAGCGCCTCGTTCGCGGCCCCCTCGGCCGCCTGCTCCCGAAGCGCCTCCGCTGGCTCGAGGCCCAGGCCCCCGTCCTCGCAACCCCGCCCTACCGCGACCGCGGCACTGTCGCCTCGCCGGCAGCGCCCCGCGCGCGCGTCGCGCTGCTCACCGGCTGCATGCACGGCGACCTCTACCCTCAGACCCACCGCGCCACCGTCCGCGTCCTCGAGCGCATCGGCTGCGAGGTCGTCGCCCCCGCCGATCAGGCCTGCTGCGGCGCGCTCCACTCACACGCCGGTGACGCCGAGGCCGCCCGCGACCTCGCCCGCCGCAACATCGAGGCATTCGAGGCTGCGAAGGTTGATGCCATCATCGTGAACGCCGCTGGCTGCGGCGCGGCGATGAAGGAGTACGACCGCCTCCTTCGCCACGACCTCGTCTTCGCCAAGCGCGCGGAGCACTTCTCGCACAAGGTGAAGGACGTCCTGGAGTTCATCGCCGAACAGCCCTTCACCGAAGGCCTCGGCACCCTCGACGTCGATGTCACGTTGCAGGACTCCTGCCACCTCGCCCACGCCCAGAAGATCCGCGAGGCGCCCCGCACGCTCCTCCGCGCCATCCCCGGCCTCCGCCTCCACGAGATGAAGACGCCCGACCGTTGCTGCGGTGCGGCCGGCCTCTATTCGATGGTGCAGTCGGACATGTCGCGGCAGGTGCTCGCCCCGAAACTCGAGGACATCGCGCACACCGGTGCACAGGTCGTATGCACCTCCAACCTCGGCTGCACCATGCAGATCGAGGTCGGCCTGCGCCGTGCCGGTATGCCCGGCCGCGTCAGCCACGTCGTCGAACTGCTCGACGAGTCCTACACCGCGGCGGGCCGCTAGCGCATGAGTCCGCGCAGTCTCCGCATGCTCTCGCTGCTCGGCGGCGCACTGCTCGTCGCGCTCGGCCTCGCCTGGTCGCTCCAGGGCGCGGGATTGCTCCTCGGCAGCGTCATGTCCGACCAGCGCGAATGGCTCGTCGCCGGCCTCGTCATCATCCTCATCGGCCTCCGCCTCATCCGCAGCGGCCTGAGCAGCACCCCGTAACCCCTACCGCTTCGGCTCCACCCGCCACTCCGAGGCCAGCCACGCCGCATTAAACTCGAACGCATCGAACGCGTACCCGCGCAGCGTGCTCGCCACCGTCGCGTAGTCCGGCGGCGCGGACAGCGGGAACATCGCCGGCACCTCGTCGAACAGCACCCGCTGCGCCGCCCGCGCTCGCTCGCCTCGCCGCACCGGGTCGATCTCCGCGAACGCCTTGCGCGCCTCCGCGTCATACTTCGGGCTGGAGAATCCCCACAGCGAGAAGTTCCCCGGTAACCCCCCCGACAGGTGCAGCCTCAGCCCGATATCCGGCGTTCGCATCTCGTCGAACTCGACCAGCGCTCCCTCAAAGTCCCCTGCGAGGAACAACACCTCCCAGTCCGCCGCCGGCAATAGCCGCACTCGAGGTACAAAGCCCGCCTCACGCAACTGCCGCTCGATCAGTTGCGCCATCGCGCGCGTCACTGGCCGGTTCGCCCCTTCGAGCGCAAACGACAACTCGCGCTGGCCCGCGGCCTCGAGTAACTGCTTCGCCTCGCCGGGGTTGTGCTGATACAGCGGATGCTTGGCCAGTTCCGACTCGGGAATCGCATCCGTGCGATGTGCCGGGCTGACCGGCCCGCTCAGCACTCCGCCCTCCAGCGCCGCGAGCGCCTTCCGGTCGAGCGCCAGCGAGACCGCTTGCCGCACTCGCGCGTCACGCATCGCCGGCACCGCCCGTGCCTGCGATCCGCCGCCCTTCTGCGGCGCGAGCGAGAATCCCAGCCCGCGCATCCGCCGCGAGGTGCGCCGCAACGCTGTCGCCGCGATGTCCGCCTGCGGTGTGCCTGATTCCTGTTCCGTGCTGCCCGCCGTGTGCAGTGCGACCTCTAACTCCCCGCGCGTCACCGCCGCCGCAGGATCGCGAGACGGCCCGCCGGCGAGCACCTGCACCCGCTCCAGCAGCGGCAACTCACTCCGGTGATACAGCGGGTTCGCTACCAGCGCCGTACCCGCCTCCTCTCGTGCCACAGGCACGAACGGCCCGCTGCCCAGCAGTGCGCCAGTCACCGCGTACGTGGCCGTCGCCGCGCGCACCCCTCCGGTCTGCACGTCCGCGAGGTAGTCGAACAGCAGGCTGAACGGCGCGCGCATCCGAAGCACCACCGTCTGCTGGTCGGGCGCCTCGACCCGATCGACGACCGACGCGAACAGGTAGTCGCCGGTCTGCCCGCGCACCGCGAAGTCCCGCCGCACGCCTTCCGCCGTGAGCGCCGAGGCCAGCCCGTCTTTGTCCGCATGGAACCGCAGCCCGTCGCGCAACCGCACAGTGGCCGTCAGCCCGTCGTTCGTCACCTCAAACCCACGCGCCAGGTCGCCGTGTACCTTCCCCGTCCGCGGATCGAGCGCCACAAGCCGCGAGTACACCGCGTCGCTCAAGCCCACCGGGTCGCCCGAGGCCGCTGTCATCCCGATCCGCACGCTCCCCTGCCGCCGCCCCGACGGCGCGGACGGCGGCGGCGACAGCATCGACCGCGACCCATCGCCCCCGCACGCGGCCAACAGCGCACCCACCGCCATCCCGCCCCCGAGGCGGAGCGAGGCGCGGAGCAGAGCGCGGCGGCTGTGCGCGGTGATTGTCATAGTGCGGGTCTGTGTCTCATTCTGCAGGGCGGGCGTCATCGTAGCGGCGCCACTGCGGCCCTCGCCACCACCGCCCGTGATGGCACATCCGCCCCCCGCCCTCTACCGTCGAGGCATGCAAGAGATGCGCGAGCAACGCGACACCGATTCCGGCTCTGGCGATGGGCCGCCTGATCGGGCAAAGCCACGCAGCACCGTCCGTGTCCTCGGCAGCCTCGCCCTTATCGTGTTGATCGGCGGATTCATCTTCGTCCAGTGCCTGCGCGCCTGGGCCAGCAGCGCCCCGCCCCGCACACTGGATATACCCCGCTCGGAACTGACTGCCAACATCCCGAAGTTCTACGCGCTCCCGACCATGGGCGCCTTTGGCACCCAGACCCACGGCGTTTGGATCACCCTCCAGCCGGACGGCACGGCGCTCGCCTTCTCATCACGCAACCCCGGACAGCAATGTTATGTCGGCTTTCGCCCCGACCTCGCCGTAAAGGCCGGTGAGGGCCTCTACCGCGAGGCCTGCGCCGGTTCCACCTTCGCCCGCGACGGTCGCGCCCTCTCCGGCCCCACCCCTCGTGGCCTCGACCGCTACCCCACCCGAGGTACCCAGAACCGCATCATCGTCGACCTCGAACGCATCCAACCCGGCCCAGCGCGTTAGCCTCGCTGCTACCGATCTGTTTCGGCTCCCCTCTCCCGCTTAGGGAGAGGAGTTGGGGGTGAGGTCACCAGATCCCCAGCGCCAGCTTCACCTCATCCGAGGCCATCGTCCGCGGATCCCACGGCGGATCCCACACGAGGTTCACCTCGACATCTTCGATGCCCTCCAACTGCGTCAGCAGGTGGTACGCCTGCCCCTGGATCATCGGGCCGATCGGACAGCCCGGCGACGTCAGAGTCAGGTCGATCGACACCGTGCCGTAGTCATCCAGCGTCACGTTGTACACGAGTCCTAGGTCGACGATACCCATGTGCAGTTCCGGATCCTGCACCTGCTTGAGCACCTCCCAGAGCTGCTCAACCTTCACCGGTCCTTCTTGCTCGTCGGCCTCAACCGCTTGCGTCTCACCATCGGTAGTCATTGATCTACTCCTTCCCCTCGTCCGTCGTCACCGGCGCCGAGGCGTCCACGGTTCTGTCCTTCAGCGCCTGCTCCAGCGTCTTCCAACCCAGCGACGCGCACTTCACGCGCACCGGGAATTTCGCCACTCCGGCCAGTGCCTCAATGTCGCCCACTTCGTCTGGCGGCGCTTCGCCCGTGAGCATCATCGTCTGGAACGTGCCCACCGCCGCCAGCGCCTCGTCCGCCGTCCGCCCGTATACGAACGCCGCCATCATTGAGGTGGATGCCTGCGAAATCGAGCACCCCGTCCCCGTGAATGCAACATCTTCGATGCGCCCGTCGGCGCTCACGCGCGCCTCTACCGTCACCTGGTCGCCGCACAACGGGTTCGCCCCATCCGCTTTCCGGTTGGCGTCATCGAGGTGTCCTTTGTGCCGGGGCTTCCGGTAGTGATCCAGCAGAATGTCCCGGTAGAGGTCATCCAGCTGCGGCGTCGCGCGGCCCGTCGTCTCAGGCATGCACGCCTCCGAAATAGCGCACGACTTCGCGCATCGCGTCGACCAGTGCGTCGATCTCCGCGCGCGTGTTGTAGATGTAGAACGAAGCCCGCGCCGTCGCCGGTATCTCCAGGCGGGCCATCACCGGCTGCGCACAGTGGTGCCCGGCCCGGATCGCCACGCCATACGAGTCCAGCACCTGCCCGATGTCGTGCGGATGTACGCCTTCGAGGCCGAACGAAACCACCCCGCCCCGGATGCTCCGGTCAATCGGCCCGTATAGCGTGACCCCGGGCACATCGACCATCCGGTCGAGCGCGTAATCCAGCAACTCGCGCTCGTGCGCGCGCACCGCCTCCATGCCCAGCGCTTCGAGGTACTCGATGGCTGTCCCGAACGCGATCGTGTCCGCAATGTTTGGCGTCCCCGCCTCGAACTTGTGCGGCACATCGTTCCACGTTGAGTGTTGCATCGTCACCGACAAGATCATGTCGCCACCGCCCATGAACGGCGGCATCGCCTCCAGCAACTCCATACGCCCCCACAGCACGCCCACGCCGGTCGGCCCCAGCATTTTGTGCGCTGAGAACGCCAGGAAGTCCGCACCCATCGCATACACGTCCGTCGGCAGGTGCGGTACGCCCTGCGCCCCATCCACCAGCACAATCGCGCCCTGCGCGTGCGCCAGAGCCGCCAACTCCGCCACCGGCACGATCGTCCCGAGGGCATTCGACATCTGCGTGATCGCGAGCAACTTCGTCTTCGGCCCGATCAGCCGCTTCGCCGCCGCCATATCCAGCGTGCCGTCCTGCAGCATCGGGATGTACCGCAGCACCACTCCAACATCGTCTCGCAGCATCTGCCACGGCACGATGTTGGAGTGGTGCTCAATCTCTGAGATCACGATCTCATCCCCGGCTACGAGGTTCGCGCGCGCCCACGTGTGCGCCACCAGGTTGATCGATTCTGTCGTGTTGCGCGTCCAGATGATCTCGCACGGATCCTTGGCACCAATGAACCGCGCGACGATCTCACGCGCCCCCTCGTACGCCGCCGTCGCCTCCTGCGAGAGGGTGTGGACCCCTCGGTGTACGTTCGCGTTGTAGTCGCGGTAGTACCGCGTCAACTCTGCGATCACTTGCACCGGCTTTTGCGATGTGGCCGCGTTATCAAGGTACACCAACGTCTTCCCGTTGACCTCGCGCTTCAAGATCGGGAAGTCCCGCCGGATCGCGTCAAGGTCGTACACCCGGTGCACATTGGCATCCGTGCCATAGTTGAAGGATTGCCTCATCATCGCTTCACATCCTCAAGACAGATGAGTCTCTGATCTCCTCCCCCTTGAGGGGGAAGGGCTGGGGTGGGGGTGATCGGCGCGACAGGGACGACCGGGAGATGCACGAAAGCCATCACGGCAGCACCCCCGCCTCGCAGTCCACGTACACCGCGTCCCCATCCACCGTCACCGGATACGACCGCACGCTCTTCACGGCCGGCAGCGTTAGCACTTTCCCCGTCCGTGCATCGAAGGCCGCGCCATGCCTCGGGCACAACACCCGATCGCCGCGCAAACGGCCCTCACCCAACGGTCCGCCGTCATGCGTGCACACATTGTCGATCGCATGCAGCGTCCCGCCGATGTTGCTCAGCGCCAGCGACCGCCCGCCGCACTCCACAACACGCATCTCGCCTTCCGGCATATCCGGCGCCCCTGCCACCCGCTCCCCACTCATTTCGCGATGCTCATCGCCCGCTGAGGCAAACCGATCACATCCCAACGGCGCGCAACCGTCCGCAAAGACACGGAACGGGCCGCCACGAGAAGGGTGAGCCTGCTAGTGAACCATGGTGCCGTCGACCCTTGCGCAGCGACTTCCGGAGACAGGGGGTAAGGGGGATAAGCGGCCGCTACACCCTCGCCAACCAGCGTCGTTGAAACCACCTCGAACGGCCGGTCCCCGCGCACGATCACAGCGTCGCCGTAGCCAGCTTCGCCTGCACCCGCCCACTCAACTCATCCGCGATCTCCGGCAAGCCAAACTCCCCCACCACTGAGTAGAAGAAGCCCGACACCAGCAACTGCAACGCCCCGCGCATATCGAGGCCGCGCGATTGCATGTAGAACAGCGCCTCCGCGTCCACCGGACCAACCGCCGCGTGGTGTCCGCATCGCGCAATATTCGCGGTGAGAATCTCCAGCACCGGGTCGGAGTCCGCCTTCGCCTCGTTCGACAGCAGCAGGTTCCGGTTCGTCTGATCCGCGTCCGCGCCCACCGCATCCAGACCGATGCGCGTAATGCCGTAGTACGCCTGCCGTGACGCCCCCGCGAGCGCCGACTTCACCTCCACGAACGAGGTTGTCCGCGGCCCAATATGATCCTGCAACGTCACGAAGTCGAAGTGCTGGTTCGCGTCGCCGAGCGCCACTGCCCGGATCCCCGACGTCGAACCCTCACCCTCAAGCAACGCCTCGACGGTCTGCTTCACCAGCAGCCCGCCCATCGCAATCGACCCGACCTGGAAGTTCGAGTCGCGCTCCAGCCGACCGCGTACCCACGTGAAGTCGCGCGTCTGCGCCCCCCACCGGTCGTCGAGCAGCAAGCGCACCTGCGAGGCCTGACCCGCGAACACCTCAATCGCGCCCGCTGCCATTACTGGCGCGTCGCCCGAGGTCGTCCGCACCACAATCGTCGCCTCACTGCGCTCCTCAGCCACGATCAGCAGCCGCGGATATACCGCCTCGTTCACCACTGCCGAGGCGTCCACGGTGATCGTGATCGGCCCCGCAAACGCCACGCCGCGTGGGATGTGCACCAGCACGCCGTCCGCACCCCACTTCGCCGCGTTCGCCGCGAGGAACCGGCTCTCGGTCGCCGTCAGCAACGACCCCAGGCGCTCGCGCACCACAGGCACCTTCGCCGCGCCGTCCGCGAGCGATCCCACGAACGCACCCGCCGGCACAGCGCCGTCGATGCGCACGCTCGCCGCCGCAGCCGCGAACCCCGCGGGGTCGAGGCCCGCCACGTCCGTGTACCGCCACGGCCGCAATGCCTGCGTCGGCATCGGCAACGCCGCAAAAGCGCGGGCCGCCTCAGCGCGCCGCTCCACCAGCCAGTCCGGGTCGCCCCGGTGTACGGACGCAGCGCTGACCGCCGCCTCCGTGTATTGCTCTGCCAGAGTCGCCTGGGTCATCCGACGGCACCGTCCATCTGCAACTCGATCAGTCGGTTTAACTCGATCGCGTACTCCATCGGGAGTTCCTTCACGATCGGCTCCACAAACCCGTTGACCACCATCTTCGCCGCCTCGGACTCTTCGATGCCGCGCGCCATCAGGTAGAACAACTGATCCTCACCCAACTTCGAGACCGACGCCTCGTGCCCGATTTGCACGCGCTCTTCGTCCACTTCCATCGTCGGGTACGTGTCCGATCGCGAGTGCTCGTCGAGCAGCAGCGCGTCGCACCGCACCGTCGACGAGGCGTTCTCCGCACCCTCGTACACTTTCAGCAGCCCGCGGTACGAGGTGCGCCCCGACCCGCGTGATACCGATTTCGACACAATCGCCGAAGACGTGTTCGGCGCGACGTGGACAATCTTGCCGCCCGCGTCCTGGTGTTGGCCGTTGCCGGCGAACGCCAGCGAGAGAATCTCACCGTGTGCGCCCTCGCCCATCAGGTACACCGACGGGTACTTCATCGTCAGCTTCGAACCTAGGTTACCGTCCACCCACTCCATGACCGCGTTCTCGTACGCGTATGCACGCTTGGTCACGAGGTTATAGACGTTGTTCGACCAGTTCTGGATCGTCGTGTACCGCACCCGCGCGTTCTTCTTGACGATGATTTCCACCACCGCCGAGTGCAGCGAGTCCGTGCTGTAGATCGGGGCTGTGCAGCCCTCGACGTAGTGCACGTACGAGCCTTCGTCGGCGATGATCAGCGTCCGCTCAAACTGTCCCATGTTCTCCGTGTTGATGCGGAAGTACGCCTGCAACGGCACGTCCACCTTCACGCCCTTCGGCACGTATATAAACGACCCGCCCGACCACACCGCCGAGTTCAACGCCGCGAACCGGTTGTCCCCGGCCGGCACCAGCGTCCCGAAGTACTCGCGCACCAAGTCGCCGTGCTCTGCCAGCCCTTGATCCATGCCCAGGAACAGCACGCCCTGCTTCGCTAGGTCCTCGCGGATATTGTGGTACACCACTTCCGAGTCGTACTGCGCGCCCGCACCGGCAAGGAACTGCTTCTCCGCCTCCGGGATCCCCAGCTTGTCGAAGGTGTCCTTGATGTAGTCCGGGACATCCTCCCAATTGGTGGAGTCGCGGTCGGTCGCGCGCACGTAGTAGTGGATGTTGTCGAAGTCGATCGCATTCAGCACCTCAGGACTACCCGCCCACGACGGATTGTGCAGCGTGCGGAACGTCGCGAGCGCGTCGAGGCGCTGCTCGAGCATCCACTCCGGCTCGTTCTTCATCTTGGACATCGCCCGCAGCATGTCCTCGTTCAGGCCTTTTTCAGCGATGAACAGCGGCTTCACGTCGTCATGAAAGCCCCATTTGTACTCGCCGACTGCCTCGCGTGCGTTCGGGTTGACTGTGGTCATGGAGCTACCGCCTCTTCCGTCCGGGTGATCCCGAGTTCCTGCAAGATGGGGTCGTATCCAGTGCGTTCGATCTGCTTGGCCAGCTCAAAGTCGCCTGACCGCACAATGCGCCCGCTCACGAGCACGTGCACAAAGTCCGGCTTGATGTAGTCCAGTATCCGCTCGTAGTGCGTGATGATCAGGATGCCCATGTCGGGCCGCTTCAACTCGTTCACGCCCTCGGCCACCGTCCGCAGCGCGTCCACATCGAGGCCCGAGTCGGTCTCGTCCAAGATCGCCAGATCCGGCTTCAGCATCCCCATCTGCAGGATCTCAGCGCGCTTCTTCTCGCCGCCGGAGAACCCGTCGTTCACGTATCGTCGCGCGAACGACTCGTCCATCTTCAACTGCGCCAGCGTGCTCCGCATCTCCGCGATGAACTCGCGCGCTGGCACTTCAGCCCCGCGCCGCGCCTGCAACGCCGAGCGCAATAGATTAACCATCGTCACGCCCGGGATCGGCGTCGGGTACTGGAACGACAGGAACATACCTGCCCGCGCCCGCTCATCCGGCCGCCATTTGGTGATGTCCTCGCCCTTGTAGAGAATCGTGCCTTCGTCAACTTTGTAAGCTGGCGAACCCGCGATCGTGCTCGCAAGCGTGCTCTTGCCGGAGCCGTTCGGCCCCATCAGCGCATGCACCTCGCCCGCGTTCACCTGCAAGTCCACGCCCCGCACAATGTGCGTCTCGGGCTGCGCGGCCACGCTGACCTTCAGGCCGCGTACTTCAAGAATGGGTGACCCTGTCATCGACTGCGTAGCCCTCCTTCAAGCACCGGCGTGGCCTCATCGCCTGCCTCCTGTGCTCCATCTGACTTGGACACGATGTACTCACATGTCGGCGCGCCGTCGACGATCGTCGCCAACTGCGTCACCGGCTTGCCAAGTAGCAACTCAATAGTGCGGCGATCCGCCGCGCACGCCATATGCGTGCCCTCAGCCGTCGCGCGATACGGGCACCCGATGTTCCGCAGGCGGAACTGCCCATCCTCATCCAGCACGTCGTTCAGGATGCCCTCGTCGCGCAGCGCATTCGCTACCTGCACCACTCGATCCGCCAGCAGTTCGCCGCGCACCCGCGGCGCGTACTCGCGCGCCACGTCATCCGCCACGCCATCGAACACGCGCGCCAGAATGCTCGCGCCGTCCTGCCCCGCTACGGCCTCCGAAGTCAGCCGCGACAGCGCCGGATAAATCCGCTCCAACAGCCGTGCATAATGCGGCGCGCCCGACCGCTCCTCGCCCGCCTCACTCAGCGAATACAGCGTCACCGGCCGTCCCCGAGGCTGCCGCTCCAGCCGCATCTCCACCAGCCCCTCAGCGATCATCAGGTCGAGATGCCGCCGTACCGAGCCAGCCGACACCCCAATCAAGGCAGCAACATCCGCCACGGAGCAAGCCCCGCTATCGTGCAAAATATGGACAACCTCATCGCGCGTGCGTTCCATACGCAGCCTCCGCGTTACGCCCATCAATGCGGCGGATTCGTTGCCTATTGAGTATCACGCCCACAGCGCCAAACGGTCAACTAATTCTTGCAATAAATAGCGATAAAGTGTTCGAAACGAACATACTCCTCTCTGCCTTCACCGCATCCTCCCTCCCCTCCCGTTCCGGCTCTCCTCTCCCTCTGGAGAAGTAAGGGGCTGGGGTAAGGTTGCCTGCCCCGCAACCCACCCGTAGCATAACAGCGCCACCGCGATGCCCACCTTCCGAGGAGCCACCCGTGCCAGACGCCGTCCAAGGCATCGAGGTTGGCCACGTCGCCACCTTCACCCACGCCGTCACTGCGGACGACATCCAGAAGTTCGCCGATGTTACCGGCGACACCAACCCCGTCCACCTCGACCCCAAGTGGGCTGCGCGCACCCGCTTCAAGGAACCGATCGCCCACGGCATGCTCTCCGCAGGCGTCGTCTCTGCCGCCCTCGGCACGCAACTCGCCCCCGGTGCCGTCGTCATCTACCTCAGCCAGAACATCCGCTTCCGCGCCCCCGTGAAGCCCGGCGACACCCTCACCGCTAAAGTCACCGCCACCAGCGTCGATGTCGAGCGCAGCCGTGTCGCCCTCGACACCGTCGTCACCAAACAGGACGGCACCGAAGTCCTCACCGGCGACGCCCTCGTCATGGTCGAACCCCCCAACGAGGCTTAACCCTCGGCTCAACCACAAACCACACAGGATCCGGGGAAAGCATGAGGATCGGGCTGATCTCGGACACGCACCTCCCCCAGATGGGACCGACACCACCGGCCGAAGTCGCGCGCGCGTTCGAGGGTGTCGATCTCATCCTGCACGGCGGCGACATCCACACCCCTCAGTGTCTCGATTGGCTCGAGCAGATTGCGCCTGTCATCGCCGTTGAGAAAGGTCCCCATCCCATCCTCGAAGACCCTCGCGTCGAAGAGCGCCGCGTCTTCGAACTGGAGGGCCACACGATCGGCATGATGCATGACTTCGCCGCCCCCTACCTCACCGAGGTGCTGCCCGGTGTGCTGGCGAAGTACCCCCCTGACCACGACCTCGCAGCGGATCTGGAGCGCATCTTCCACGCGCGCATCAACATCGTCGTCTTCGGCGACTCGCACTTCGCCGTAGCGGAATCACATAACGGCATCCTGTTCCTCAATCCCGGCAGCCCCACCTTGCCGCGGCAAGTCAGGCGCCTCGGCACCGTCGCGATCCTCGAACTCACCCCCGGCACGAGGCATGCCGAGATCCTTGAACTGTCCACCTTCAGCGCCTGACGACACGCGCCGCAATGCCTCGGCACAGCCTCGCTATCGAGGCATCACGCGCGCGCTTGGGAACACGTTCGCGGTGCGCTCGTCTACCCCATGCGTAATCGCAACACACCGGCAACAGTATCAAAACACATCTACCGCGCATCCCGTTGAACATCTCATGAGACATTCCGGAGGAGTACCCACATGACGCGCACCAAGAAACTGCTGCTCACACTCTCGGCTACCGTCGCGGTAACCGCGCTCGCCGGCGTCGCCGTGCTCGCCGTCATGGCGATGCGCACGCCCACTACTGTCTCGCTCACCGATGCAGTCGCCAGCACGCAGGCGTCCGCGTCACTGCCTACATCTGCCTCACCCGCCGCATCGTCCGGCCTCACCGGCACATGGAAGGTCGTCACCGGCTCGTCCTTCGTCGGCTACCGCGTGAAGGAAGAACTCGCTCGCGTCGGCGCAAACACCGCCGTCGGCCGCACCACCGCCGTCACTGGCACGCTCGCCTACGACGGCTCGAAGATCACCACCGTCGAGGTGCAAGCCGACCTCTCGCAACTTACTAGCGACTCATCGATGCGTGACAACGTGCTCCGCCGGCAGGCGATCGAGACCAGCTCCTATCCCACGGCGACCTTTGCGCTCACCCAGCCGATCCCCATCGCCTCGCCCCCCGCACCAGGCGTGGCCGTCGATGTCACCGCTGTTGGCAACCTCACCCTGCACGGCCAGACGAGACCCGTCTCCATCCCACTCCAGGGCACGCTCATCGATAGCAACGTCGTCATTGTCGGCAGCACCACGGTCGTCTTCGCCGACTACGGGATCCGCCAGCCGACCGCCCAGTCCGTCCTCACCATCGAGGATCGCGGCACCCTCGAACTCCAACTCGTCTTCGCCCGCGCCTGACGCGCGCCCCGCACACGCTTGCGCCGTCCCTACCCCTCCGGAAGCGGCGCGAGCCATCCGCCACCGTTCGCGATGAGCCGTTCCTTCCCCCGCTGGTGGGAGCCTGTCCCCGAGGCGCAGCCGATAGTCAACGCAGTACAAGCGGGCCTCGATAACGCATCGCGCCACATCCCCCTCCGCTTTCCCGAGGCCACCCCGTACCCTCCCGTCATGATCGCCACTCTCATGCCCACCCCACCTCACCTCACCTCACCTCACCTCACCTCACCGCAAGGTAGCCCCATCCACCCAAAAATCACCAAACCTTGCGAAATCGAATCTCAGATATCGCAGCACGCGCAATCCGTTCGGATACGAACGAATATTCATGTTCGCAAGCAATTTGTTTCACGTGAAACAAATTGCTAAGGCAGATGACATCTGGGCAAGCAGCAATATGCCAAACCCCTGCATCCCCGCTAAACTAGCCCTCCGGGAGGCGAGGATGCTGTGACAACCACCGAGAATGACCTGAGCGCGGCCCAACAAGAGTGGGAAGATGGCGCGCTCGCTCGCGTTCTCGCCCGCTTCCCCGAACGCCGCCCCGAGTTCCGCACCTCCAGCGCCGAGGTGCGCCGGGTCTACACCCCTACCGACGTCACTGGCCTCGACTACAAGGCAGATGTCGGGTTCCCCGGTCAGTACCCGTTCACCCGCGGCGTGCAGCCCACCATGTTCCGGGGCCGCCTCTGGACCATGCGACAGTACGCTGGTTTCGGCACCGCGCAGGAAACAAACGGCCGCTTCCGCCAGCTCCTCGCGGACGGCCAGACCGGCCTCTCTATCGCCTTCGACCTCCCCACCCAGATCGGCTACGACTCCGATCACCCGATGGCCGAGGGCGAAGTCGGCCAGGTCGGCGTCGCCATCGACACCCTCGCTGATATGGAGGAGATGTTCGACGGCATCCCCCTCGACAAGATCTCGACCTCCATGACCATCAACGCCCCCGCCGCGATCCTCGTCGCCATGTACCTCGCCGTCGCCGAGAAACAGGGCCATTCGATGAGCGTCGCCACTGGAACAGCGCAGAACGATGTTCTGAAGGAATACGTGGCGCGCGGCACATACATCTTCCCGCCGCGCCAGTCCGTCCGTCTCGCCGCTGACCTGATCACGTTCTGCGCCAAAGAAGCGCCGCGCTTCAACTCGATCTCCGTCTCCGGCTACCACATCCGTGACGCCGGCTCGACCGCCGCGCAGGAGATCGCCTTCGCGTTCGCTAATGCCCTCGCGTACATCGAGGAATGCCAGCGCCGTGGCGCAGACATCGACGATGTCGCTCCGCGCATCTCGTGGATCTTCAACACTCACAACTACTTCTTCGAAGAGGTCGCGAAATACCGCGCCCTCCGCCGCATATGGGCGCGCCTGATGCGCGAACGCCTCGGCGCGAAGCAGCCCGAGTCGTGGATGCTCCGCACGCACACGCAGACCGGCGGCTCCACCCTCACCGCGCAGCAGCCGCTCAACAACATCGTCCGCGCCGGCATCCAGGCGCTCGCCGCCGTCGTCGGCGGCGTGCAGTCCCTCGCGCTCTCCTGCTACGACGAGGCGCTCTCCATCCCCACCGAGCAGGCCCAGCGCGTCGCCCTTCGCACACAACAGATCATCGCGCATGAAACCGGTGCCGCCGACACCATCGACCCGATGGCTGGCTCCTACTACGTCGAATGGCTCACCAACGAACTGGAGCGCGAGGCCACCGCGATCATGGATCGCGTCGATGACCTCGGCGGTGCCGTCGCCGCCATCGAGTCCGGCTACATGCAGGCCGAGATCCAAGAAGCCGCCGTCGCCTACCAGCGCGAGATCGAGTCTAAAGACAAGATCATCGTCGGCGTCAACGACTTCACCGAGGGTGACGAGGCCGCGCCGAACATCTTCCGCCCCAACAACCGCGTCGGCATCGAACAGATGAAGCGCCTCGCGAACATCAAGACCGGCCGCGACATGGCCGCCGTCACCGCCTCGCTCGGCCGCCTCCGCGACGCCGCCCGCGGCGACGCCCACCTCATGCCCCCGATCCTTGAGGCTGTGAAGGTCTACGCCTCTGTCGGCGAGATGTGTGGCGTCCTCCGTGAAGAGTGGGGCGAATACACCCCGCCGACAGTCGTCTAGTAGGCATCACTACGGCGGCCAGGACATGTAGTCCTGCAAGCAAGCAGGAGCCATCGATGTCACACATGCATCTGTTCCACAGTCTGCCTCGTGCAGTCGTAGCGCTGATCTTCGCGATACTGCCACTGCTCACTGCGGTCGTCGTTCCCACATCCGCCGAAGCGCAGGTAAGCGCGATACTTCCCGAGGCGCTCAAGAATATCGAGTACACCTCCGAGTACGCGCCCACGAAGCGAGTGACGCTCCGCAACGGCCGCTACGAGTGGGACGGCCCGTTCCCACAGCGCCGCAACGCGGTCTTCGTAACCAGCGCGACAGTGCAGGAATGGGCCGTCGTCATCATCGGCACGAACACCGGCGGCAGCGGCAGCTTCAGCACCCTGCACCTCGTCCGCGCCGCCCGTGGGGCCGCGACCGCTGGCCCCGGCCCCGGCCCCGGCCTCTTCCTCGCATCCGCATCCGCATCCGCATCCGCATCCGCATCGAGAAGATTGACGTGACCGAGGAAAACGCTCTCGTCATTGAGTTGGTGACGCAAGGCCCGAACGAGCCACAGTGCTGCGGCACCAAGCGCGAGATGCGCGACTATCTGCCCGACGGCAACACCTTCCGCCTCATCGCCGTCGACGATGTCCCCGTTGGCGCGAACCCAACTCCCCCGCGCACTGGCAACCTCGGCGTCACGCGCGAGGCAAGCGCCGCACCCCTCGCGCTGCTGCTCGGCGCCCTCGCCCTGATCCTCACCGCGCGCAACGTATCGAGGCACCCAAGCATCTGATGCCAGCCCGCCGCCGCCCCTTCGCTCTCAAACACGCCGAGGCGCATCTCGCAGTAGCTGACCCGGTGCTGGCCGCGCTCATCGCAGAGCATGGCCGCTACACCGTGCGCCCCGGCAGCGACCCGTACGCATGGCTGATCCGCACCATCCTGTTCCAGCAACTCGCGGGTAGCGCCGCCCGCACCATCCAGCGCAAATGGTTCGCGCTCTACGGTGATGAAACGCGCATCCCTACGCCGGAGCAGATCATCGCTACCACCGACGAGCAATTCCGCTCGACCGGCGTGTCGAGGCAGAAGGCCTCCTACTTCCGCGATGTAGCGGCACGAATGCTCGACGGCCGCCTCACCTTCGATGGCCTCGGCCGCCTGCCGGATGAAGACGTGACGAAGTACCTGACCGCCATCCGTGGCGTCGGCGAGTGGTCGGCGCACATGTTCCTGATGTTCGAACTCGGCCGGCCCGACATCCTCCCTATCGGCGACTTCGGCGTCCGCAACGGCATGCGCGTCGCCTACGGCCTCGATGCCGTCCCCAGCCCGGC
The DNA here is from genome assembly GCA_945903275.1 of Thermoflexus hugenholtzii JAD2. Classification (GTDB taxonomy): domain Bacteria; phylum Chloroflexota; class Dehalococcoidia; order UBA2979; family UBA2979; genus RH-chloro-G1. The sequence goes on from CAMDNW010000003.1 coordinate 79,862, forward strand.
CCGCGCCCGCGAGATCGGCGCACCTTGGGCCCCCTACCGCTCGGTCGCCTCGTGGTACATGTGGCGCGCGGTTGAGGGCGTGTGGGTGGGAGAGACGTAGAGCGCGCCCCCGTATACTTCTCATGCATATGTACTGTGCGAGGAGTGAGTCATGCGCATCGCCGTCTTCGGTCAGGCTACCTTTGGTAAAGACGTGTTCGAGGCGCTCGTAAAAGCCGGTGAGGAAGTCGTCGGAGTCTCGACGCCCATTCCCGGCACGCGGCCCGACCCCCTGTTCGTGGCCGCCGAGGCCGCAGGCCTCCCGATCATCGAGACGCCTGCACTGCGGAAGCGCGAGCCGCTCGCCGCCTTCAAGGCCTGGCAGCCTGACCTGCTTGTGTTCGCGTTCGTCACCGACATCGTCCGGCAGCCCGTGCTGGATGCGGCCACCCACGGAGCGATCCAATACCACCCATCGCTGCTCCCCCGGCACCGGGGCCGCTCGGCAATGAACTGGCCGATCATCGCCGGGGAAACCACAACGGGGCTGACAGTGTTCTGGGTAGACGAGGGCATCGACACCGGCCCGATCCTGCTCCAGCGCGAGGTCGAGATCACGCCCGACGACACCCTCGGCTCCCTCTACTTCCCGCGCCTCTACCCGATGGGCGTCGAGGCGCTCGCCGAGGCCGCCCGCATGGTGCGCGACGGCGTCGCGCCGCGCATCCCGCAGGATCACAGCCTCGGCACCTACGACCCGCCATGCGAGGCACAGCACGCGCGCATCGACTTTACCCGCCCCGCACGCGTCGTCTACAACCACATCCGCGGCTGCGACCCCGCTCCGGGCGCGTACGCGTCACTGCGCGGTGCGCGCCTGGGCATTTTCGACACCACACTCACCGAAGGTCACGCGACCGCCTCGCCTGGGACGGTGACGGCGCTCACCGACGCCAAAGCCGAGATCGCAGTGGTTGGTGGGACGCTGCATATCGGGCGTGTACAGCAGCCAGTCGCGGCAAAAGTCGCGGCGGCGGAGGTACTTGTGGTTGGTGACGTATTGGAGAACGGCCAGTGATTGTCGGGACGGTCAAGGAAATAAAACTCGAGGAATATCGCGTCGCGCTGACGCCGCAAGGCGTCGCGAGCATCGTGTCGGCCGGGCACTCGGTTGTCATCGAGCGCGAGGCAGGCATCGGGTCGAACTTCACCAACGCCGAGTACCTCGATGCTGGCGCATCGGTGCTGGACACCGCCGAGGAGGTGTACACGCACGCCGACCTCATCTGCAAGGTGAAGGAGCCGCAACACCCAGAGTTCGCTCTGCTGCGCGACGGGCAGTTGCTGTTCACCTACCTGCACCTGGCGGCAGAGCCCGAGGTCACCGACGCGCTGATCGCCTCGCGCTGTACAGCCATCGGCTACGAGACCGTGCGCCGCGACGACGGCTTCCTACCGCTGCTCGCCCCAATGTCCGAGATTGCGGGCCGCATGGCCGTCGAGATCGGCGGTCACTTTCTGAAGCGGCCCGGGCCGGGGCGCGGGATGCTGCTGGGCGGGTTACCGGGCGTGCCGCCTGCGCACGTCGTGATCGTCGGCTCGGGCAACGTCGGCAAAAACTCAGTGCGCTCGGCAGTGGGGGCCGGCGCGCGCGTCACCGTGATCTCGAACAGCGGCGACCAGCTCCGCGCGCTCGAGGAACTGTACGCAGGCCGCGTGGAGACCGTGCTCGCCTCGCCACAGGCCATAGCCGACGCCGTAGTCGGCGCTGACCTGCTCATCGGCGCCGTACTCGTCGAGGGCCGCCGCGCGCCCGTCGTCGTGACGCGCGAGATGGTGCGCTCGATGGGCCCCGGCGCGGTCGTCGTCGACGTAGCCGTCGACCAAGGTGGCTGCATCGAGACTACCCGCCCCACCGACCACGTCCACCCGGTGTACGTCGAGGAAGGCGTAGTTCACTACGCCGTGCCAAACATGCCGGGGGCGGTGCCGCGCACCTCCTCGCGCGCGCTCACCGGCCTGACGCTCCCCTATATTCTCGCGGTCGCCAACCGCGGCTTCGAGGCGGCCGTACTGGGCGACGTGGCGCTCTTCCGCGCCGTAAACACTTACCGAGGCCATCTCACCCACGCGGGCGCCGCGGAATCCCTCGGCCGCCCGTGGACGCCGCTCGATACCCTGCTCAGCGCAGTGAAGTGAAAGCCGTCCTCTTCGACCTCGACGGCACGCTGTGGGGACACACCGCGCCGCCCGACTTCGCGCGCATCACGCAGTTGCAGGTCTCAGCGCTCGCATCGGAGTTCGAGCAGCTTGATGCACCAGTAGAGCGACGCACCAAAATCGTCGAGGCGGTATGGAGCGAGTTTCGAGCAGCGGACGAGCGCACCGGGGGCGAAGGCACGTTGCGTGAGGTGGACGGCATCGAGGTCGTGCGAGCTGCGGTGGCGCGATATGGCCTAGACATCCGGGCGGGCGATGCCGCGCGCTGGTGGGACGTACTGCACTCGATCCCGTACAGCCACTTCAACATCCGGCCATACGGCGACGCCATCGAGACACTGCAAGGCCTGCGGGCGCTTGGCCTGCGTATCGGCATCGTGACCAACCAGCCGATGACCGCCGCCGTGCTCGTGCCGCACCTCGATGAAGCGGGCCTACTCGCACACATCGATACGGTGGTCACGGCGGCGGATGTCGGCTACCGGAAGCCCCACCCTTCAGTGTTCCTCGCGGCCCTCGAAGCGCTGGAAGTGGCCCCATCTCAGGCGATCATGGTGGGCGACTCGTTCGTGAACGACGTGATCCCGGCGATGCAACTCGGGATGACTGCGGTACTGAAAGCGGGTGCGGCCTCGGAAGACCGGGGCGCGGCGCCGTTCGCGATTGCAGAACTGGCGGAGCTACTCGCGCTGGAGATTGTCGATTCCAGCGCACTTCGTTCGACGTACTAGTAACACCGAAGAAAAACCGAAGCGAAGGAGTACCAGCCATGCAGAAAATCACGACGTTTCTGTGGTTCGAAAACAACGCTGAAGAACTGATGGACTTGTACACCTCGATCTTCAAGGACGCGAAAGTGTTGAGCGTGAACCTGATGGGCGACGACTGGCCGGTGCTCACCGCGAAGTTCCAACTCGAAGGCTAAGAGTTTTACGCGCTCAATGGCGGCCCGAGGTTCAAGTTCACGGAGGCAATCTCGCTCTTTGTAAACTGCGAGACGCAAGTGGAAGTCGACGACCTCTGGACGAGGCTCCCCGCGGGTGGCGAGGAGAGCCAGTGCGGCTGGGTGAAGGACAGGTTCGGGCTGTGGTGGCAGATCATCCCATCGGCCTTGATGGAGTTGATGGGCGACCCGGATCCCGTTAAGACAGGCCGCGTGATACAGGCGATGTTGCAGATGGGCAAGATCGATATCGCTGTACTGCAGCGGGCACACGCAGGCGAGTAATCCCACATGGATATGCTGACCGTATTCGGTGCGCTGGCGGTGTCGGCAATGCTCGTTTTCTACGCACTCGAAGCGAGAGCGGCGGGATACGTGCTCGCCTTTGCCGCTGCTTGTCTCGCGTCGGCGGAGTACGGATTCCTCCAGGGCGCGTGGCCTTTTGGGGTCGTAGAGGTGAGGACTGGAGTCGCGTTCCGCCGCTGGCTGGCGCGCCGCTAACCGGCCAAGGCAAACGCTATACCCGGCTACCGCCACGCCTCGCCGCCCTCGCCCGAACGGAACGAGGCCAGCGCCCTCGATTCCTGTGCTTCGTCCATGCGAAGGAACAGCGAACTCGCCTCGACGAGTACGTTGCCGGTGGGGTTGGCGAGCGTCGCTTCGACCTCGATGCGCCGGCCCCGCTGACGGACGATGCGGGCGCGCACCAGCACCGGGATTTCGAGGCCGACAGGCTTCCGGTAGCGAGTCTCCATCTTGGCGGTGACAGCGAAGACGTGGTCGGCGTACATCGCCCAGCCCATCGCCTCGTCGAGCAGCAATGCGAGCAGGCCGCCATGCATCAGGTCAGGAAAGCCGGTGTCCTCGCGGCGCGGTGTGTACCAAGTGGAAACACCGCCGGTGTCGCCATCCTTCTCGAAGACAAGGTGTAGTCCGATCGGGTTATGACGGCCACAGCCGAAGCAGTACTGCTCACGCAGCCTCGGGTTGGTATCGCGCGTCACGCGCAGGCCTCTAGGCCGGGAGCGGCGCCGAGGCCGTCCCGGTGAGCAACAGCGCGCCCGTCTCGTCCTCACAGGTCACGTCGTAGGTCGCGACGCCACCTGCCTCGGACTTCAGCACGGCGCGGGCGGTGACAGTGCAGGGCGGCATAGCGGGCGATCGCCAGCGGACGCTCAGTGTGCCGCCGCGTGCCCACGTCTCCCCGAACGTCGCGGTCATCGCCTCGGCAACCAGGGCGAGCACGAGCATCCCGTGCGCGACCGGGCGGCCAAAGGGCGTAGTCGCCGCGTACGCCTCATCGGTGTGGAGCGGATTGGGGTCATGCGCGGCGGCGGCATAAGCGCGGACGAGCGGCTGGTCAATCAGCCGCGTGACAGGGACGACCTCGGGAGCCGTACTCACGAGGCACCCTCAGCCAAGGCGGGCATCGGCGCCATGACAGTGGAACGGCCGCGCATCACGATACGGTCACCGCTCCACACTTCGCTGGCGAAGACAACGACGTTCGTGCCCTGACGGACGGACTGCTGGGCGATAGTCAGGCGCGCCTCCACAGGTTCGCCGTGGGCGACGGCGGCGACCGACTCGACCTCCTGCGCGACGTGCACCGCGCCGTCGGGCAACGGCACCTCGTCCATCAGTCCAGCGAGCAGTAGCGCCTCTAGCGCGAGCGGCGGGACATTCGCCCTCCACGGCCCGATGCCCGCACCGGTAGCGGCGAGGTACGCGCGCACTTCGTCGGCCGTAACGCGCACTGAATACGGGCGAAGTGCGTCGCCGCGCCGCAGCAGGTGGAAATCTGGCTTCGTCATGCCGGCATCATCGCAAGCCTGCGTGCAGCGGGCGAGCAGGCACTATTACGCGGGCAACGATTTCAGGTATTCGTCGATGGCAGTGGCGGCCTTCTGGCCATCGGCAAGTGCGGTGACAACAAGGTCTGCGCCGTTCACATTGTCGCCACCGGCGAAGACACCCGGCTGGCTCGTCCACATGGTCGCCGGGTTCACAAGCACGCGACCCCACTGGTCGCGGTTCACTTGCGGGGCAACCTCACCCCAGACCGGGTCGGCGTTGTAGCCGATGGCGGTCACGAGTACATCGGCGGACACCTCGAACTCAGAGTTGGGCACCGGCTCGGGGCGCGCGCGGCCGGTCTCGTCCGGCTCACCGAGGCGCATACGACGGCACTTGAGCGCTGCCACCGCGCCATCCGGGCCAAGCACGATCTCCAGTGGCGCAGTGAGGAACTCGAACTGCACGCCTTCTTCGCGTGCGTGCTTGCGCTCCTCGGTGCGGCCCTGCATCTCCGCCTCGGTGCGGCGGTAGATCAGCGTCACGTGCTCCGCGCCGAGACGGATGGCCGTCCGCACGCAGTCCATCGAGGTGTCACCACCGCCGACGACCACCACGTTCTTGGCGTGCGGAAGCGGCTCACGCATCGTTTTCGGCAGTTCTTCAGGCGGCAGATTCCCGCGCACAAGGAACGAACTAGCACGAAAGACGCCCGGTGCGTCCTCGTTCGGGATGCCGAGGCTTGCGTCCTGTGGTGCACCGAAGGCAAGGAAAATCGCGTTGTGCTTCGCGGTGACCGCATCGAAGGACAGATCAGAACCGACCAGTGTGTCCGCCACCACCTCAACACCAAGCGCGGCGAGGTCGTCGAACTTCCAGTCAACGGCTGGCTTGTTCAGCTTGAAGTTCGGGATACCGTATCGAAGCAGCCCACCCGGAAGCGGCCACGCGTCGTAGATCGTGACGGCGTGGCCAGCAAGCGCTAGGCGCTCCGCAGCACCGATGCCCGCAGGCCCAGCACCAACGATGCCGACGCTGCGGCCCGTGGCCGCGGCGGGTGTCGGGCGCTGATACTGCCCGCTGCTGCGCTGTGTTTCCGTGATGAACGTCTCGAGTTTGCCAATCTGCACCGGCAGCGCGTTCTTGCCGACGACGCAATGCCCCTCGCAAAGCCGCTCCTGCGGGCAGAGGCGTCCGCACATCTCCGGTAGCTCGCTGGTCTCGCGAAAGACATCGGCAGCGCCAGACAGGTCTCCCAGTTCGAGCAGCCAGAAAGCGCCAGGGATGTCGTTATGGACGGGGCAGGCCTTCATGCAGGGGGCGGCGGGACACTGGATGCAGCGTTGCGCCTCAGCCTTCGCGGTCTCGCCGTCAAAGAGGAACGTGACTTCGTCCCAGTTGTGGGTGCGCAAGGCGGGATCCTGCTTCTCAGGCAGATGCACCGGAATGGCGAATCGCGCCTTTCGGTCGATGGCCTTGGGGTCGGGCTTGGGGCGCACGGGCCGGGCGTCTGCGGTCGCGTCCTCGTTCGTCATCGCATCCCTGCCTGCCGCGTGCGGCCATCGCGACCGCGCCTTCATAGCTAGCGTAGGGGGGGATGCCCCTCACCCTCAAGCCTGAGGGGTCACCTACCAACACAGGTGTAAGCCCTGACGAGCATCAGGCGGCCTCGGGAGCCACTGCCAGCGTGCCCCGGCCCCGCCCAAGAGGTGACGGCAAGCGTGCCAGCAAAGATGCCGCAGGCGGTGAGAACGATGGCCGGGCTGGTGGCGACAAGCGCGTAATACGAAAGGGGCAGGCCGACGACCGAGGCGGTAAGCGCGACAACTGTGCCCCACAGCGCGATCGCGGGCACGCGATGGACGACTAGGCTCGCGGTTGCCGAACCAGTTCTCGCTCAAGGATGTCCGCGCTGACCATGGGCTGATCGTCCGCCACTGGTCGCTTACCTGTCAACCGCGTGTATCTTTTAAAGATGGATATCAAGCGAGACCTCCGATGACCGCCGTACGCTGGCGCGTCGCGCTCTGGCTCGGCGCGGTAGGCGGCGTGTTCATGCTTGTCTACATCACGCGCAGCGCGCTGCTGCCGTTCGGCGTGGGTGTCGTGATCGCCTTTGCGCTCATGCCGGTCGTCGACCGCATCGCGGATCTCATCCCGTTACGGGATAAAATCCGCGATGCCACCCGCCGGGGCCTAGCGGTGATGACGATCTACGTGCTGGGCGGCGTGATGGTCTGGTACGGCTTCGCGCTGCTGGTGCCGGTGCTCGTGGAGCAAGTGAGTTCGTTCGTCTCAACGTTGCCGGAGCAACTCAGTGCGGCGCGCGACCTTGGCAACCGTTGGGTAGACGTGTACCACGAACGCGTGCCGCTCGAACTGCGTACACGCATCGAGGAGTACGGCGCGAACGTCGGTGGGGCGATCGCGCAGGCCGCGAGTTCGTCGGCGAGTCAGGCCGTAAGCCTGGTCACGGGGACGCTATCAGTGCTGTTCGGCTACCTCGTGTTGCCGTTCTGGATGTTCTACGCGATGCGTGACCGCTACGCGTACGCGCGCAGCTTCAAGCAGGCAGTGCCACCGGCGCTGCGCGACGACGTGATCCACGCGTACTGGATGACCGACCATATGGTCGGGCGGTACATCCGGGGCCAACTATTCCTTGGCCTCCTCGTGGGCATCGCAGTCGGTGGCGCGCTCGCGGTGCTTGGCGTGCCGCTGTCAGCGGGACTTGGAGTGTGGGCAGGGCTGACGGAACTGGTACCGATGATCGGGCCGGTGCTCGGTGCGATCCCAGCGCTACTGTGGGTCGCCAGTACAGAACCACAGCTGCTGCTGCCGGTGGTGGCCGTCTACGTAGTGGTGCAGCAGATCGAGAACAATTTTCTGGTGCCTCGCATCCAGGGCGAGGCGACAGATATTCCCGCGGGCGCGGTCATCGTGCTACTGGTAGTGGGCGGTACGGCATTCGGGCTGATCGGGCTGATCGTAGCGCTTCCAGCCTCCGCCATCCTGCGAGAGTTGTTCTGGTACATCGACCACAGGTTGAACGGCGCAACACCCGCCGAGGCATTCGCGGAGTCACGGGCAGCACAGAGCCGGAACGCCGAAGCCTCGATCTCGCCAAGCCTCATCGCGACGATACTCGCCCGGCTGCGCGGAGGCACTCCGGACTCCTAACCAGTCAAATGGTTAGTAGGCCGCTTCATTCGTCCCGGTGAGCACTACTAGGCGGCCGGGGCTAAACGCGCCACCGGGAGAGAATCACCATGCCCGCCGACCGCTTTGACGCCATCCCCGATATCTATCCGGTGCTCTCCGCAGGCGATCTCCTGCTGCGCGAGGTCGAGTCGGGCGACGCCCCCGCCTGGTTCCGGCGCTTTTCCGACCCGCTGGGGGCGCTGCCGCAAGGTTCCGAGGTCGTGGAACGCCTAGATGAGGCTGCCGATGCAATCGCGAGCATCCGCGGGCTGTTCCACGACAAACGGATACTGCGCTGGGAGAAACAGCCGCCGCCGGCACGACTGGGTTCAACAACTTCTATGTACCTGACCGGCGTGCCGAGATTGGATATGGCCTCGACCGCGCATGGTGGGATCGCGGGATCATGACCGCTGCGACACAGACTGCTGTCGCATACGGCTTCGAGGCGCTCGGGCTGCATCGGATCGAAGCGCATGTCCGCACCGACAACCCCAGGTCGGCGCGTGTACTGGAGCACTGCGGCTTCGAACATGAAGGCGTGTGCGCGACTATCACTTCGATCAAGGCGCGTGGGCGGACTACTGGCTGTATGGGCTAGTCCGGCGCTAAAGCGCGATGCCGGTCGCAAAAAGCAGGCCGCGCGCCAGAATCTCGCCGGCCAGCACTGCCCCAGTGGCGATATAGAGCAGACCCGTGGCTGACATCATGCCCCGGATGCTCGAGGCCTTGTAGGCGAGCCACGCGAGCACCAGCGGAAACGCGAGGCCGACGCCTGCGCGGAGCCAGAGAGCGGGATTGGCGACAAGCGAGACGCCCATCGAGACATCGCTCAGCGGCGCCTCACGCACCGGAGCGACCAGGCCGACGACCAGCAACACGCATTGCACCGCCAGCACCACCGCGAGGAACAATGACATCTGCTCCAGAGGTTCCTTCGGCAAGCCTGAGTTCGTGAGGTACCAGTGCCCCCACGACATCGCCATCAGCGAGCCGCCGAGTGCGAACGCGCCGGCAAGCATGCTCACCAACACACCGATGTACGACCAGGCCGGCGGCGAAACGACGGCGGCCAGCAGCGCCACAGCAACGAGACCCACGAGCGAACCGGCAACACCGAGGCCGACCGAAGCGCCTCGATGGCCCGCAAACGCTGCAAAGCCGTGCGCAACGGAGACAGCTAGGAACGCGATGAGCACGATGCGGAACGGCGTGAAAGATCCGCTGTTCAAGGTGTAGCCATCGACCTCGACGCCAGGCTGGAGGCTACGGGCGAGGAAAAACGCGAGCAACAGGGTAGGGCCGACGACCAGCGCACCCATCTGCACGTAACCTCGTGTCACCATGCTGCGGGCATCGAATACGGTGACCACGACGAGTGAGCCGAAGGCAAGTTCGGCGAGCAGGATCAGCGTGGTGTACGGCAGCGCGGCAGCACTCATGCAGCGAGCGTATGGGCGGGTTGTGTGGGGAGCAACGCAGCGTGACGAAAACGGGCTGGTTGTACCTCAGCGACAGCGCAGGAACAGGCCAGTGTCCCGCGGAAGCACACCGTTGGGGAACTCATCTAAGAATGCCTGATTCGCGGAAGGCATCGCCCCGAACTCATAGTGCACCATGGCGTCCGATGATACGGCGGGGACATCAAGCGCCTCAAGGGCGTGCGCGATCGGGCACAGCGGTTCGACTCGCTCCGGCACGGGCGCGTCACCACCGTCGCCGGGAGAGACGCTGAGCACCACCGCCAGCAAAAATTGCGCTGCGGCAACCAGGACACCGGAGAAGATCATCCACCGTCATTTTGAATGGCGGGTGCGCCAATGATGCGCGGAACATAAGACGCCAGTAACAGGGCCGCAACATTCCCGCTCCCTGAAACTAGCGGAGCCCCGTTGACAGACTTGCCCGGGGGGGATGAGGATCGCCGCAACCATGACCACGCTTCGCGACAATCCGACGAATCCCCGCTGGCTCCGCAAGGCGCTGCGCGAGATTCCGCGTGAGATCGGCCGCATCGTGGAGGGCTTCGACGACCGGATGCTGCACTGGCGGAGCGCGCCGGGGGAATGGTCGGCACTCGAGGTGCTGGGCTGGATCGCCGAGGCCGAGCGCGAGGATCTGCTCGCGGTTGAGGCGATGATCCGGTACGACGGCGCGGCAATCTGGGAGCAGCGCGCACACCTCGCTTCGCTGGAGCGGGACTTCAATCAGGAGTCCGGCTGGCGGCTGCTCGACGACTTCCTCTCGACCCGTGAGCAACTGCAATGGATGCTGGAATACGTGGACGACCAGTGGCAGCACCGGGGCGAGCATCCCTACCGTGGCGCGATCACGCTCGCGAAGTATCTGCGTGAAATGAGCGACCGCGACCTTGAAGCCACGATCATGCTGCGACGGCTGGCCGATGGCGCAGATGCCGACTTCGAGCCGGTGCTCCGGGAGCGGACAACGGTAGTCCCGATTGCCCCGTAAACATCGCTAGAACGTCGGCGCGGAGAGCGCGACGGTAATCGCACCTTCGAGTTCATCGGGGTGCTCGACAGGCTCGGAGCAGACCGTGCCGACGCAGACGTAGGCGACGCCCTCGCGATCCGGCGGCAACATCAGTTGATAGACGAGCGCATCGTCACGTCCGGGCACGAGTAACTGTACGGTACGGCTGGGAAGTGGCAGTTGCAGCGCGTGCTCATGCAGCGCACGCGCGCGGCGCTCTGCGTCGCTGCCTGCGAGGCCGCCCATGACCTGTACCTCGGCCTCGGGCGAGAGATAACGCTCCACAACAAGCGCATAACGCGCCGCCTGCAAGCCATGCCCTTGATAGGACTCCGCGAAGTCAGCGAGGGTCTCCTCAGCCGTGCGGAGGTAACGCTCATCGTGACTGAGGCGTCCGAGGCGCAAGAACGCCTCAGCCAGATCAGCGTTGTCCTGGATTGGCTTGGAGCGGACGGAGAGCATGCCGGTGGAGTCGTGCCCATCGGCGACATCCCAGAAACCGCGGCCAGAGTCACGCCAGTTCGCCTCGACGATGCGGGCGAGTTGCTGGGCGTAGTCGAGGTAGTGCGACTCGCCGGTCACTTCGTGCGCGTCGAGCAGCGCCTGAAGCGTCGCGGATTGATCGCCAAGCATGTTCAGGATGTGCGGTTGGCCGTCCCAGTAGCGGTACATCCCAGCCTCGCCCGCGCGCATGCGCGACCACAGGAAATCCACCGCGCGACGGCCACGCTCGATCCATTCGCGCCGCTCAAATGTGACGCCACAGGCGAAATAGCCACGCGCCAACCCAGCCGTCCACGAGGTGTACACACGGGGATCGACATACGGTGCATCGAGTTGCACGCGGCCCGCCTCATCCAAAGCGAAGTAGTGCTCATCGGCGTCTTGCGAGCCTCGGAAGCCGCCGTCACGGTCGGAGACCGTGCGTTCGAGGTAGGCGATGGTCGGCTCGACGATCGCCTCGGCGACAGTGCGTTCCTGCTCGGAGACGCTGCCAAGCCTCGCGATCACCTGAAGTAACGCGCCGTGATCCTCGGACATCTTCTCGAAGTGCGGGACGGACCAGTCGCGCGTGGTGGAGTAGCGGTAGAAACCACCCTCGACGTGGTCGTACATGCCACCGCCGGCCATCTGCTGGAGCGTGAAACGGACACGGTCGAGCGACTGCTCATCGCTGTTGCGGAGGTAATCGTGCAGGAAGAGGCGAAGGGCGTCCGGCTGCGGGAACTTAGGTTCGTTGCCGAAGCCCCCGTGCTCCGTGTCGTATGCCGCGCTTAGTTCGGTACGGAGGTGCGTGTAAATCTCGGACGTAAGCGCACCAATAGGGTGTGCGTTCGCGTCATGCTCGGCGCGGCGCTGTTTGTAGTCCTCGATCTTCGCCTGCAACTCGTCTCGCTGGACGATCCATGCCTCATTGACGCGCTGGAGCAGATCCACCATGCGGTCGGGCGGGATGTAGGTGAGCCCGACGAGGATTTCGCCGTTGGGGTCGAGGAACGCGGTAGTCGGCCAGCCGCCCATGTTGTAGCGCAGGTTCACGTCCGGCCTCGTGTCGTTGTCGACACGCACCGGAACGAAGTGAGAGGTGACAAGGTCGATGACTCGCTGGTCGGAGTAGGTCGTCTCGTCCATGACGTGACACCAGTGGCACCAGACGGCGGAGAGGCCAAGCAGCACCGGCTTGTCTTCAGCGCGCGCGCGCTCAAAGATTTCGGGGCCCCATTCCATCCACGGAATCTCGTGCGCGCGGTTGGCGCGCGGCGAGAAGTGATGTGGACTGTGCGTCGTCATGCCTTCCTCGATCCCTTCGAATCGAGGGTACCATGGAGATACGTAGCGGTTAAAAGTCGAGGCTCTGCCGGCCGAGCAGCGTGCGGGCGAGGTTGATCTGCCCGAGGTGGACGTAGCCGTGAGTCAGAATCGTCGTACCGAGTGCAAGCAGGCGGGTCAGTTCCCCGTGGGGCTGGATACGGGTTATCTCGGCGAGAAAGTCGTCGGTCATCGCCTCGATACGCGGGCAGATGGCGTCGGCGACATCACGGCCGTACCGCCCCAGAAGCACCGCCGAGGGGAACCGCAGCGCGTGCGCCTCGGCGGGATCCATGCCGGTTCCCTGCGAGTTACGCGGTAGGCCCCAGGCAGCATCGAGGCCCTGCGCGAGCCAGACCGGCTGTTCTCGGTAGAAAGCGAAGTGGACAATGTTGTCCGCGGTGCGGAAGACATGCCAGGCGTCGAAGCCAACAGAGTTGGCGTTGTCGTGCGCGCGGAAGTGCAGTTGCGCGTCATCGAGGTCTTCGATGGCCGCGGCGATGCCCTTCGTGCCCGCAAGCAACTCGCGAACGTAGTAGGCGGCGAACTGTTGCGTGGTTTCGCTGGTCACAAGGCCTGCTGCCAAACACGGCGGCGCGTCAGCAGGAAGATGCCACCAGCGATCAGCAGCGCAGGGACGACGAGGTGCGGAACACCCCAGCCGAACCACTGCAGCCAGGCGAAGCCACGCATCAGCATCAACAGCCCGAAGGCAACCAGGGCACCGCCGAGCAGCAGTGCACTATCGCCGATGCGGCGAACAGTTGCCACGGAAGCCGCACCGGCATCGGGCTTCGGCATGATCACCATCAGCGCGATGTAGGCGACTACCGCGGGCGGCAACATGCCGAGGATGACGACAACCACCCATGCGCCACGAACGATGGTGGGATCAACATCCAAATACTCGGCGAGGCCGGAGCAGACGCCAGCCACCATGCGGTCGTTGCTAGGGGTCAGACGAGCGCGCTGCGGTGATTCCATGTGCTCATCATCCGTCCGCCGGGGTAATTAAGCCACGCCCGCCTCGGCCCGCAGGAGTTGATCAATCTGGTTGTAGTCAGCATCCGAGATCTTATGTAGGTTGCCACGAAACGCCATGCCGAGTTTCTTGGGGCCGAGCGCGCGGGTCTTGTCGAGGAGGTCAGTGATCTCACGCACCTCGACATAGCGGCCTTGCGGCGGGACGACAACCGGCTTGGTCTTCACGCGGAACGGATAACTCTCAGCCTCACCGGCGGCCTCAGAGCGCAGGCCAATGTCGGTGCTGTCCTCGAACATCGCCGAGGTCACCTCAACGATGCCACCGAACTGCACATCGCCGGTGAGGTAATACACGATGCGGTCGCCGGGCTGCATCTCGCCCGATTGCTTGCGGCGCGACGACTTGAACGCACAGAGGTTGAACTTGCGCTTGCGCAGCAGTTCAAAGTTCTCTGGCGAGCCAACGACGATCCATGCCTGCATCTCTCACCTCCGTATAACCACCGCGAGGATACCGCGCCCTCACGGCCCGAGGCGCTACGCCACGGGAAGCCGGGTGATTGGGCGGCATTGCAGCAGATACAGGTCACCGCCCGCCAACGCACACTCAATATCGACCGGGTAGCCCATCGCCGCTTCCAGCGAAGCAGCGAGCCGAGCGATCTCGGCGGTCTCAGCATCCGTCAGAGCGCAACGGGCGCGCATGGCCTCGGGGACTGCAACCTCCTGCGTGCCGGTATCGGTCATGACAGTCATGACCTCTTTCGCACCGGTGTCACAGGTAACAATCGAACCGTCGGACTTGCGGACGATATACGTATCAGGCGTCACGTAGCCGGAGACGATGCTCTCACCGAGGCCCCAGTTCGCGCTGATCACGACCTCATCACGTGCGCCGGTAATCGGGTTCGCACTGAAGGCCACGGCGGCGGCATCCGCCGGGACAAGCACCTGCACGAGCACAGCGATCTCGATGCTGTCCGTAGCCACGCCCTGCGCCTTGCGGTATCGCAGCGCAGCATCTGTCCCGGCCGAGACGCGGCAACACTGCACGGCATCAAGGATAGCCTCGATGCCCGTAACATTGAGTAGCGTCAAGTGCTGCCCGGCGAACGAGGCCGACGCGCCATCCTCGTCGAGCGCCGAGGAGCGCACGGCTACACGCAGGTCAGTGCTGCCAGCCTGTGCCGCAAGGGTGGCGTACGCGCTGCGAATCGACTCGATCACATCTGACGCGAGCATCGCGTCGGTCGCTCGCAGGCCCGAGACCGCGAATCCGGGCGGGACGCGGAACGCCGAGGCGAGCCGGCTGAGGTTCGCGGCCTTGCCGCCGACCAGCGCAGGATCGTGACAGGCTGTATCGCCCAGCCAGTGAATCGGCACCTACTCAGACCTCGGCAGTCTCGATAGTGACGGTGCCGCTCGAGCCATCCACGGTGACCATCGCTCCGTCGGGTATGAGCAAGGTCGCCCCTGTGGCACCGACGACGGCGGGGATGCCGAACTCGCGCGCGACGACCGCTGCGTGAGCGAGCAGACTACCTGTGCCGGTGACCAGAGCCCCAACGACACCGAAGTACGGCGTCCACTCAGGCGATGTCGCGGGGCAAACGAGCACGTCACCGGGTTCGAGGCGGTACGCCTCTGGCAGCCCGACGACAATCCGCGCGCGGCCTCGGTATACGCCCGCCGAAGCGGCGGTGCCGCGCACGACCTGCACCGTGCCGGTTGGTGCGGCTATCACAGCGGACTGGGCGCCGAGGCGGGCCGGTGGGCTGACAGCACGCCAGCGCACTTGCCGATCGCGCCGCTCAGCGACCCTCTCGTCCGGCGTACGAGTGCTGTCCTCGAGCACGGCGATCACCTCGTCGAGTGTCAGGTAGAAGATGTCGCCAGGTTCCGCGAGCAGGCCGCGCGACACGAGGTACGCGCCAGTGCGGAGCCAGCGGATGCGGGATGCGGCGATCATGCGCTGGTCGCAGAGCAGGTTGTGATCCTCAGAGGCGGGTGCAAGGTGCTTCGCGACCGCAAGAACGCGGCGCAGCAATACGATGTCGTCATCATTGCCGAGCGCCGAGAGTTCTGCCTCGAGTACTGCACGGCGTCGCGCGGCACGCTGCTCCGCGAGGCGAGGGGCGCGATCATCAGTCTCGTGCGCCATCGCAGCGACCATACCAAGCGGGATCGCGGGATCTTCGCGCCAGGTCGGCAGGTCAACGAGATGAGTGGTCGTTGTGAAGCCGTAAAGCTCCATCAACGTGTCCCACTCCGCGCGGAAAGCGCGTGCAGCAGCAGAGTCGCCAGCCACCACCTCGCCTGCCTCAACCGTCGCGAGGATCGCCGGGGCACTGACAACGATACGCCCGAGCGACCAGAGCGCCGAGGCACGCTCGGAGGAGGCGTTGGGGAAGCCGCCGAGCATGGCGAGCGCATCGGCGCGACGCTCCTCGCCAAAGCGCTTGGAGTAGAGGTCGACCCAGAGCGCCGAGGCGGGAAATACATGGCCCATCGTATCGCGGTGGACACCTCCGAAGGCCTCCCAGAAGCGCTGGTCGAGGCCCGCGAGCACCTCCCGCCATTGGCCGGGTGCGACCGAGGCGGGATCGAAGGCCTCGAGTTCCGCGCAGGAGGCATCGACCGGCGGAAGGCGGCGTTCGCGCCAGCCAAGCACGATCGACTCGTCACTCGGCTCAGTGGCGGGGCGAATGTTCACCTCGCGGCCGAAGCCATAGCCGTTGATGGTGACGGAGCCGGGCAAGCCATCGTCGTTCATGCGGGCTCGGGTCGCTTGCAGCGATTGTTCGAGCGGCGTCACAGAACCGACGAAGTGCTCGTTGTGTACCCACGCGACGCGCTCGTACTCAGGATCCGGTAACGCAAACTCGACGGCATCTGCCAACGTCGGTGACCTCTCTCCCGGGACACTCCGACGTTTCGATGAATGTCCGGGATCAGTAAACCCCGCGTGAGCGGGGTTTACATCATATCGCAAAACGCGGGGTCAGTGCCCGCAAGCGCGCGGCGTCCCGCCCTCGGCAGAGAACGACGAGCCACACGCGCACGAAGCTGTCGCGTTCGGGTTGTAGATGGTGAAGCCAGACTTCATAAGGTCTTCGACGTAGTCGACCTCAGCGCCGCCGATGAGGCGGACAGAGTCGGGGTCGATAAGGAGGCGCAGACCAGAGACGGAGATGACGGTGTCATCGGTCTCGGCTTCTTGGGCGAGCGCCATACCGTATTGATAGCCGCTGCAGCCGCCGCCGACGACGAAGACGCGCAGCGAACCGTCGGGCATCCCCTTGGAGGCAAGGAGTTCCTTGGCTCGGGCAGCGGCCTTCGGGGTCACGGTGACGAGATGGCTCTGCTCGATTTCAATCTCAGTGGTCATTGGAAGGTTCCTTACCTCAGTGACTCACGAACAAACCCATCTTAGCACGGCAGCAATACCCCTTCCAGCAGCCAGTAGATGGGTAGCCCAAGCGGGGCGTACCTAGCCCACTTGGTAGCCGCAGGCGAACTCGTTACGGAGATCCGAAGCCGGTAAGGGCGTGATGGGCGCCCGCACCATTGCCTCTAGCAGCCGCCGGTCGTGCGCGCAGGCACCCAGAGCCGCACCCATCGTCTCGAAACGGGCGCATGGGCAGCCTCGGCCGAGCAACCGGAGGCCATCGGAGGTAGATTCAACCTCGTAGTCGAAGCCGTCGGTGGCGAGCAAGGCGGCGGTAGAGCGGAGTCGCTGCTCGACGGTGTCACCCTCGACGCGTGGGGCGTATTCGTGGGCCAGGCGCTCGGCGATCTTGTGGAAGAGCAGCCCAGCGAGTTCAGAGCCGGAACGGCCTGCGGTTTCATCGCTATCCAGTGCCACGATTTCGTCGACAAGCCGCCGGGTCAGGCGGACGTAATGGTGGGAGAACAATTCCGCACCGGCCTCAGTGAGCGAGAAGGCGTACTTCGGGCGGCCGATGCCGCCTCGTACCTGTACGACGCTCACATACCCGTCGCGCATCAGAACATCGAGGTGACGGCGCACCGTTGCGCCCGCCAGCCCGAGGGCATGCACGAGGTCTTCGACAGACACACCGTCGCTATGCCGGAGGATGTTCAGGATTGCTTCCCGGCTGCTTTCGAGCCGCCCTGCCATTGCCATCACATCGAGCATATGCGTGGCACGGCGAGCCCGTCAACGTTTCGCGCTTTTCATGCAAACAACCAGACAACCATCTGTCGC
This sequence comes from Thermoflexus hugenholtzii JAD2, assembly GCA_945903275.1. Taxonomy (GTDB): domain Bacteria; phylum Chloroflexota; class Dehalococcoidia; order UBA2979; family UBA2979; genus RH-chloro-G1. The sequence continues at coordinate 97,513 of CAMDNW010000003.1, forward strand.
GCTCCGCGCTACGATAGATCGGCGATGGCAGACCGCATCTACCTCGACCACGCGTCCACCACACCGCCCGACCCACGGGTAGTGGACGCGATGCTCACGTACCTCCGTGAGCGCTGGTACAACCCCTCCTCGATCTATGTCGAAGCGCAGCAGGCTCGTGCGGCCATCAATGACGCCCGCGCCGTGGTCGCCTCAGCAATCGGCGCGCTGCCGGAGGAGATCATCTTCACCTCAGGCGGCTCGGAGTCAGACAGCCTCGCGATTCGAGGGGTCCTCGAAGCCTCGAAGGCGCGAGGGCGGCACTTCATTACGTGCGCCGTCGAGCATCACGCCGTTCTCGACACTGCAGAGCAACTCGGACGCGACGGGGCAGCCGAAGTGACCATCGTGGGCGTCGGGATGGACGGCCGCGTCGACCCGGCAGTGGTGGCCGCCGCCGTGCGCGACGACACCGTGCTCGTCTCGATCATGCATGCGAACAACGAGGTCGGCGCGATCAACGACATCGCGGAGATCGCGAAGCGTGTCCACGCGCGTAACGCGCACGCGATGGTGCACACAGACGCCGTGCAGTCTGCCTCACACATGGGTGTGAACGTACATGCGCTGGGCGTCGACTTGCTCACGCTCACAGGGCATAAGTTCTATGGGCCACGAGGCGCGGGTGTGCTGTACGCGCGCTCGGGTACGCCGCTCGCGCCGCAGATCATCGGTGGCGGGCAAGAAAAAGATCGCCGCGCGGGCACTGAGAACACCGCTGCGCTCGTCGGCCTCGCCGAGGCGATACGCATCGCCGCCGCACAGCGCGAGGCCGACATCATCCACGAGCGCACATTGCAGCAACGCCTCATCGAAGAGTTGCCCAAGCGCATCCCGCTCGCGGGCATCACGGGCCCGCGCAACCTCGACCACCGGCTGCCTGGCTCGGCATCGTTCGTGATCGCGTTCGTCGAAGGCGAGTCGATTCTGCTGGCGCTCGACCTCGCGGGCGTTGCAGCGTCCTCTGGCTCCGCGTGCACCACCGGGTCGGTGGAGCCGAGCCACGTCCTCGTCGCGATGGGCGTGCCGCCAGCACTGGCGCGCGGATCGTTGCGCTTCACCTTTGGACGGCAGAACACAGAGGCTGATGTTGACCGGCTACTCGAGGTGCTTCCGCCGATCGTCCAGCGAATGCGCGCGCTCTCACCGATGCCGGTGACAGAGCCACCCGCCGATTACCTGCCTTGGTTGGCATCGTGAGCACCGAGGCGCGCATGGAAGTCGCGACGCTGGCCGGCGGCTGCTTCTGGTGCCTCGAAGCGGTGTACGAACTACTGCGCGGCGTCGAACGAGTAGAGTCGGGCTACATCGGCGGCGACGTGGTGTACCCGACGTACGAGCAGGTATGCGAAGGCATGACCGGGCACGCCGAGGCGGTGCGCATCGAGTTCGACCCGTCACAGATCACCTACGCCGACTTGCTGGATGTCTTCTTCACCATCCACGACCCAACCACGCTGAACCGGCAAGGCCCGGATGTCGGGACGCAGTACCGCTCCGCGATCTTCACGCACTCGGGCGAGCAATTCGAGGCGGCAGAGCGCGCGTTGCAGGAGCAAGCCGCCTCGGGACACTGGCGCGACCCAATCGTCACGCAGGTGCAGTCGGTTTCGATGTGGTACGTAGCAGAGCAGTACCATCAGGGCTACTACCGCGCGAACCCGTGGCAGGGCTACTGCCAGATCGTCGTGGAGCCGAAGGTCGCGAAAGCCCGCGCGAAGTATTTCGAACGCCTCAAGCGATAACCGTGCAGTTCAGCACCAGCCAACTGGCGTGGATGCAGTCGCTGATCGATGAGCACCACGTGCTCGCCGGCGACCTGACTGACCAGCACAGCGCGTGGTTCCTGCGCAATAACGATGCACCGACGCGGGGCGATGGCAACCACGTCCGCCGCATCCGCAATGGCGCGGACATCGATATCTTCTTCGCAGCAATCGAAGCACACTACGCGCACCTTCCCTTCCGCTCCGTGCGCTGCGACTGGTTTACGCCGCCACCCGTCGAGGCTCGCCTGCTCGCCGAGGACTACCAGTCCCAAATCGAGATCGTGATGGGCGCGGACGGGTCACTCGGCGGGAAGCCAGCGGCGGTGGAGATACGCACTGTCGGGTGTGACTCGCCAGACCTCGCACGCCTCGTGAAACTTGATAGTGGTGAGGAGTGGTCTGGTGTCTGGGCGCTGATCCAGCGGCGGGCCGATGCATTCACGTGGTACGTAGCCTACGAGGACGGCCAGCCGGCCGGGCACTTCTCGCAACGGACACGCGATGGCCTCGGCTACCTCGAATCACTATTCGTCGACCCAGCGTACCGGCTACGCGGGATCGCGACGGCGCTCACCCACTACGCGGCGGCAGCGGCAAGAGCGGAGGGCGCAAAGGTCGTATTTCTGCCCGCCGCCGCGGACGACACGCCAAAAGCGATGTACCGCGGCATGGGCTTCGTCCCGGTGTACGCGTTCCGCAACTACTGGAAGACGGTCACACCCTGACCGTAGCCTCGTCCGGCCAACCGCCTCGGCAGTTTGCCGCGGCCTCAGGCCTCGGCTAGGATTCGAGGCAATGACGACACAACACGGCCTCGACCTCCACAGCGCCGCTTCGATCGGGCACGACCTCGCCCCGCTGGATCTCGACGAGGAACTCCGCAAGAACATCCTGCTGACCTCAGTCGACGATGTCATGAACTGGGCGCGCGCCTCGTCGCTATGGCCAGCGATGTTCGGCCTCGCCTGCTGCGCGATCGAGATGATCGCGACGGCGGCCTCGCGCTATGACATCGCGCGCTTCGGGTCGGAGGTGTTCCGCGCCTCGCCACGGCAAGCCGACCTCATGATCGTCGCGGGGACGGTCACATGGAAGATGGCCCCCGCCGTCCGGCGGGTGTACATGCAGATGGCAGAGCCGAAATGGGTCATCTCCATGGGTGGCTGCGCGATCATGGGCGGCCCCTTCGCCTACGCCTACTCGGTACTCCCAGGCGTAAACCTCGTCTGCCCCGTCGACGTATACGTGCCCGGCTGTCCGCCGCGACCAGAGTCGCTGCTGCAGGGCCTGATGATGCTGCAGGACAAGATTAAGCAGCACGGCGTCGAGGCCGGCGGTCGCATGCGGCCCGAGCCGGACGGCGACTTCTCGCGCTACCTACCCGCCGGCGACCCGCTACGCGCCGAACTCGAATCGCTGTTCCCGCCGTACCCCGGCCTGACCGACCCGAACCGCCTCATCGGCGGCTACCCCCGCCACGGCCAGACCTAACCGTCTGGGGGATACACGACAACAAGAATGGGCACCCGGTGGGTGCCCATTCTGCGTATGCGGTGAGGCACGCGGATTACATCGGGCGGAGCAGTATCTCCCAGCCGACGACATAGATAACGAGCGCGAGCACGACCGCCGAGATCACGACACTCTGCACGGTCTCCAGCGGCTTGCGCAGCATGCCCGGCCCGGTACCCCCGAGCAGGCCCAGCGCGTTGACCTCGATGACCCCCGCGACGACGAGCAAGAAGCCCCAGTAGACCGCGACCTGACTGGAATCGCCGGTAACGTAATAGTCGCCTGCGGCCGGCGCGAAGTGATGCGCCGCGCCCATGAAGAACAGCATCGTGACCGAGAGCAGCACATTGGTACGTGAGGCGAGGAACGCCTTCCGGCCAGCGGCGGCGGCATTCGGAAGCGCCTGCCCGCCGGAGGCGGTAGCCTCGGCGTTCGCAATCACCACCTTCTGGTTCGGCCAGATCACGCCCCACACGTTGGCCAGCATGATTGTGCCGAGGAACGCGCCAGAGAGGATCGCTACGCCCGGCAGCGTGCGGTCGTAGACCTCCCAATCGAGGATCAGCATCGCGAGACCTGTGAGGAAAGTCGCGAGCGCAGCCCAGCGGAACCACCACAACGCGCGCGGGACGAGCCGCCGGATCGCATCCGTCCGGGATCCGGCGTCCATCTGTGCGAAGGCTGGCACCTGCACTAGGTTGAAGTAGTACAACAATCCGATCCAGGTGATCCCCGCGATGAAATGTCCCCAGCGGGCGAGGAACGAAATCCCAGCCTCTGATATCAGCCCCATGTGATTACCCTTGTTCTCACCCGCCGCAGTAAGCAGACGTTGACGTTAAAAAAAAATATATCATTACGTTTGCTGATAGTCGATTGATCGAGCATCCCTGTATCTTGCTCATGGCCCGCGCTCGCGGGTGTTTGGGAGGAGCATTCATGCAGATCCGTCCACTGATCGAACGCTTTGTCCGCCCCGCCACTGTGGCCTACGCGCACTGCGACCTGCCGTGCGGCGTCTACGACCCCGCACAGGCCCGCATTGAGGCAGAGTCGGTGAAGGCCGTCCAGCAGCGATACCAGAACGCCGAGCAGATGCGCGGCGCGAACCAGACGCTGGAGGACTACCGCTCCCGTGCGCTGGCCATAAAGGAAGAGCGCGCAAACATGGTGAAGGAGCACCTCTGGGTGCTCTGGACCGACTATTTCACCCCAGCGCACCTAGAGAAGTACCCACAGCTGCACGACATGTTTTGGAAGGCCACCAAAGAGGCTGGCGCTGCCAAGAAGTCGCAGGACCCCGAGCAGGGCCAGCGGCTGCTAGACGCGATCGCCGAGATCGACAAAGTCTTCTGGGAGACCAAGCAGCCCGCGTAATCCACGCGACGCGAGAGCAGGGGGCGACCGTGCGCAAGCCGCGCTGGCGCCCCCTGCTTGTTGCCCTCACTAGGGTGACGGCAGCGTTCGCCTCGTTTCGGTGGTTACGAGACGTGCGGCTATCCGTCGTAGCGGTGGCCGGCGAGAGCATGACGCCCGCGTTCCTGCCCGGCGATTTCATCCTGATCGCCAGGCGCGATATCCCACGGAATGAGCGCGCATACGGCCTCGTGGTCTGCTTGCGAGCCGCCGATGACCGGCTGCTGTTGAAGCGAATCGTGGGAGTGCCCGGCGACTCACTCCGCATCGGCACGACGGTGCAGGTAGCAGGGCGCGCGCTGCTGGAGCCACACGCGCACGGCGAGACCCCAGCGGCGCAGTACCGAGGCGTCTCGGCGCTCGGGCTAGGTGAATATCTGGTATTGGGCGACAACCGCGCAGCAAGCACAGATAGCCGCAATTTTGGCGCGGTGCGTGCCGAGCAGATCGAAGGCATCGCGGTGCTGCGCTACTGGCCGCCAGAACGGCTCGGCCTCATCCGCCGCGCGCCGCGGCGGTTCGCGGCATCGGGGGAATACGGATAGAGGACGGAGCCGCAACGGGCGACTCTTGCCATGGGTGGTACGCCCCCTCGCAAGGAGACTCGCCAGATACAGCAGCGCTTCCGTCGCTCGACGAGGTGGTCATCGGGCTATCCGAACTCCGGCCGCTCGGGGCCGTGGCCGAGCGGCACTAGGCCACGAGGCATTCACCGCTGGGGTCGTGCATAACATCGGCCGCCTCGCACTCGACCAGCACCGGCCAGCGCTGTTCGGCTTCACGGACGCCGACCTCGGCGGCGCGCTGGCCGGTGCTGGGACTTCCCACCGCCTTTGGCCGACGCAGTCGCCAACCACCACTTGACCCCCGCTGCACTTCCCGATCCCATCAGCCTGACTGGATTCATCGTCCGCGCCCGGAAGTTCGCAAGGATGTACGGCCATGCTGAGGGCGTGCAACCAGCCCCACAACAGACGATCCCGCCAGCCGAGTGGCTCCAGCACCCGATCGCCTCGTCCCTGTGGGTGGCGGGAGGGGTGGGGCATCGAGGGCGTGCAGGCGCGGGTGAGCGTCTTCCTCGAGAACGCAATAACCCGGTAGGTTTGCTTCTCATATCCTCTTGCTCTTGCACGTCTGCAAGCGATTCTGTACAACGTCTTAGCACTCACAGCGGGAGAGTGCTAAACTCCTCCCGCACGCACACATCAGGTATATGCGGTCACTGCATAGCGACTGGGGGACGAGCATGGCAAAGCAGCTGAAATTCGACGAGCAGGCGCGACAGGCGCTGCGTGAAGGCATCGACCAACTCGCGGGCGCTGTCCGCATGACGCTTGGGCCACGTGGCCGGAACGTGGTGCTGGACAAGCGGTTTGGCCCGCCAACGATCACTAACGACGGTGTGACCATCGCCAAGGAGATCGAGCTCGCCGACCCCTTCGAGAACATCGGTGCGCAGCTCGCCAAAGAAATCGCCTCGAAGACCAACGACATCGCCGGTGACGGCACGACCACGGCGACCGTACTCGGTCAGGCGATCGTGCACGAGGGCCTGAAGAACGTAGCGGCCGGTGCCGACCCGATGGCGCTCAAGCGCGGCATCGAGGCAGCGGCGAAAGTCATCACTGAGCAGATCGCGCGCAACTCGATTAAAGTCACCACGCGCGAGCAAATGGCGCAGGTCGCCTCGATCTCAGCAGCGTCCCAAGAGATCGGCTCGCTCATCGGCGACGTGATGGAGGCCACCGGTAAGGACGGCGTCATCACCGTCGAGGAGTCGAAGAGCATCCAGACCGAAGTCGAATACGTCGAGGGCATGTCCTTCGACCGCGGCTACGTCTCGCCGTACTTCGTCACCAACCCGGAGCGGATGGAAGCTGTCATCGACGAGCCATACATCTTGGTCACCGACCAGAAGCTCTCCTCCGTGAACGACATCCTCCCGCTGCTGGAGAAGCAGTTGCAGACCTCCAAGGATCTGCTGGTCATCGCCGAAGACATCGAGGGCGAGGCGCTGGCCACGCTCGCGGTGAACAAGCTGCGCGGCACGATTAACGTCGTCGCGGTGAAGGCGCCGGGCTTCGGCGACCGCCGCAAGGAAAACCTCGCGGACATAGCGGCGCTCACCGGCGCGACCGTGATAAGCCCGGAACTCGGGCGCACGCTCGAATCTGCGGAACCGGCCGACCTCGGTCGTGCACGCCGCGCTGTCGTGACTAAAGAAGAGACGACCCTCATCGAGGGCCGCGGCACCAAGAAGCAGATCGAGCAGCAGCAGGCGATGATCAAGGCCCAACTGGGCGCTGCCTCCTCTGACTGGGATCGCGAGAAGCTCCAGGAGCGCTTGGGCCGCCTGTCCGGCTCGGTCGCCGTCATCAAGGTAGGCGCGGCCACCGAAGTCGAACTGACTGAGAAGAAGCACCGCGTGGAAGACGCGCTGTCGGCCACCCGTGCGGCGGTCGAAGAGGGCATCGTCCCTGGCGGTGGCGTCGCGTTCATCAACGCGCTGTCGGCGCTCGACAAGCTGAAGCTCGAAGGTGACGAAGGTACCGGCGTCCGCATTCTGCGCCGCGCGCTCGAGGAGCCGATGCGCCGCATCGCCGCCAACGCCGGCGAGGACGGCTCGGTGATCGTGCGTCAGGTGCAGAGTCTCAAGAAGGGCGAGGGCTACGACGCTGCTCGCCAGCGCTACGGCAGCATGATCGACTTCGGCATCATCGACCCGGCCAAGGTGACCAAGGCCGCACTCGACAACGCCGTCTCGATCGCCGGCATGGTGCTAACCACCAACTGCCTAGTGACCGACATCAAGGAAGATGGCAACGCCGCGGCTGCCGCAGCCGGCGGCATGTACTAGCCACCGATACGGAACGAACCCGCAAGCGGGGCCGGCAATGCCGGCCCCGCTTCGTTATCCCGTCCGGAATCCAAGAAGACATCCCGCTACGTACATTCTGCTGCCCCCCGGTAATACCCTCTTGCTACGGTAAGTGTATGGCCGCTTCCTTGCTCCCGTGAAAGAGAAACATTCATGCAACTCGGACGATTAGGTATCGGTTCTGCCGTGGCATGTGGCGTGTTAGGCGTTGCGGCAATGGTAGGCATCGGTGTTGGTGTGAACTCGGTGGGACCATCCGCGCAGACACCAGGTAGCACATCAACCGCGAAGGCAGACCGCAGTGCAGACTACCTCGCGAAACTCGCGGGAAACCTGAGCATCTCCGCCGATGCGCTGAAGGCCGCCAACGTGACCACACAGAACCAGTTGATCGACGAGGCTGTCGCGGCTGGCAAGCTCACCGCCGCCCAAGGCGTCGAGGCCAAGGCACGCATCGCGCAGGGCGGCGGGCTGCTCGGCATGATGCACGGCCCCGGCCATCGAGGCGGCCCGAGGGATGGCGCGCTCGGGGCAATGCGGCCCAGCGGTCCCGATGGCGGCCCGTTCGCACCAGTCGCCGCGCTGCTCGGCACCGACCAGCAGACACTGATGGCTGAACTGCGCACCGGCAAGTCGCTCGCGCAGGTCGCCGAGGCGCACGGCAAGACTCGTGACGAAGTGAAGGCCGTGCTCAACGCGCAGCACAGCGCCATGCTCGACAAGATGCTGGACCAGTTCGGGTCGCGCCCCCGCCAGCGCCCGCAGCGCCCGGCGGCGGTGCCGAACAGCTAACCGAGTCGCCACCACCATAGAAGGCCGCGAGGAACCTCCCCTCGCGGCCTTCGTGCGTTTAGCCCTGCAACCACCATCGCGCACCAGACGCAGCACGCCCGCGCCCGATGAGCGCCGCAACGACCGCCGCGCACAGCATCACCACGACCGCAGCGACAAATACCTCGCGGAACGTCGAGAGTTGCGCCTCCTGCACGAGGCGGACGAACTCGGGCGTGCCAAACTCGATGTTGCTCGCGCGCGCGTAAAAGCGGCCAAGGCCATGCGAGGTGAGCAGCGCCGTCCCGATCAGCATCCCCAGCACGCGGCTCATCGTCAGCCACGCCGAAGCGGTCGCGCGTTCGCCCTCGCCGGCCTGCTGCAGCACCGCGGCGCCGAGCGGCGCGATCACGAGGCCAAAGCCGAAGCCGCCGATCAGCAGCGGCACGGCGCGGAGCGCCTCGGACATCTCGCGGCTCCATGCCTGCAACCCAGCGAAACCGGCGGCTGCGAGGAGTATCCCCGTCACAGCCGTCAAACGCAGCCCGAAGCGGCCCGCAGCCCAGCCGCCGATCAGTGCGCCCACTGGCACCGCCGCCGTTAGCCGCGCTAGCACCAGGCCGCCATCGAGTGGGCTGCCGCCGAGCACAAGGTTCACGAAAAGCGGCACGCCAATCAGCGCTGCGATCAGGCCGCCGCCGACGAGTACGCTCGCCGCATGTGCCGACCACACCGGGCGCGCGCGGAACATCGCTAGGCGGATCATCGAGGCCTGAGCACGCTGCTCATGCCAGACGAAGGCAGCGACGAGGGCGGCGCTGGCGGCCAGCATCGCGAATGTCGCCTCGATGGCACGAGGCTCCAGCGGGTCATCCACAAGCGCGAAGGTCAGCACCGCGAGCCCAGCGGTGAGCAACGCTCCGCCGAGCCAGTCGATGCGGCCCGGGTGGCCTCGGTCACGCAGCAGCCGCCAGCCAAAGCACATGAGCGGGAGGGCCAGCGGCACGTTGACCCAGAACACCCAGCGCCAGCCGAACCACTCCGTGATTGCGCCGCCCCAGAGCGGGCCAAGCAGCGCGCCTGACTCGCTCGCCGCAGCGATAGCACCGAGGCCGAACGCGCGCTTCGCAGCAGGCAGTTCGTCGGCGACGATCGCCATCGCTACTGGCACCACGCCACCGCCGCCGACCGCCTGCACCGTACGGGCGGCTACGAGCCATCCGAAGTTCGGCGCGACCGCAACGAGCACGCTCCCAATCACAAAGATGCCAAGCGTCATCACGAACACATGACCGCGTCCGTACACATCAGCGACGCGGCCATGCAGCGGCAGCGCGACGAGATAGCCGAGCAGGTAGCCGTTGACTATCCACGACGACTGATAGAAGTCGTCGATGGCGATGCCGATGTCAGGGATGATCGCGGGCAGCACCGCGACGATAGAGGTCTGGTCATCGGCAGCGAAGAAGACGCCAAGCGCGACGACGACCAGCAGTGCCGTCCCGCGCCCGGTCGCCGGGTCGGTCGTACTGTCAGCGCGGCGGGACAATCGCCACCACCTCGCCAAACTTCGAGAGCGTGAGGCGGCGCACGATGCCGTCCGCCTCGCCCGTCGCCACCGGGCCACGTAGTTCGACTCGGTAGACGAGCGAATCCTGCACGCCGATCCATGCCACCGCACGCACCTCGCGGCCTCGCTCAAGTGCGCCAGGGAGCAGCGTGAGCGCCTCGGCGGCGAGAACAGCCTCAACACGATGCACCCCGACGCCGGCGAGGCGTTCGGTGCCGGTCACGCGCGGCGAGCGGGCGGCGCGGATCATCGCCACCACACCGCTACGGGCATCGAATATCTCGCGAATGCTCAACTGCTGCGGCTCCCAGCGGCGGGTGAGCGGATTCTGGAACCATGACTGGCCATCAAGGATGACGACGCCCGTCTCGATGCCCACCGTGCCGAACAGGCCCTTGATCGCGGCTTGTACCCGCTCCGGCCCGTCCACATCGCCCTCGGCATGCAGTATCTGGAAGCCGAGGGCAGTCGTCGTCGCTCCGTGCTCGTGCTCCAGCACGTAGTGGAAGCGGTCGACGCCTTCCATGCGTGTGGCTGCACTCGCGAGCAGTGCGCCTGCATCGGGCTGTGGCACATCGCGGCGGCAGGCCGCGAGTATCAACGCGCAAAGCACAAAGATGGTCAGCGCCCGATGAGTCATGACGCGCATCGTCGCACCGCCTCACGATCCTCGCTACGCCCGCCAATCGAGGCCGTCGTGGCGCGCTGCTACGATGCGCCTCGATGCCTACACGTACGCAAAAACCCCCGCCACCGTGGACGCCGCACGAAATCATCGAGGTGCTCGATGCGTTCTACGGGCGGCACCCTGCGCGGCCGTCGGGCGCGCCAATGGTGGAACTGGTGCTGACACTGCTCTCACAGCACACCTCCGACCACAACTCGGGGCGTGCCTTCCACCGGCTGCTAGAGCGCTTTCCCGAATGGGACGCCGTAGCCGCCGCACCCACCGCCGAGGTGGAAGACGCGATCCGCCCGGGCGGCCTCGCGCCAACAAAGGCGCCTAGACTGCAGGAACTGATCCGAGCGGTGCGGGAGCGTATGCCCGGCTACGACCTAAGTTTGTTGGAAACGATGCCGCTCGCCGAGGCGAAGGCGTGGCTTCGCGCCCTACCCGGCGTTGGGCCGAAGACGGCAGCCTGCGTATTGTTGTTCGCCCTCGGCCGCCCCGCGCTGCCGGTGGACACGCACGTCGACCGGGTCTCCCGCCGCCTGGGTCTTGTCCCCGCGAAGGCGAGTACCGATCAGGCCCACGACATCCTCGAGGCACAGGTCGCGCCGGAAGATATCTACGCCTACCACGTCGACCTGATCCAGCACGGACGCCGCACCTGCGCGGCACGCGTGCCGTTATGCGCCGCATGCCCGCTGCTCCCACGCTGTCCCCGCGCCGGACTGCCGCCACTGGACACCTCCGTGGCCGGACGCTAACGCGCACGGACGATCTCCGCCCGTGGCGGGCCGCCGGGTATACTCCGCAGGCATTAGGAAGGCTCGGCAGTGGCAGGCGACCTCCAGTGGATCGAGGGCGGTGGTATCACGTCCCCAGCCGGATTCCGGGCCGGGGCTGTCTATGCAGGCATCCGTACCTACGGCGAGGAACCTCGACGCGATGTGGGGCTGCTGGTCTCCAGCCAGCCCTGCACAGTGGCGGGCATCTTCAGCAATAACGCGGTCGTCGGCGCGCCAATCACCCTCAACCGGCCGCGAGTCGCGACCGGGGTGGCGCAAGCGATCGTCGCGAACTCTGGCAACGCCAACACGGTCACCGGCGAGCATGGCAACCTCGACGCTGCCCGCATGGCCGAGGTTGCCGCAGCACACCTCGGCATAGCTGCCGATCACGTGCTGGTCGCCTCGACCGGCGTGATCGGGCGGTTGCTGCCGATGGACAAGATCGAGGCGGCCATCGCCAGCATCGAACCTGCGGCGGACGGTGGGATGTGGTTCACGCGGGCGATCATGACCACCGATACGGTGCCCAAGCACCACGCTGTGCAGGTGACCGTCGATGGCGTGACCTACACGGTCGGCGGCACCGCCAAGGGTTCCGGCATGGTGCATCCCGACATGGCGACCGTCTTTTGCTTCCTGACCACCGACGCGCCATGTGAACTGGGCTGGCTGCGCCAGACGCTACGCGAGGTCGGCGACCTCTCGATTAACATGGTGGATGTGGACATGGATTCCTCCACCAGCGACACGATGCTGCTGCTGGCGAACGGTGCAGCCGGTGGCGACGCCATCGATGCCCGCCACCCTGCCGCCGGCCCGCTGCGCGCGGCAATCGAGGCGGTCGCCATCGAACTCGCCCGTGACCTCGCCCGGGACGGCGAAGGGGCACGCACGCTGATCACCGTGACCGTCGAGGGTGCGGCGACGCACGAGGACGCCCGTAAAGCGGCGCGCACCGTCACTTCCTCGCCGCTCGTGAAGACGATGGTGACCGGGCGTGACGCGAACCTCGGGCGCGTCCTCATGGCGGTTGGCCGCTCCGGCGCGCGCGTTGAAGTCGAGCGGGCGAGCGTCTGGATCGGCGAGCATTGTGCGTTCGAGCGCGGCGCACCGACGGACGTGCCGTATGCCATGATCTCCAAGGCGATGGATCTGCCGGAAGTACACATCCGGGTCGACCTCGGGCTGGGCGGCGAAAGCGCCACCGCATGGGGCTGCGACCTGACCGAGGACTACATCAGGATCAACGCGGACTACACCACATGACACGCCCTGCGGAGGACGCCTCGTGACTAACACCGGCCCTATTGTCATCAAGATCGGCGGCTCCACCCTCGGTTCTGAGGACACCACCATGGATGATGTCGTCGCGCTGCAACGCAGCGGGCAGCAGGTCATCGTCGTCCACGGCGGCGGCGCGATGATCACCGACTGGCTCACTCGTCTCGCGGTGCCGTCTGAGTTCGTCGATGGCCTGCGCTCAACCTCAGCCGGGGCATTGGAAGTCGTCGTCGCCGTGCTGCGCGGCGTGATCAACACACAACTGGTCGCCGAGATCGGCGAGCGCGGCGGGCGCGCGGTAGGATTGTGCGGCGTCGACGGCGGCATCGTGCGCGCGGAGCGGTACGACGCGCGCTTGGGTATGGTCGGGCGCATCACTGGCGTCGACGGCGACTTCATCCGCGCTATCTGCGAGACAGGCGCGATCCCGGTGATCGCGCCGATCGGCCTCGAACCGCCCGCCCAGCCGTTGAACATCAACGCCGACACCGTCGCTGGCGAGGTCGCCCGTGCCGTGCAGGCATCGCGCCTCGTATTCCTCACGGACGTCGATGGACTGCTGGATGCGAGTCAGCAGTTGATCCCGCGCCTCAATCCCGAGCGCGCTGGCGCGCTGCGCACCGATGGCACCATCGGCGGCGGCATGATCCCGAAAGTCGAGGCGTGCCTCCGTGCGGCGGAGACAGGCGCACTCGCTCACATGGCCAACGGCACCACCGCGGGTACGCTCCGCAGGCTTATTGAAGGCGCGCCTCTTGGCACGCTCGTGGAGGCCTGATATGGGATTCTTCGGCACAGGCGGCGGTAGCGGCCGTGGACGGCGCGACGATGGTGGCGAGGGTGGCTTGGGGCCGCCTCCTGATCCATTCCGTCTGCCAGAGCGTGAATACGGGTCGTCCTCGGGACGGCGCACGCTCGGCATCGGCGCCGCATCGCTCGTTGTCTTCTTCACTGCCGACGTCTTGAAGTCGATCTACATCGACCTGCTCTGGTTCGACTCCGTGCAGTTTGGCGAGGTCTTCCGCACCGTAATCGCCTACCGCGTGGTGCTGTTCCTCATCGGTGCCGTCGTCTCGGGCCTCGTACTCGGCACGAACGTAATGCTCGCACGGCGGCTCGCACCCCGCGCGCCGGAAGAATCGTTCATCGAAGAGATCGACCCGCAGGCAATCCGCAGGATCGTCACCGTACTGCTGATCACAGGTACCGCCCTCGTCGCCCTGATCTTCGGCGGCAGCCTCGGCGGAGCATGGGAAACGATCCTCGCATGGAGCAAAGGCGTGTCGTTCGGCGTCGCAGATCCGCAGTTCGGGCGGGACGCCTCGTTCTACATGTTCAGCCTCCCCGCGTACCATCTGGTGCAGGGCTGGCTTGTCGGCCTGCTGTTCGTCTCCACGCTTGCGGCCGGAGCGGTGTACGCACTGGCGTACTCGCTCCAGCGCTTCGTGCTTACGATCACGCCGGGCATGCGCATCCACCTGTCCGTACTGATAGGGCTGATGCTGATCACCTCAGCGGCGGGCATCTGGCTATCGGTGTTCGACCTCGTCAGCCAGCAAGGCGGCATCGTCCACGGCGCGACGTACACCGATGTCCATGCGCGCATCCCCATGCGCTATCTGCTCGCGCTGCTGAGCCTCCTGGCCGGTGCGGCGACGATCACCAACGCGTTCCTCAGCAACAACTTGCGCGTACCCGGTTTCGCACTGGGAGTACTGGCCTTCGCAAGCATCGTCGGCGGCATGATTTATCCCGCAGGTGTACAGGCCCTCCAGGTCGAACCAAACGAACTGGAAGCCGAATCTCCGTACATCGACCGGAACATCCGCATGACCCGGACGGCATACGGCCTCGATTATGTCGACGAAACGAACTTCCCTGCACGCCCGGCACTCACCGCCGTGCAGGTGGACTCGAACCCCGGCACCATCCAGAACGTCCGACTCTGGGATCCCGCGCCACTGCGTGACACGTTCAACCAGATCCAGTCGATTCGGCCTTTCTATACCTTCCCCGATGTCGATGTGGACCGGTACCCCATCGGCAGCCAGGTGCAGCAGACGATGCTCGGCATCCGTGAACTGGATGTAACGCGCGCCGGGGCAGCGAACTGGACGCGCCAGCGGCTACAACTCACGCACGGCTTCGGCGCGGTCGTGACGCCAGTGAACGAGTACCGGGACGAAGGCCTCCCGATCTTGCTTCTGGGCGACATTCCCCCAACCGGCACGGCGATCCCGATGAGCGTTGACGGCTCACGCATTTACTTCGGCGAGCGGACAGATCACTACGTCATCATCCGCACAAACGTCGCCGAGTTCGATTATCCGATGGGCGAGAGCAGCGCCGAGACGCGCTACAAGGCCGACCGCGGCATCCCGATGTCGAACGCCTTCCGGCGTCTCGCGCTTGCGTGGGAACTCGCCGACACGAACCTGCTGATCTCCACCCAGATCGGCGCAGACTCTCGCGTCCTGATGCACCGAGGCCTCCAGGACCGCATTGGAAAGGTCGCACCGTTCCTGGAACTCGATGCTGACCCCTACGCAGTCATCCTCGACGGCAGCGTCGTCTGGGTGCAGGACGCCTACACCGTCTCGAACCGCTTCCCGTACTCGGAGCACCGCGGCGGCGTGAACTACATCCGTAACAGCGTAAAAATCACCGTGGACGCCGTTACCGGAGACATGACCTTCTATTTGATGGTGCCGGACGATCCGATAGCCGCGACTTGGGCACGTATTTTCCCCACTCTGTTCACGCCGGGCGACCAGATGCCGAAGAACCTGCGGGAGCACCTGCGCTACCCAGAAGGGCTGTTCCGGCTGCAAGCGGAGCTGTACCAGCGCTACCACATCACGAATGCCCGCGAGTTCTTCGTAGGTGAGGATGTCTGGAACATCCCGCTACACGGCGGATCGGGCCGGCAGGGCCCGCTTGACCCGTACTACCTCACGATGAAACTTCCGGGCGAGGCTGCCGAGGAGTTTGTCTTAGTCATGCCGTTCACACCGCGCAACCGGCAGAACACGGTCGCATGGCTTGCCGGTCGCGCCGACGGAAAGCACTACGGGGCGCTTAAAGCCTATCGCTTCCCGACCGACACACTGGTGTACGGCCCTGCACAGATCGAATCCCGCATTGACCAGAACCCGGGCATATCACAGCAGATGTCGCTCTGGAACCAGTCTGGCTCGCGAGTAATCCGCGGCAATCTGCTCATGATCCCCATCGACGACTCATTCTTGTTCGTGCAACCGCTCTATCTTCAGGCAGAGAACTCACCATTGCCCGAACTTAAGCGGGTGATCGTCGCCAACGGCAACGCCATAGCGATGGAGGAGACGCTCCGCCAGGCGCTGGATGTCGTATTGGGACGACGGACGGCATCGCAGCTCGGAGCCACAACCGGAACCGGCGGCTCTCCAGCGACACCAGGCATACCGGGCGCGCCCACCTCGCCCACAGCGGTTCCGATACAGCCAAGATCCACAGGTACTCCGGGGCCAACCGACGTGAAGGGGCTCATAGACGCAGCCCGCGGGGCGTCCAACAGTGCACAGCAAGAACTCGACCGCCTGCGTGCGATCCTTGACCAGATAGAGTCGCAGTCACGGCGGTAGGCCCGCGAGGACATCGACAACCGCGGGGCAGCCCGCCATGCAGAGGAGCGAGTGATGAGCGACATCCCAGCCCGCGAAGCCAAGGTCTATATGCAGGCCGCGCGCCGCCTGCCCGTCACCATCGTGCGCGGACAGGGCACGTACGTCTGGGATGACACCGGCAAGGACTACCTCGACTTCGTCGCGGGGATCGCCGTCGTCTCGCTCGGCCACGCGAACCCCGGCCTTGCGGAAACGATCGCGCGGCAGGCACACACCCTGATCACGGTGTCGAACATCTTTTACACCGAACCGCAGACCGAACTTGCCGAATTGCTCACAGAGCACTCGGCACTCGACCGGGTCTTCTTCGCCAACTCAGGCGCCGAGGCGAACGAAGGTGCCATCAAACTTGCCCGCAAATGGGGCAACATGCACAAGAATGGCGCGTTCGAGATCATCAGCGCGAACAACTCATTTCACGGCCGCACCATGGCCACCGTCTCAGCCACCGGGACACCTCGGTACCGCGAACCGTTCGGCCCGCAACTGCCCGGCTTCATCTTCGTCGACTTCGACAACATCGACGCGATCAAGGCAGCGACGAACGACCGCACGGTCGCCATCCTGTTGGAGCCGGTGCAGGGCGAGGGCGGCATCAACGTCCCTGGATCAGACTACCTGCGTCAGGTGCGAGCATGGTGTGACGAGCAGCATCTGCTGCTCATCCTCGACGAGGTGCAAACCGGCATGGGCCGCACGGGGAGCCTGTGGGCCTACGAGCAGATGGGCATAGAGCCAGATATCATGACCTCGGCGAAGGGCCTCGGCGGCGGAGTGCCGATCGGTGCAGTCCTCGCAAAGGAGCACGCGGCGGTCTTCGAGCCAGGCGACCACGGCAACACCTTCGGTGGCAATCCACTCGCCACCGCAGCCGGGACGTACGTCCTCCGGCAACTGCTGGAAGGTGGTGTGCTGGACAATGTCCGGGCACGCAGTGAACAACTCCGCCAGCGCCTCGAAGGCCTCGTCGACCGGCACGAGCTGGTACGGGGCGTCCGTGGGCGCGGGCTGCTGCTCGGCCTCGAGTTGCACAAGGAAGTCGCAGGCGATGTGGTGTTAGCGGGACTGCGCTCGGGCATCCTGCTCAACGCCGTCCGGCCGGACGTCGTGCGCATGATGCCGCCGCTCACGATCACCGAGGACGATGTCGACCGTGGTGTGGAACGGCTGGAAGCTGCGATCCGGGAGGTCGCCGCGAAGTAAGAGCGTACGCACGGACGGAGGTCCGCACTGGGCATTCGTGGCATCGGTCTCGCCATCGCGCGCTCGATCGTGGAGTTGCACGGCGGCGAAATCTGATGCGAGAGTAACGGCATATCGGGAAGCACGTTTATCTTCACGCTCCCTTCCCAGCCCCCGGCGGGCACAGCAGCGGGAGAATAGCCCTAGAGCCGCGAATGCCTGACACTGCCTCCGCTCACCCCCAGTCTCTCGATTCTCTCGAGGGGCGAGCAGCACAAGGCCAAGGAGTGATCGATGCCTGAAACGATCGTGCTCGCCTACTCGGGCGGGCTGGACACTTCGGTCGCCACCAAGTGGTTGCAGGAGGCACGCGGCTACGACGTCGTCTGCCTGATGGTAGATCTCGGCCGCCAGCCGGATGTCGAGTCCGCGCGCGAACGTGGCCTTTCCGCCGGTGCGAAGGCCGTCGAGGTCGTCGACGCTCGCGCCGATTTCCTGCGCTATTTCGTCTTCCCTGCGCTCCAGGCGGGCGCGGTCTACGAGGGCATCTACCCCCTCGCAACCGCCCTCGGCCGCCCACTGATCGCGAAATTGCTTGTCGACAAGGCGCGGGAGGTCGGTGCAACCGCCGTCGCGCACGGCTGCACCGGCAAAGGCAACGACCAAGTGCGGTTCGATGTCTCGATCCGCGCGCTTGGGCCTGATCTGCACATCATCGGCACGGCGCGGGACAACCAGATGAACCGTGACGAAGCACTGGAATACGCGGCGAAGCATGGTATCGCCGTCCGCCAGACCGCCGCCTCGCCCTACTCCACCGACGAGAACATGTGGGGCCGCTCCGTCGAGGCGGGCGTGCTCGAAGACCCGTGGGCGGAGCCGCCCGAGGAGGTCTACGCCTGGACGAAGCCGCTCGCAGTGACGCCCGTGGAACCAGCCTACGTCGAGATCGCGTTCGACCACGGCATCCCGGTCGCCCTGGACGGTGAGAGACTTGAAGCCATCGACCTTGTCGAGCGGCTCAACGCCCTCGCCGGCGAGCACGGCATCGGCCGCATCGACCACGTTGAGAACCGCCTCGTCGGCATCAAGTCGCGAGAGATTTACGAGTCCCCCGCCGCCGTGCTGCTGCTAGAAGCGCACCGCTCCCTCGAAGCGATGACACTGACCAAGATGCAGTCACGCTTCAAGGAGCGCGTCGCGCAGGAATACTCAGACCTTATCTACAACGGCCTCTGGTTCAGCGCACACCATCAGGATCTGGCTGCCTATGTGCAGTCCTCACAACGTTATGTCACTGGCGACATCCGTATGCGCCTCCACCGTGGTACTGCCGTGGCCGTCGGACGCCGCTCCGACCTCAGCCTCTATAGCCACGCGCTTGCCACATATAGCGCGGGCGACCAGTTCGACCAGACAGCCGCCGCCGGCTTCATCAAACTTTGGGGCCTCCCGGTCGAGCAGCAGTCGCGCCAGCAACTGCAACTCGACCCCCGCTCCGGCGACCCCCTGCAACTGGGCGGCGGCGAATAGCCGAGCGGTACTCGTGCGTGCCTCTTACGATGCTGCCACACAGCGCAGCGAGGAGGCCACAACATGGGGTGAGAATTCCGGCAGTTCCTGCTGCGCGGCAACGTCATGGATCTCGCAGTCGCGGTGATCATTGGTGCCGCGTTCGGTGCCGTCGTCACGGCGATGGTGGAAGACCTGATCACTCCGTTGATCGCTGCGCTGGGCGGCCAGCCAGACTTCTCCACTCGCGCGTTCACTATCAACGGGAGTGTGTTCAAGTACGGCCACTTCTTGAACAGCGTGATCGCGTTCGTAACCATCGCCGCGGTCGTCTTCTTGTTCGCGGTGAAGCCGATGAACGCGCTCCTCGCCCGCGCAGACCGTGAGCCTCCGGCCAATCCGTCGACCAAGCATTGCCCCGAGTGTCTGAGTGATATCCCCTTCGCCGCCCGGCGTTACGCGTTCTGCACAAGCGTGGTTGCGGCCTAGCCACCAGCCGCCAGCAGCGCCCAACGCCACCCTCTGCTAGCCTCGCTTCGAGGTGATCGCAGCGTGACTACTCCCACCAGCGGCCAGACACCCGGAACCCCCGGCAAACTCTGGGGCGGGCGGTTCGACGCACCCACCGACACGCTCGTCGAGGCGTTCACCGCCTCCATCGATTTCGATCGCCGTCTCTACCGCGAGGATATCGCCGGCTCCATCGCCCACGCCCGCATGCTGGCGCGGCAAGACATCATCCCCGCCGCCGACGCCGAGACGATCGTCGCAGGGCTCGAAGCCATCCGCGACGACATCGAGGCCGGACGCTTCGCCTTCCGCTCCGACCGCGAGGATATCCACCTCAACATTGAGGCCGCACTTGCGGAGCGCATCGGCCCCACCGCGGGGCGCCTGCACACCGCCCGTTCCCGCAACGATCAGATCGCGACCGACATGCGCCTGTTCGTACGCGCCGCTTGCGACGAAGCTACCGGCCTACTCCGCGCACTGCGCGCGGCATTCCTCGATGTCGCCGACCGCGAAGCCGCCACGATCATCTCGGGCTACACGCATATGCAGCACGCGCAGCCCGTGCTGCTCGCACACCACCTGCTCGCCTATGAAGCGATGTTCACACGCGATACCGAGCGCATTGGACAGACACGGGCGCGGGCAAACGTGTTGCCGCTCGGCGCAGGTGCACTAGCGGGTGTCACCTTCCCCATCGACCGTGAGTCAGTCGCGCGCGACCTCGGCTTCAACAGCGTTGCCGCTAACTCGCTCGACGCCGTCTCCGACCGCGACTTCGTCGTCGACTTCCACAGCGCCGCCGCACTCACGATGGTGCATCTGTCGCGGCTTGCGGAAGAAATCGTGCTCTGGTCGACGACCGAGTTCGCATTGATCCGGCTACCGGATGCCTTCGCGACCGGCTCCAGCATCATGCCGCAGAAGAAGAACCCCGATGTTGCCGAACTGCTCCGAGGCAAGAGCGCACGCGCCCTCGGCAACCTGATGCAGGCGCTGACGCTGCTCAAAGCACAACCGCTGGCTTACAACCGCGATCTGCAGGAAGACAAGCAACCACTCTTCGATACCGTCGACACGCTGCTAGCATCGCTGGCCGTCACGGCGGCGATGTTGCCCGCACTGCAATTCGACGCCGCACGCGGGCGCACCTCCGCTATCGATGGCTTCGCACTCGCCACCGATCTCGCCGACTACCTCGCGAAGCGAGGCGTGCCGTTCCGTGAGGCACACGCCGCCGTCGGCGCGCTGGTCGCGACCTGCGAGCGGGCAGGCAAGACGCTCATCGGCCTCACCCTCGATGAGTTTCGCGCCGCGCACCCCGCATTCGAGGCCGACGTGCTCGCCATCGACCTCGACGCCGCGCTCGCCGCGCGCAACGCCACTGGCGGCACCGCTCCCGAGGCTGTCGCGCGTGAACGCGCCGCCGCCCGCGCGCGCCTGAAGGCGGAAGCGTGAACGAGGCCACCACACAACCTCAACGCCGTGTTCGCATCGCGCCGTCGATCCTCACCGCCGACTTCGGGCGGCTCGCCGAGCAGGCACGCGCCGCTGAGGCGGGCGGAGCTGACCTGTTCCACCTCGACATCATGGACGGTCAGTTCGTGCCGCAACTCTCGTTCGGCACAGAAGTGGTCGCTGCGATCCGCGCCGCGACCAGCATCCCAATCGAAGCGCACATAATGGTGCAGCGCCCGCAGGAGCACTTCGAGTCGCTCGCGCGCGCCGGAGCTAGAACGCTCGTGTTCCACGAGGAGGCGGATGGCCACGTGCTCCGCTCCATCGAGGCCATCCATGCGCTCGGCTGTGCCGCCGGCATCGCGATCAGCCCCGACACCCCAGTAGAGCGCGCCGAGGAACTGCTCGATGCTGTCGACGAAGTCGTGATCATGCTCGTCTACCCGGGGCGCGGTGGACAGGAGATGCTCGCGCAGCACCTCGACAAGGTTCGTCGCCTACGTGCCGCACTCCAATCCAGCAGCCGCACTGTGACCATCGAGGTCGACGGTGGCGTGAAGGCGCACAACATTGCACAGTGCGCCGCTGCAGGCGTCGATCAGGTCGTCGCCGGCTCCGCTATCTACAACCCGAACGAGACGCCGCAGCAGGCGCTCGCCGCGTTGCGTACCGCGCTCGCTGCCGGGGCGCGCTGAGGCATGACGAGTAGCGCTCTTCCAGCAGACACGGCAGGCATGGAACGCCGCGTGATCATCGCGGCGTCGCTCGCACACGGCATGACGCACGCCCTGGAACTCACCTTCGCTGCGCTGCTCGTCCGCATCGGCTTCGAGTTCAATGCCAGCCTCGCGGTGCTCGGCGCAATCGCAACCGTCGGTACGTTCACCTTCGGCGCCACGGCCCTACCCGCAGGCTACCTGACCGACCGCTTTGGGCCGCGCGCCGTGATCACTGGCACGTTCTTCGGCGCGGCGATCTGTGCGCTCATTGTGGCCGCCGCCCCGAACCTCACCGTGCTTGCCGTCGCGCTGGCTCTGCTCGGCGCGGTGATCGGCCTCTACCACCCCCCCGGCACCGCGATGGTCTCCGCGGTCATAGAGCGCCGGGGCCGCGCCTTCGCGCTGCACGGCATCGCAGGCAATCTCGGCATCTCTGCCGCGCCAGCGATCGCGACAACGCTCGCCGTGTTCTCCGGCTGGCGCGCCGCCTACGTCGCCTTCGCGCTGCTCGCGCTCGCGGTCGGCCTGCTGGTGCGCCACCTCGCCCCCGACCGCGAGGAGGCTCGCAAGCGCGCCCGCATAGCCACCGAGGCCACGGTCTCGCCTCGGCAGGGGTCGCGACGTCGCAGCACGCCGCCCGAGGTGCGCAGTTGGCTCGCCCGGCCACTGCTACTCGTCTATATCGGCACCATCGGTACCGGCTACATCTATCGAGGCGTGCTGACGTTCCTTCCCGCGCACCTCGAACAACACCTCGGCCTCTCCATCTTCGGTTGGACGCCCGAGGCGGTCGCGGGGGCAATGTCGTCGCTCGTGCTGCTGACAGCCGTGTTCGGGCAGATCGCGGGCGGGATGCTGAGCGACCGGATGCCGCTTGAACGCGCTGCCGTGCCGATCGTCCTGCTGCTGGTGCCGGTACTCGCGCTGGTGGGCTGGGGTAGCGGCGTGGTGTTGCTGGTCGCGGCGGCAGCCTTCGCACTGGTGAACTTCGCGCAGCAGCCGGTATTCAACGGCCTCGTGGCCGACTACGCGCCTGCGGGCGCTGCGGGGCGCGCCTTCGGCATCTCATTCTTCCTCTCGTTTGGCCTCGGCTCCTTCGCCGCCTCGTTCTCCGGACTGGTCGCCAGCCGCTGGGGCACCGGCCCGATGTTTGCGATGCTCGCCGTGGTCGCCGCCGTGCTCTCTGCCGTCGTGCTGATCATCCTCGCAGGCGCGGAACGCCGCCGCGCCGCCGAAGCGCCGAGGCTCGCGGTCGCCGTCAAGTAGACTCCGCACCATGCCCACCGCTGCCGCGCTCGCCGACGACCTGGAAGCGCGCATTCGTGCACACGCCAACCCCGTGCGCGCGGTCAGCGAACGTGCCTACCTCAAGAGCGACCTGCAATTCACCGGTGCGGGCATCCCGGCGATCCGCACCACCACCCGCACCTTCGCACGCGAGCACCCGCTCAGGCGCCGAGGCTTACTCGCCCTCGTGTGCGCGCTCTGGTCGAAGCCACTCCACGAGCGCCGTGCCGCTGCTAGCGAACTGTTCGGACGCCATGAAAAACTGCTCTCCCCCGACGACCTCATGCTCATCGAGTACCTGATTCGGCACTCCGGCTCGTGGGCCTACGTCGACGCCCTCGCCACCGACATCGTCGGCACGCTGATCGAGGCGCACTCCACGCTCGCCCCGAAACTCGACCGGTAGTCGCGTGATCCCGACTTCTGGATCCGCCGCGCCTCCATGCTCGCGCTGCTCCTTCCCATCCGCCGTGACGACGACTTCGATCGCTTCGTCCGCTACGCCGGTGCCATGCTGGAGGAACAAGAAGGTTTCATTCGCAAAGCCATCGACTGGGTACTCCGCGACGCCTCGAAACGCCGCCCCGACCTCGTGTACGAGTGACTACTGCCACGCGCCGCTCGCGCCTCGGGCGTCACCGTACGCGAGGTGGTGAAGTACCTATCTGCGTAGCAGCGCGAGACAGTTCTGGCAGCGTACGCGGACAACAAAAACGCCCCGCAGGCGGCGGGGCGCACCAAGCGAACACTGAGAAAGATTTAGACCGTCGGCACCTTCATCAGCGTGCGCAGGCAGCGCGTGCAGATGTTCAGGCGGCGCCAGAGGCCGCCAATGAGCATCCGCTTGCTCTGCACGTTCGGGCGGAACTGGCGGTTGGTGCGGGGCGCCTTGCGCTCCCAACGGCCTGAGTGCCGATGCCGGATGTTGCGCCCAAACGAAGGTGTCTTCTCGCAGACATCGCACATCCCTGACGCCATCGCGGTCTCCTACAGAAGCCAGCCCTAAGGCCGGTCAGAACCATACGCATTGGTATTTCGGTGGGTAGCAGCCTAGCATCAGCCTCAACCATAAGTCCACCCGCGGGCCCCCGAGGGCACCGAGGAAGGCCCGACCCTTGCCGCCCTCCGCCCCCCTCACCGCCGAGGCCCTCCGCAATGCCTGGGCCGCCGCCGAGCAGTGGCTCGCCCGCAATCGCGACGCCGTGAACGCCATCAACGTCTACCCCGTCCCCGATGGCGACACTGGCACCAACATGCTCCTCACCCTCCGCGCGGCCATCGAGGCCGCCGCGAAGGCACCCGGCCCCACCGTAGGCGCCATGATGCAGGCAATGTCCCGCGGCGCGCTGCTGGGCGCACGCGGCAATTCCGGCGTGATCCTCTCCCAGTGGGTGCGCGGCCTCGCCGACTCCCTGACGAACGCCGAAGCCCTCGACGCCGCCCGGCTGTCCGAGGCGCTGCGCAACGCTTCACGCGCCGCGTATGCCGCTGTCACCGAGCCGGTTGAGGGCACCATGCTCACCGTGATGCGCGAGGCCGCCGAGCGCGTCGAGTCGAACGCAACCAATACCTTCGCGACTGTTGCCGATGTGCTCGCAGCCGCGCAGCAGGCCGCTGAGCGCGCGGTCGAGCGCACTCCCACCCTGCTCGCCCGGCTCCGGGAGGCTGGTGTCGTGGACGCGGGCGGCCTCGGGATCGCAGTGGTGCTTGCGGGGCTGCGCCTCGGCGTCACCGGCGAGCCGATGCCCGATGCGCCCGCCACGCCAGCCGGCACGGTCGATCTCGCAGGCGTAGAGCACGAGGGCCACGGTTACTGCACGGAGTTCGTCGTCGAAGGCGGCGGTCTCGACCGCGACGGCCTCGAAGCCGCGCTCATGGCGGTCGGTGGCGAGTCGATCCTCGTCGTCGGGGACGCCTCGATGCTGCGAATACACGTCCACATGGCCGACCCCGGCCCCGCACTCTCCGCCGGTGCCACACGAGGCGCACTTGCGGCGGTGAAAGTCGACAACATGCAGGCGCAGCACGCGGCATGGACGGCCGGCCACGGCCCCGGCGCGACGCCATCGACACCACCCCCAGCAGCTCTGCCCGCTGTCGGCCTCGTCGCCGTCGCGCCGGGGCCGGGGATCGCGGAGACATTTCGCGCACTCGGCGCAGTCACGCTGGGTGACGCCTCGGGCGGCAAGCCGAGCGCCGGCGAACTACTCGATGCCGCGCGGCACGCGGGCAGCGAGCGCGTACTGCTGCTCCCCAACGACAAAGACGTACTGATGGCCGCCGACCAGGCCGCAGCGGCCTCGGGCGGGCTGATTACCGTGGTGCCCACCCGCACCATTGCCGCCGGGCTGGGCGCGGCCATCGTCTACTCGCCGGGCGGCAACGCGGTCGAACTGGCCGCCGCGATGGTCGCCGCCTCGGCGGGCGTCCGCTGCGTCGAGGTCACGCGCGCCGCTCGCGCCTCTGCCGTAGATGGCGTCGCCGTGGCCGAGGGCGACCCAATCGCGTTGGTAGACGGCGTGCTAGTGGCGCGGGCGGATAGCCTCGAATCGGCGCTGCTGGCGGGGATCGCCCAGGCAGCCAGCCACCGCACCGCCGAACTGATCACCCTCATCCTCGGTGCTGACGCTCCCGCCGACGCCGCCGAGAGCACCCGCGCCCTCGTCGAGGCAGCCTATCCCCATCTGGAGATCGAGGTCATCGAGGGCGGCCAGCCGTACTACCCGTACATCGCGGGAGTCGAATAGACTCGCCCCATGAGCGTACGTATCGTCACTGACTCCACCGCCGACATCTCGCCCGAACTGGCCGCACAGCACCAGATCACCATCGTCCCGCTGGTCGTCATCTTCGGCGACGAGGTGCTGCAGGACGGTATCGACATCACTTCAGAGCGCTTCTTTAAGCGGCTGGTGCGCGAGCCACAGTTACCGACAACCTCGCAGCCCTCAGTAGGCGCGTTCCAGGAGGTCTACGAGGCACTGAAAGCGGACGGCGCGACTGAGATTCTCTCGATCCACCTGTCCGGCAAACTCAGCAAAACCATCGAGTCCGCGCGTCAGGCTGCTGCCGAAATCGAAGGCGTGCGCATCGTGCACATCGACTCGCACCTCGCGTCGCTCGCGCTCGGCATGGGCGTCATCCACGCCGCCGAGGACGCCGCAGCCGCCCTGCCATTCGAGACGATCCGCGCCCGCGTTGAGGCGCAGTTCGAGCGCACCCAGATATTCTTCATGGTCGACACGCTCGAATATCTGCGGCGCGGCGGTCGCATTGGCCGCGGGCAGGAACTGCTCGGCTCACTGTTGCAGTTCAAACCGATCCTCTCGATTCGCGACGGCGAGGTCGTGCCAGTCGGTCGCGTCCGCACCAAACAAAAGGCGATGGAAGAATTGCTGCGGCTCGCTGGCGAACTGCGCCCATGGTCCGAAGCGGTCGTCGTCCACGCCACCACGCCTGACTCGATGGAGTACCTAGTGGAACGCCTCCACGGGATGGTGCCCGAAGTACCGATTACACTGGGGCGGATCACTCCCGTCGTCGGCGTCCACGCTGGCCCGGGGCTGCTCGGAATCGCCATCGTCTCCTCCCCGTCCGTCACCGAGGCCTGATGGCTGACCTTGCCCGTCTGGAGGCCGTCCTGCAACGCGAGTTGCAGGCAGGATGTAGCGACAACACCATCGAGGGCGGCCTCGACGAACTGATCCGCATCCAGGCCCGAGGCGAGCAGCCGCGCTCGCCCCTGCTACGCATGGTTTCGGCGCTCCCCGCCACCGGCTACCGCTCCCTGCCCGTCGAGGAGCGCCGCGTCTGGGCCCGCCGAGCGCTCGCAACTATCGTGCATGAGCTTGCGCTGGCCTCGGCGGCACTCAAGGTGCCAGGAATGCCACGCACGAAGCCTGCTTCGAAGCGACCCTTCGCCCGGCGCGCGGTAGCGTCCACGCAAGATGAGGATGGCGAGGCACGAGCCAGCGCATCGCCCGCCCGGCCGACGCGTGCCTCGCGCACCGACCGGGAACTGGCGGCGGTGCGGCAGACGCTGCCAGACGGTGCGGCGGCGCTCGACCTGCCCCTACCGCTCGCGGGGCTGCGGCTCGGCACTGCGACCTTCAGCAGACTCGCGAAACTGGGCATAGTGAGCATCGGCGATGCGCTGCGCTACTACCCGTACCGGCACCACGACTTCTCGCACGCGGTGCCGATATCGCAACTACGCGTTGGGCCTGACCAGACGGTGCGCGGCATCATCGACAAAGTGTCCGAGGTGCGCATGGGCCGCGGCGGCCGGATGCGCAGCACCGAGGCATGGCTCACCGACGAGTACGGCTCGCGCATCCAGTTGATCTGGTTCAATCAGCCGTTCCTAGCGCGCAACTTGCACGTGGGGACGGAGATCGTCGTCTCCGGCAGCGTGAATGCGTTCCGGGGCCGTCCGTCGTTCTCGAACCCTGAGTTCGAGCGCCTGAACTCTTCCCCCTCCCTCTCGGCGGGGGAGGGCGTGGGTGGGGGTGACTCTGGTCTCCGCATGTTGCCGGTCTACCACCTGACCGAGGGCATCCCGCAGCGCCGCATGCGCGAGACCATCGCCGCAATCGTCGAGCGATTCGTGGACCGCCTCGACGACCCACTCCCTGAGGACGTACGCTCGCGTCACGGCTTCCCGGGCATCATCGAGGCGATCCGCCAGATTCACTATCCAGAAGACGCGGCGCACCTCACCTCCGCTCGCCGTCGCCTCGCGTTCGATGAGTTGCTCGCCATCCAACTGGGCGTGGTCGGGCGCAAGCGATTATGGCAGCAACAGGGCGACGCCCCCGCCATCGACGCCTGCGCAGCCTCCAAGGCTTTCCTTGCTGCGCTGCCGTACGCGCTCACCGGCGCGCAGCGGCGCGTGCTCGACGATGTGCTCGGCGACATCAAGCGGACGGTACCGATGGCGAGGATGCTCGAGGGCGATGTCGGTTCCGGCAAAACGGTGGTCGCGCTCGCCGCAATGCTCGGCGCGGTAGCCAACGGGATGCAGGCCGTAATGATGGCGCCCACCGAAGTGCTAGCAGAGCAGCACTTCCGCACCATCTGCACGCTGCTCGCGGGCGAACCGGAACCGCCGCTCAACGGGATGGTGATGCTGCCGTTCCTGACCCGGCCGCTGAAAGTGGTGCTCCTCACTGGCTCGACGCGCGCAAAGGAACGCCGCGAGGCGCTCGATGCCATCGCGAGCGGCGGCGCACAGATCATCGTGGGCACACACGCGCTCATCCAGGAGGGCGTGGACTTCGACCACCTAGGACTCGCAGTGGTAGACGAGCAGCACCGCTTTGGCGTGATGCAGCGATCTGCGCTACGCGACAAAGGCGGCACCCCCCATCTGCTGGTAATGACCGCCACGCCGATCCCGAGGTCGCTGGCGCTGACGGTGTACGGCGATCTCGATCTCTCCGTGATCGATGAGATGCCGCCCGGCCGCACGCCGATCGAGACACACTGGCTGCCGCCGGAGCGCCGCCACGAGGCGTTTACGCACCTCCGCCACGAGATCGAGGCGGGACGGCAAGCGTTTGTGATCTGCCCGCTGGTCGAAGGCTCCGATTCCGTCTCGTCGCGCGCGGCGACCGAGGAGGTTGAGCGGCTGCGCATGCAGGAGTTCCCCGACCTCGCGGATCGGATTGCGTTGCTGCATGGACGGATGTCGTCGCGCGATAAAAACGCGGTAATGCAGCAGTTCGCGAAGAACGAGGCGGTGATCCTCGTCTCCACAGCGGTCGTCGAGGTGGGCATCGATGTGCCAAACGCGACAATCATGGTAATCGAGGGCGCCGACCGCTTCGGGCTGGCGCAGATGCACCAGTTCCGCGGGCGTGTCGGACGCGGCAAGCACGCATCGGCGTGCTACCTGCTCGCCGACGACCCCACGCCCGAGGCCGAGGAGCGGCTCTCTCTGGTGGCGCGCACACGTGACGGCTTCGCGCTGGCGCAGGCCGATCTCGAACTCCGCGGTCCCGGCGACACCTTCGGCACAAAGCAGTCCGGCCTGCCGTCCCTGCATGTGGCCTCGCTGCTCGACGCGGTGCTCATCGATGCTGCACGCCGCGAGGCGGAACTGCTGCTCGACGCCGACCCGCGCCTATCGCAGCCGGAGCACGCGGGCCTCCGTGCGCTGGTCGCCCGGCTGGCCGAGGACGTGATGGCTGAGATCCACTGAGGCAGGGCCATCTACCCATTCCGAATCGCTGCACCCCGTATGATGTACCGGCTGCAGCGATTCGCACTCAGGAGCCAGCCGTGCGGCTGTCGGCAATCGGGATCCGGTAGTGACTGCTGATGGTGACAGCGCTGCTGATCGCGCCGATTGCCATGCTCACATTCAGCAACGCCCGCATCGAACGCCAGCGCATGGAGGCACAGGCACGCGCTGACGTACTCAGCCATGCGCAACTGATCGTCACCGCGCACGAGTAGGTGTTCAACACCATCGACGGCCTGCTCTTGCAACTCTCGCGCGACCGCGCGCTGCGCGACTTTTACTCCGCCAACTGCAACGAGGTCGCCCGGCGGCTCACTTCCACCAACACCGCTGGCGTCCACAGGCCCTGTCCATGCGCTGCTGGGCGCGACGCGCGCATACGCCGCCGGCGACACCGCCAAGATAGCGAAGGCCAAGGCCGCCCTCGACGGCGACCACAGCGACTTCGGCGCGTTCCTCGCTTCGGCGAACCCGAACCTGCCGAAGGATGTGGTCGCGCAGGATTTGATGCCGCACGTCGCCACAATGTTCGCGGTCATCGATGCTCAGGCGGCGAAAAACCCACAGCAGTACGAACTGACGCGCGTCGCCGCGAGCCACATGCCGCACACCGCAGCCACGATCGCCGGTGGCATCGCAAAACAGAAGCCCGCCCAATTCGCCCAATCGAGGTAACACAACCTCTGCTGGCCGGAACTAGAGAGGCGGCCCGCAAGGGCCGCATCTCTACATGTGCATACCGCTAGGTGCTATGCGCGTACTCCAGCCGCTACCTGCTTTGTGCCGAGAGCGTCGAACACCTCGCGAGTGTGCTCATCCAGCAGCGGCGCGCGCCTCGATATCCGCCACGGCGTCTTGCTGTAGAGTGCCGCGGCGCCGGGATGCCTGACACTCCGTCCCACTTGCGGATACTCGACCTCCGTCCAATAGCCTCGGTCCTCCCAGTGCAGGTCGTTGAGGTTGTCCTCGGCGGCGCGTACGGAGCCGGTGGGGAACGCACGCTGCTGCGCGCCAGCGGTGAGCGTCTCCTGGTCGGTGTTCTTGTAGAAGTGGTCGATCACCGCAAGGATGTGCTCGCGGCTCTCGTTGATCACCGCTTGATCGGCGTACTTCGGATCGGTGAGATCCTGTGCCATTCCGTGCTCGGCCATCCAATCCACGTACACCTTCAGTCGCACGGGCGTGAATCGGGCGATACCGCCGGCGTTGATGTACTTGCCGTCCTTCACCACCTGCTGCGATCCATTGCCTCCGGTGCGGCGCTGGAATATCTGCTTCATGTAGATCCAGTTCACGATGTGACCCTCGGTCGTGAGCGCGCACGCGCCGTGTACCGAGGTGTCGATGTACTGGCCTTTGCCCGTGTAGTCGCGGAAGTTCACCGCCGCTAGGATCGCGATGTACGCGTAGTGCGACCCCATGTGCCACGCGTTGCCGCCGCCGGGCGCGATCGGCCCGACATCCGGCACATCCGCCTCGGTGTAACCACAACTGGCCATCTGCCCGCCCGCCGCGAGGTGGATGAGATCCGACGCCTTGTAGTCCTTCCACGGCCCGATCTGCCCGAAGTCGGTCAGCGAGCACATGATCAGGCGCGGGTTGAGTGCCTTCAGCGCCTCGTACCCAAGGCCGAGCGACGGGAGATACCCCGGCCGCGCCGTGTCGAGCAGCACATCCGCCGTCGCGACGAGGTCGCGCAGGCCCGCGCGGCCAGCCTCAGTCTCGAGGTCGAGCACGACGCCCCGCTTGCTAGTGTTGTAGTGCCAGAAGCGCAGGCTGCGCTCCGGCCCTTCGATATCCTTGAAGAACGGGCCGATCCGGCGCTCGGTGGAACCGCCGGGCGGCTCCACCATGATCACGTCAGCGCCGAGGTCGGCCAGCAACTTGCCGCACCACTGCCCCTTCTCGTCGGCAAGCTCGATCACCCGCAGATCGCCGAGCGGCCCGTCCGAGAACCGTTGTCCGCGCTTCGCATCCACCAGCACCGGCCTCTCGACAGTCGGCCGCGGCACGAGTGGCTTGTCGAACACCTCGGTCATGTATGGCTGGATCGGCAGGCTCTTCGGCCAGAACAGGTCGTTCTCCTGCCCTGCCTTGATCTCATCGTCTGGCACACCGAGGAGACCGCCGAACACCTCACGGTTGTGCTCCGCCACCAGCGGTGCGGGCTTGATCACGTCCACGCGAGTCTCCGACATTGTGAACGGGAAGTTCTGCATCAGGTTGGTGCCCAATATCTTGTGGTAATGCGGCTGGTACATCTGCTGCACGCGCAGTTGCAGGTCGTGGTCGACGCGATCCTGGTTGCTCTGCACCGGCATCCCGCGCACGCGCGCCTCCTGGCAGCGACGCATGATCTCGTACTTGCCCAGCGTCTTCGTCCACGCCTCGATGCCCGCATCGAGTTCTAACTGATGCTCGATGCGTCCCGCGTTCGAGGCAAACTTCGCGTCGTGCGCCCACTGTGGCGATCCCATCACCTCGGCCAGTGCGCGCCACTCCTCATCCGAGAAGCAAGCGATCGTGCACCAATCGTTGTAACCGCCGCCTGCCGTGCGGTACGAGTTATGCGGCGCCACGATGGCCCCTCGATAGTTATTCACCACCGGCGCGCCCGGCCACACCGCCCGGTTGCCGGGCGGGAATCCTTCGCGCCGCGAGCCCCGGTCGTTCACCAGCGTGTCGAGGATCACCGGCCCAGTAAGGCTGATCGCCGCCGCCACCTGCGACATGTCTACGTGCTGCCCAACGCCCGTCTGGTTGCGGTGATGCAGCGCGGTCAGCGTCGACATGATCCCGTACATGCCCCCGGTGTCGTCCATATACGACCATCCCCAGCCCGCTGGTGGCGCGTCCGGCACGCCCGAGGACTGCGTGAGCCCCGAGAACGCCTGCACCACTGGCCCCATCGTCACGTACTCGTGCTGCCGTCCCTGCTGCCCGAAGCCGGCCATCGAGACATAGATGATGCCCGGGTTGAGTTTCGTCATCTCGTCGTAGCCAAGGCCCCAACTCTTCATGACGCGTGAACTAAAGTTCTCGATCACAATGTCGGACATGCCGATCAACTTTTTCGTGAGTTCGATCCCCTTCGGATCGCGCACGTTGAGCGTGATCCCGAGCTTCCCGGCATTCGTGTCGTTGAACTGCCCGCCCGAATTGAATCCGGGTGGCACACCGGGCGGCAGGTTGCCCGCGTCGCCCGCCGCGCCTCCGCCCCTGCTGTTGAACGTCCCGGCGTTCGGCTGGAGCCACTCGACTTTGATCACCTCGGCGCCCAGTGCGGCCAGCCAGCGGCAGGCCCACGGCCCGGCCCGCACCCACGTGAAGTCCACTATCCGGATTCCGGTCAGCGGTCGGCGTTCCATATCAACCTCCCCCGGCCGCTTGCAAACTGCCTCGGCCGTTGCGCAGTATATCGTCCGTAATAGTGAGTCGAGTGGAGGAATCCGCAGTGGGCGACAAGAACCCCAAAAACACGGCGAAAGTCAGCACACAGAAGGCGAACCAGAAGGCTGCGAAAGTCGTGCCGCCTCGCACCACCACCCGCGCCCCGGCCACAAAAAGCCGCTAGGCCGTCCGCCGCTGCAGCGTCACCGACATGCCGTTGCCAGAGCCATGCAGGCATGTCTCGGGCAATGGCATGTCGAATCTAGCCAAGTACGTTTCGGACAAGCTCGGCCATCCAAGCCGTGTCGCTGCCTAGCGGCTCCTCGGCCTGTCGCCTCCCCGTGCGCCCGCGATACACTCAGTGCATCGAAGCACGCACCACGGCCCGCCCCAGCGGGCCGTTTGACTCGAGGCCGACCGAATGATTCGTGACGAGATTCGCGCGCTGGCGGCCAAGGCCCTCGAGACCGCCCAGGCTGCGGGCGCGCTGCCTGCCTTCGCCGCGCCCGAAGTCAAACTGGAGCACCCGGCGCGCATCGAGCACGGCGACTTCTCGGCGAACCTCCCGCTACGCGTCCAGGGCCTCGCCCGTATGAAGGCCATCGAGGTCGCCGAAGTGCTCCGCGCACACGTCGGCGCCCACCCCGCCGTTACCGAGGTACGAGTTGCGCCACCGGGCTTCCTCAACTTCTACCTCGACGCGCGCTGGCTCGCCTCGCAAACCGAGGGTATCATCGCGGCCGGGCCGGCCTACGCCTCGAACAACATCGGCGTAGGCAAGAAACTCCAACTCGAGTATGTCTCCGCCAACCCCACCGGGCCGGTACACGTCGGCAACGGGCGCGGCGCGGCCATCGGCTCCACGCTCGCGCTCGTACTCGCCGCAGCGGGGTACGAGGTACAGCAGGAGTACTACATCAACGACGCGGGGACGCAGATCGCCGTCTTCACACGCACGCTCTACGCCCGATATCAGCAACTGTTCGGCCGCGAGGTCAACATCCCCGAGAACGGCTATCCCGGCGCATACATGGTGGAGATCGCACAGACGATCAAAGACGAGGCAGGCGACCGCTACCTGCGCACGGTAGGCGAAGAGCCGGACTCCGCCCTGGGCGACGAGGGCATCCGCCGTATGGTCGACCAGATCCGCGAGGACCTCGGCATGCTGCGCGTCCAGTACGACCGCTGGTACAACGAGCGCTCACTGTACGCCGAAAACGCCGCATACCCCGCGGCGATGCAGATTCTGCGCGCCAACGGCCAAGTCGTGGAGCGTGACGGCGCGACCTGGTTCGCCTCATCGCAACTGGGTGAGTCGAAGGACAACGTACTGATCCGCTCCGACGGGCAGCCGACCTACTTCGCCTCCGATGTCGCGTATCACTACGACAAGTTCGTGGCACGCGGCTTCGATCGCGTGATCGATATCTGGGGCGCCGACCACCAGGGCCACGTCTCGCGCGTGAAGGCCGCCGTCACCGCCGTGGGCGCGGACGGCGACAACCTCGACGTGCTCCTCTACCAGCTTGTCACGCTGAAGCGCGGCGCCGAGGTAGTACCGCTGTCGAAGCGCGCCGGCGAGATCGTCACGCTGCGCGACGTAGTCACCGAGGTCGGCGCGGACGCCGCCCGCTTCTTCTTCCTCACCCCGTCGGCCAACTCGACGATGGAGTTCGATCTCGAACTGGCGAAGCAGCAGTCAGACGAGAACCCGGTCTACTACGTACAGTACGCCCACGCGCGTATCGCCAGCATCCTCGCCCGCGCCGCCGAGGTGGGCGCCTCATCCACAGGTGCCGATACCGCCTTGCTGGTACACGAGGCCGAACAAACCCTCCTCCGCCGCCTCCTCCTCCTTCCCGAGGTCGTCGAGACCGTCGCGGAAACTCTCGAAGTCCAGCACCTGCCGGCATACGCGTCCGGCCTCGCGCAGGCCTTCCACGCCTTCTACACCCAGTGCCGCGTGATCACAGATGACGCCGCGCTGACTTCGGCGCGCCTGCGTCTGCTGGAAGCCACACAAATCGTGCTCGCCCGCACGCTCTCGCTCATGGGAATCGCAGCACCGGAGTCGATGTAAGCACCCTGGCTCCTCCCACAACTGCCCGGCACTATCCCCGGCCAGTCATCCACACCCACAGAAACTATCGATGTCTATCCGCTCACATTGTTCGGCAGCGCGCTGTGCGACGATGCAGCTCCGGCGCGCGTACTCACAGAAGTGCCACGGGAATCCGAACAGCGGCAATGATGGAAATCGAACTCGCGGAGCAGCGCCGCTTCGTACTCCAGAAATGCCTCACCCTCGACGACATGCAACAGCGCACGATGGATCGCCGCATGAACTCGATCTCATCGGACATCGCAGACCTCTAGCAGCGGCCGAAACCGGAAGACGTGGTGCTCGTCGGCTCAGAACGGCGGCTCGATCCGTTCTGGCACGTCTCCGGCCGCGCCCGGTACGTCTTATGAGCGGACGCGCGAGTACACCGTCCCTGTGACCACCGCCGAGGTACAGGCGATTACGGTCCACGGCATCAACGCAGCCGTCACCGACCCAAGCGCCCTGTAGCACCAGATCAACACGAACACAAAGACCGCTGCGGCAACGCGGCGGTCTTTGTGTTCGTGTTGATCTGGTGCTACAGGTTAATGGACAGGTCGCGGAGCCTCGCCAACCCAAACCTGGGTCGGGCGGAACAGGCGGTTGCCGGACTCCAGTTGCTCCTTCATGTTCACCACCCAGCCTGCGGTACGGGAGGCCGCGAAAATCGGAGTGAAGAAGTCGATCGGAATGTCCAGCGCGTGGAACACCACGCCCGAGAACAGGTCGACATTCGGCCAGAGGCCGCGTGCCGCCAACCGCTCACGCATGATCTCCTCAATATCGAGGGAGATTCTGTAAAACTCCTGCTCTTTTGCGCGCAGCAGCCCTTCCTCGTCTGCGAGGCGCTGGATAACCGCCGAGCGCGGATCCTTCACTTTGTAGATGCGGTGGCCAAAGCCCGGGACGCGCTCGCGGCGCGCCAGCAGGTCGCTCATGTACGACTCGACGTTCGCAGCGGAACCGATGTTCACGAACAGACGGATAGCCGCCTCGTTCGCTCCGCCGTGCGCGGGACCGGACAGCGAAGCGATCGCTGCCGAGATGATCGACTCCGGCTCGGCGCGCGTGGAAGTCACGACGCGCGTCGTGAATGTCCCGGCGTTCGCGGCCGAGTGGTCGGCCTGCAGGATCAGCAACGAGTTCATGACTCGCTCGTGCAGCGCAGATGGGTCGTGACCCGTGATCATGCGCAGCACCATGTGCGCGTGAGACTCGCCGGGGCGCGGCCCGTCGTAGGGTCGCCCGGCGGCTGCCTGCGCGATGACGCCGACGAGGTGGCCAACCTTGCCGACCAACTCAATACCGCGCGCCTGCGCGGCATTGAAGTCGACCTGGTTGAAGTTGTTGGTCTTCGGCGCCAGCGCAGCCACCGTCGCCTGCAACGCAAACATCGGGTGCGTCAGCTGCGCCACATCGCGCGCCAGCTTGATCTGGGCGTCGGTGAGCGTGCGTCCCGCCTCGATCTGCCTCGTGACTTCGGATGCGCGCGCCGTGTCCGGCAACTGACCGTCGAAGAGAAGTGCGACGATCGCTTCGAACTGCATCCCCTGCGTCAGGTCTTCGATGGAGTAGCCACGGTAGTAGAGGTGACCGCCTTCCCCGTCGACCTGGGAGAGTGAGGATTCCGCGATCGGGACTCCTTCGAGGCCCGGAATCAACGCCGAGGTTTCCAACGTCATGTAAGACCTCCATCCGCACGCGGCAACGCATTACTCGCGCCCCGCGGACTCTGGCTGCGATCCTCGCGGTAAATTCGGTCTGCCCCTCCGGCACGCCGCCGCCAGCATTCTCCGGCAGCGATCACAGGCCGGGCGCATTATACGAGTCCCAGCGCCACCCGGAGCCATCGATTACGAATTCGCCCCAGAAATACAGTAGGAGGCTTAAACGGCCGCTCCCAGACTATTTCCCCAGCATGCCCCGATGCCTGCCCAAGAAGCGTTCGAGGCGCACCATCGCTTCCTGCAGGTCGTCGTACGAGGCGGCGTAACACAAACGCACATACCCACTCCCGCTGGCCCCAAATGTGGAACCAGGAACGACGGCCACCCGCTCCTCCATGAGGAACTGCTCTGCAAACTGGACATCGTCTTCGATGCCACTGGAGCGGATATCCGGAAAGACGTAGAACGCCCCTTTCGGCTCCACGGTCGCCAGGCCCATCCTGCTCAGCCGCTCGTAGACCAGCCGCCGGCGGCGATCGTACTCCGCCAACATGCCGCGCACATCTTCCTCACCACTGCGGAGCGCCTCAATCGCGGCGTACTGCGCGGCGGTTGGCGCACACATCATTACGTACTGGTGCACTTTCATCATCGCTTCAAGAATCGGCGCAGGCGCGGCGGCATAGCCAAGCCGCCAGCCCGTCATCGCGTATGCCTTCGAGAAGCCGCCCAGCAGGATCGTGCGTTCGCGCATCCCCGGCAGGGAGGTAAAGCAGATGTGTTGCACGCCATACACAAGGCGGTCGTACAACTCGTCGGAGATCACGATCAGGTCGTGCTCCTCAGCAAACGCCGCGATCGCCTCCATCGCCGGACGGTCTAGCACAGCACCCGTGGGGTTACACGGATAGCCGATGAGGATCGCCTTGGTCGCGGGCGTCAGCCGCTCGCGCAGCGCATCGACAGTGACCATGAACTGCGTCGAGGCGTCCGTTGGCACGCCAACATACTTCGCGCCGGCCAGCGCGATCACCGGCTCATACGCAACGTACCCTGGCTCCGGCACTAGCACTTCATCACCCGGGTCGAAGATCGCGCGTGCGGCGAGGTCGAGCGCCTCAGAGACGCCGGTCGTCATCAACAATTCGCGCTCGGGCGCGTAATGGACGCCGTACATACGCTCCAACTGGCGGCTGAGCAGTTCGCGCAGTTCCAGCAGCCCGTAATTGCTCGTGTACCCGGTATTACCGTCCAGCATCGAATCGGCACCCGCGCGCGTGATCTGCGATGGCGTCGCGAAGTCGGGCTGGCCAACCGCCAGCGATATGACGCCGTCCACGGAGTCGAGCAGTTCGAAGAACCGCCGGATGCCCGAGGACGACATTCCCGCGACCGTCTTCGAGACGCTCCCTCGGCGTGCAATGTGCTCGGCGGTCATCGCCCACGCTCCCCGTAGATCGGCGGGCGCTGCGCCTTCCAGCCTGCGACCGCACCATAGGCATCCGCCGCCCGGAACAACGTCCCTTCCTCGAACATCCCGCCGACCAACTGGAGGCCAACCGGCATTCCTTCGGAGAACCCGCACGGGATGCTCACGGCCGGGTTGCCTGAGATGTTCGCCGGGATCGTACACAGGTCATTCAGATACATAGCAACCGGGTCACCGACCTTCTCACCCAGGCGAAAAGCGACCGTCGGCGCTGTCGGCGTGAGCAGCAGGTCGTGCGATGCAAAGGCCGCCGCGAATTCGCGGCGGATGACGGTGCGCACCTTCTGCGCTTTCAAATAGTAGGCGTCGTAATAGCCGGTGGAGAGCGCGTACGTGCCGAGCATGATGCGGCGCTTCACTTCGTCGCCAAACCCCTGTCCACGCGTCAGTTCCATCTCTTCCCACATCGTGTCGGCGTCCGCGTGGTAGCCGTACTTCACCCCGTCGTAGCGCGCGAGGTTCGCGGAGGCCTCAGACGGCGCGATGATGTAGTAGACCGGCAGCGCC
Organism: Thermoflexus hugenholtzii JAD2; assembly: GCA_945903275.1. Lineage (GTDB taxonomy): Bacteria > Chloroflexota > Dehalococcoidia > UBA2979 > UBA2979 > RH-chloro-G1. Next base: position 135,941 of record CAMDNW010000003.1, read on the forward strand.
GCCGCGACCGAGGGCAGCGAGACATCACGGTCGATGATCGCGCCGTTCGCGGCGAAGACATCGATCGCCCGCTCCACCGCCTCGCGCACGCCCGGCTCCATGCCGTCGACGAAGAACTCACGAGGCACACCGACGCGCAGCCCGTCGAGGCCGCGCCCGAGCATCGCGGCATAGTCCGGCACCGGCACTGGCGCAGTCGTCGAGTCCAGAGGATCAAGGCCTGCGATGGCGCTCAACAGCAACGCAGCGTCCTCAGCATCACGCGCGAACGGGCCCACTTGCTCTAGCGAAGAGGCGAAGGCGATCACGCCGAAGCGGCTGACACGCCCGTAGGTCGGCTTCAGACCTACGATGCCGCAGCAGGCGGCTGGCTGGCGGATCGATCCGCCAGTATCTGTGCCCAGCGAGAGTGGCACGCCACCCGCAGCGACCGTCGCCGCTGATCCGCCTGACGATCCGCCGGGCACGCGGTCAAGATCCCACGGGTTGTGCGTCACGCCGAACTTCGAATGCTCGGTGGACGAACCCATCGCAAACTCATCGAGGTTAGTCTTCCCGATGAACACCGCGCCCGCCTCACGTAGTTTCGTGACGACAGTGCAATCCACGATCGGAGTGAAGTCGCGGAGCATGTTAGATGCAGCGGTCGTCTTCACGCCGCGCGTCGAGAGCAAGTCTTTCACCCCAATGGGGATGCCGGCCAGCGGCGCGGCGTTCCCCGCACGCAAGCGCTCGTCGGCGGCGTCCGCCATCGCAAGCGCCTCGTCGTCCATGAGCGTGATGTAGGCATTGAGCACCGGCTCTTGAGCCCGCACCCGCGCAATCGAGGCCTCAGCGAGGCCCCGTGCGGTCACCTCGCCGGCTCGCAGCGCGGCCGCCTGCTCGTGCGCCGTCAGATCTAGGAGTTCACGCGCACGGAAGTCCGCAACACCGTTCATGCCGTCACCTATTCCAGTACCCGGCGGACGCGGATATACGAGCCCTCCGTGCGTGGGGCGTTCGCCAGCACATCCGCGTGCGTAGCGGACGGCCGCGAGACATCATCACGTTCAATATTAGCGAGGTCGAAGGATTGCGTCGTAGGGGGCACGCCCTCGGTATCAATGGCATTGAGCACTTCAAAGTGTTCAAGAATCGTGGATAACTGCTCACGCAGGCGTGCAACCTCCGCGTCGGTGACGCCGAGGCGCGCTAGGCGCGCGATATGACGGACTTCTTCCGCGGTGAGCGGCATTGGCTCCTCCGGCCCCCGTGTGCGTAACTATAAAGCGCGGCTGCCCCACAACATACCAATACGCCCTTATACCTTTGGGCGGTGCACGTCTTCCACCGCTCCCGCGAGGAGACAGACCGATTACCGAACAGGCACCTGAAGCTGCCCGGCTGGGCAATCCGTCCTTCGTCTGGCGCTCCGGTCAGGAGCGTCGCTTGGCGATCATCGAGCGCTACATCCCGCTCGCCGGTCGCCGCGTGCTTGACCTCGGCTGCGGGCTGGGCGAGTACGTCCGCGCCTTCGCCCGTGAAGGTGCTCGCACCGTCGGACTGGATGTCGCCCGCGACCGACTGGTCGAGGGCCGCCGACGCGGTGCCGAGGACCTGCTGCTCGGCGTCGGCGAGTCGCTCCCCTTTGCCACTGCCGCTCTCGATGTCGTCGTGCTCAACGAGGTGATCGAACACGTCACCGACGACCGCGCGACCATGCGCGAGGTCGCACGCGTGCTCGCACCGGGTGGTATCGCAGTGATTTACGCACCCAACCGTCTCTACCCGTTCGAAACGCATGGCATCTACCTCGGCAAGCGCTACGTCTTCGGGAACATTCCGTTTGTGAACTGGCTGCCGAACATCCTCCGTAACCGACTCGTTCCACATGCACGTGCATACACTGAAAGGGGCATCAAACACGTCGCGGGAGCCAGCGGCTTGAGCATCGTCGACCACTCCTACGTCTACCCCGGCTTTGACAACATCGCCGCGCGCCTGCCGCTGCTCGCGCGCTTCCTGCGCGCCGCCTGCTACCGCGCCGAGGACTCGGAGGCGCTCCGGCGCTTTGGCCTCTCACACCTCCTCGTGCTCCGCCGCGAGCCACAAGCCGAAAGCACCCATCAATGAACGCCTGGCAGCGCATCCGTCGCCGGCACTTGACGAACCGCACCGGTACAGGTGCCAGCGGGCAGCGGGCGTTCTTTGGCGTAAGTACGGTGCTCGCCAGCATCGCCGCCGTCGCCATCAGCATTACGGGTGCAGGCGCGCTGTTCGGTCTGAGCAAATACAACGAGTACGCCCGCGGCGTCGTCCCGCCTCAGCAACTGCTCGAGCAACTGCCGCGCGGTGGCGCTCGCATCTACGACCGCAATGGCCCTGAGGGCGGTGTCGTGCTCTACGAGTTCCTCGACGAACTCGGCGGCCTTCGCCGCCCGGTACCCCTCGCGGAAATATCGCGTTGGATGATAGAGGCCACCATCGCCACCGAAGACCAGTCGTTCTACGAGAACAACGGCCTGAACACACGTGGCATCACGCGTGCCATCGTTGAGAATCTCACACCCTTCAGCGGCGAAATGTTTGAAGGTTCCGGCGGTTCCTCGATCACGCAACAACTCGCAAAAACCGTATATATCCCGCTCCAGGAGCGCTACGAGCGCTCCATTCCCCGCAAGATCAAAGAAACCGTGATCGCGCTGGAACTCACTGATCGCTACTCGAAGGATCAGATTCTCGAGTGGTACCTCAACTCCATATCCTACGGCTCTGTTTACGTCGGCATCGAGGCCGCCGCAGAAGGCTACTTCGGCAAGGACGCCAAAGGCCTCACGCTCGCCGAAGCCTCCTTGCTGGCCGGAATTCCACAATCGCCCGCCGCTTACGAGCCAATCGCAAACCCAGAGCGCGCGAAGAGGCGCCAGGCGCAGGTGCTTGACCTGATGGTCCGCCACAATGCGATCACACAAGCGCAGGCCGATGAAGCACGTGAGACCGTCATCAAGTTCCACTCGTCCCGCTTCCGGATCATCGCGCCCCACTTCGTCCTCGGCCCCGTCGCTAGCGAGATCGCACAGCGCTTCGGCGAGCGCGCGCTCTACGAGGCCGGTCTCGAAATCACTACGACGCTCGACGCAAACCTCCAAAAGATCGGCGAGGAGACCGTCGAGAAATGGGTCGCGGAGCACGAGAAGACGGTGAACGGGAACAACGGCGCGCTCATTGCCATGGATCCCAAGACTGGCGAGGTGCTCACGTACGTCGGCAGCCGCGACTACTTCCGCGAGAATATTCTGGGCCGCAACAACAACATCACCGCGCTCAACTCGCCCGGATCATCGCTCAAGCCGTTCACGTACATCACAGCCTTCCAGCAGGGCTGGAGCCCCGACACCACCATCCTTGATACGCCAACCAAGGTGTTCGACCCGGCTACCGGCAAGGACTTCTCGCCTACCAACCCGGGTGACGGTGCCCTGCACGGCGTAGTCACCGTGGCACAGGCGCTCGGCAACTCGTTCAATATCCCCGCCTTCAAGACCGCGGCCTCGATCGGCTACGCGAACGTGCTGACCAACTTCAAGCGGTTTGGCATCACGCAACTCGGTGACGCGAGCCAGTACGGCCCGTCACTCACCCTCGGCGGCGTCGACACCCGGCTCGACGACGTGACGTACGCTTATAGCTCGCTCGCGACGGGCGGCGTGCTACGCGGCCAGCAGCCGATCACACCGCACTCCACTGGCGAGCGCACCGTCGACCCGGTGATTCTGAAGAAGGTCGTCGATGCGCAAGGTAAGACCGTCTACGAGTTCAAACAGCCGGTCGAGCGCCGTGTGATGGCGGCAACCTACGCCTACATGGCTACAGAGATCCTGTCCAATCCGCAAAACACCTGCATCACCTTCGGCTGCGGCTACCTCGAGCTCCCCGACAAGCGCCCCAGCGCGCGCAAGACCGGCACCAGCGAACCATTCGAGAACCAGACCGGAGTCTCCGGTGACACTTGGACCTTCGGCTTCACCCCTGACCTAGTCGTTGGAGTATGGAACGGCAACTCCGACAACTCGCCGATGAGGAACATCTACTCCACCACCATCGCCTGGCCGATCTGGCGCGATTTCATGACCGCCGCCCTCAAACGCCTTGAAATCCCCTCGAAGCCGTTCGCACGCCCCCCGCAGGGCCTCGAACAACGCGACCTCTGCTGGCCGTCGGGGCGCTTCGCCACCAACCTCTGTCCCGCTGACCGCATCTACAAAGGCACGGTCGCATCTGAGTCGATCCCAAACCCCAACGACAAAGAGAAGTTCGCACGCCTGCAAGACACTTGGTGGCAACGCGTCGTGCTCGACACCCGAACGGGCTACCTCGCCACCCCCGAGACCCCCGCCACCTTCGTCCGTACCCAGGTACGCTTGGTGCTGCCGCAGACCGAGACAGAGTGGACCGGTTTCAGCGCTTGGGCAGCAGATGCCGGTATTGCCTCATTGATCACTCTCACCGCGGAAGCGTCCGCTGCAGCCTCTGCCGCGTTAGCCGTCACCTCGCCCACGTACAACCAGCGACTCACCGGCATCATTCCCATCACTGGTCGCGCCGCCACGCTCGACTTCGAGCGCGTCACGGTCGAATGGGGCACGGGCCTGAATCCCGTGAACTTCCTGCCGATCTTCACGGCCGCCACGCCCATCACCGGCGGAGCCATCACCACGTGGGACACGCGCATGCTGCCCGATGGCGACTACGTGCTCCGCATCCGGCTCAACGACAAAAAACTCGGGGAACTTCGCTACACCGTGCCCGTGTTCCTCGCCAATACCAATAGCGGTGGCACAGCACGGCAGGCCACCGCCGTGATCACGTCGCCAGCGACCGGCTCGAATATCTCCGGCACCGCACCGATTACTGGCACCGCGTTCACCACCGGCACACTACTTGACTACGTGCTTGAACTCGGGGAAGGCGCGTCGCCCACGCGCTGGACGCAACTTCGCCGCAGCACCGCCACCGTGGTCAACAGCCGCCTCGGCGAAATCGAGGTCGCTGGCCTCGGCCTCCGCGCCGGCGTGTACACGCTGCGTCTCATAGTGCGCGATACCAGCGGCGTATCCGCGACCACAACGTCGATCATTGCCGTCCAAACGCGCTAACAAGGCCTGCGAAGCCCTTACTCGCCCGCCAGCCGCACAACCTCAGCACGCGTCGCAACACCCCGCATCACCTCGATGAACGCGCCGAGTGACTCGGCCCGCTCACGCACTGAGCGCACCTGCCGCCCCAGCGGGTCAACCGAGTCCGGCCGCGCCGCATACGTCCCGTACCACGCAAAGTATGCTTGGTTGATGCGCCGGATGCGCAGCCCGTTACGTTCCAGTTCGCCGCGCACCGCCTCCATACGCCGCTCTGCGTCATCGACGCGTCCCGCCGCGAGCAGCGTGTCCACTTCCGTCCGCAAGTCGCGGAACACCCGGTCGGCATCAGTGCGCGGCCCAGCGGCCGAGGCTGGAGGAGGCGCACCCGGCAGACCCCACCGCTCGATCGCGAGGCTCGCGACTTCATTGCCCACGGCATCGGCTACTGTCTCGTTGATCGTCTCTGCCTCGCGCGTAGCGAAGTACGCGCGACCTAACGGATATGGCGCAAGGTAGTGGTGTACCCACTCGTGCGCCGCCGCCGAGACAGTATCGGCGTACCCATCACCTGTCGCCACGATCGAGGGATACGTCGCGATACCGCCGGTGGCGACCACCAGCGCGGAGCGCGCACCGTCGCCTTCCACCTCGCGCTCGATACGTACCGCGTCAGCCGTCCCAAGGTCGGGTCGCAGCGGTTCCGTGCGCTCACGCTCGATCCGACCGCGCGGCGAGACCACGAGCACACGTGGCGAAGCCGCCAGTTCCATGTCCACCGGCGGCCAGACACCACCCAGAAACATAGGCAGCGGCCAGCCGATGCCCGCCTCGCGCAGCACTATCGAGATACGCTCTTCGATGACCGCCTCAGCGATGTTCTCCAGCCGCAGTGCCTCAGGAGACGAGCGGTCGTTCAGCGCAAAGTACCGCGACAGCGCCTCGTCCTCCGGTATGTCCTGCCGCAGCGGCGCACCGAGACGGTACAGCCAGCGGTTCGGCAGCGCCTCGGCTTCCCACCCCACGAAATCAAAGTGATCGCCCGCGCGCGCCTCACGTAACAACAGTGCACCCGCCCCGATGAACGTCGCGGCAGCAAAGATCGCGCTAATCCACAACATCCGTTGCACACGATCACGGTAATCGTTGCCCACCCTGGCGGTATATTCAGGAGCATGACCGCGCATCCCCTCATAAATACTGGCTGGCCGTCTGCCACAACCACGCGCATCGGCCTTCTCCGTACCGTCGCGTGCGATGTCTTGACGCTGCTGCTCACCTTCGCCTCGTGCGCGGCTTTGGCCTTCGTCTACCTCCTCATCCGCACGGATCGAGGCGCACTCGACGCTCCCGCACCCGACGCCGCGCTCGCCGCTGCGATCGCCGCCGCCGCTGTCCCCGTCTGGACGGCGTACCAGTGGCGGCGTGGCATCCGCGTCGGCGGCGCCCGCTCGCTCCTCGGGATCACGTTGCACCCGGCGAACGCGCCCGCGTGGTACTGGCTCGCCACCACGCTCGAGCTACTGTCGCTGAGGCTCCCGGCGCTCGTCGTGCTCGCGCTCGCAGTCACGGTCACGCTCCTCGCTGTCGCTTCGTTCCTGCTGTTACTGCTGCGTCCCGAGGCACAGCCGCTGCACATCCAGATCACCAACATCCACCTGCGCCGCCCCGCATGATCCAACGCCCGCGCAACACCCCCCCGGATATGCCGCGCTCCGCGACACCAGCCCCTGTGATCACGCATGAGGGCGTCTACGGCACGCCGCCACCGCGCTTCGTCCCCGCGCGCCACTCCGAGGCACGCGCATGGCTCGGCCTCGCGTGCGTTTTCGCAGTCACGCTCTGGCTCGCCGCGTTCTCGCTCGTGCAGATCACCGCCCTCGGCGTCGCGACTCCCACCCACCAGCGCACCGTTGCCGCCATCGCCGAGGCCGACCGCTGGATCGGCCTGCACGCGCTGCGTCTCTGCTCCACCGCCACAAGCAACTCGCCCGGCGACACAGCAAACCTCGATGGATTCCCTGTGTACGGCATTGTCATCCGTAACACAGAGGTGCCCTGCGCCAGTGACGGTCTCGACCGCACGGCATTCCGCGACCTGCTGCTCACACGCGCTGCGGAACTGGTCTATCTGCGCGGCGCAGCAGCGTTTACCAAGGACGAACGCACGCCCGACGCTGCTTCACTACTCACCGGCACAGGCCTGACGCGGCTCTTACTCGACACGGTCACCGTCAATACGCATGACTGGGCCACCATCCCCGCATACGCACTCACCGCGCTCGTCCTATTGCTCGCGGTCTTAATCCTGCTCAGCGGCGATCAGCGCCTCCGCCGCCTCGGTGCATCAATCCTGATCGGTGCACTACCAGTGATCGGCAGTGTGCTCGCACTCCGCTTGCTGCTAGGACTGCTCGGCCCCGATCCCATCCCCGACCCCATGCTGCACGAACTCACCGAGGTTGTGCGTTCGCTCGTGTGGCTCCCCGCGCGTAATGCCGTCATCGTCGCCGTAGCCGGACTCGCTCTTATCTTACCCACCCTGCTCCGCCGCCACTGACCGTCATCCTCGGACAGCTGCGTTTATGCCAGCGTTGTGCTCGCGCGCACAAGCACAACTCCGTGCTACTGCCCTGAGGCGTCGTATCAGTTCCCGCGCCGGCCGCCCGGGTCACATCTATCCCGTGTCTGTGCGTAATCGTTGAGGCGGCCGGGGCGGGCGAGCAAGCAAGAAGATCACTCCCGCCGACATTGCCAGCACACTGAAGACAGCAAAGATGTCCGTGTAGCCGCCTTGCGTGTCCGCTGCCAATCCCGCAAGCACCGGCCCGCCAATCCCCAGCGGCGAGAAAAACAGCTGCAACGACCCCACGATTTTCCCGAATGACGCTCGCCCGAAGTAGTCGCCCGCAATCGAGTTCACCAGCGGCGTCCGTGTCCCCCAGCAGAAGCCGTACAGCGCCGCAAACACCAGCACTGGCCCCATCGAACTCGCCACCGTCAGCACAGCTAGCGATGCCGCTGTCCCAAACATCCCCACTGACAGCAGCAGATTCTTCGCGTATCGGTCGCCGAGGTAGCCACCCACCAGCCGCCCGCCGATATTCACCGCATTCATGAAGGTGAATGCCAGCGCCGCGCTCGCACGAGACATGCCCACGCCCTGCTCTAGGTGTACGAACAGATGCACAATCACTGCCGACATGATCAGCGCGTTCACTCCATTCCCGACACCGATCGACCAGAAGGCCGGCGACCGCATCGCCTCCCTTAGCGTGAAGTCCAGCCGCCCGCCGCCAGAAGCGACCCGTACGGTCGTCCCGTCGCCAGCGCGCAACGCTGCCTCGCGCGCGTTGGCCTCCTCGGGCGTGTCACCGTCCGGCAGCAGCCCCATCGACTCAGGGCTGCGCCGCAAGAGCATCGCCGCCGGAATGCCGATCGCCCATACCGTCACACCCGATGCCATCGCCGCCGCTCGCCACCCCAACGTTGCCTGAATCCACACCACAATCGGTACCGCAATGATCCCCGCCATCGAGAACCCGATCGTCGTCAGCGCCAGCGCGATCGTCCGCTTCCGTCGGAACCAGTTGTTCACCGCCGCCGACACGATCAGCAGCCCCGAGTAACTTGTCCCCAGCCCCATCACAATGTTCACCGCGTAGTACTGCCAGACATTCTGCACCAGCCCAAACAGCACCATCCCCAGCCCCAACAGCGTCACCCCCATCAGCAGCACGACGCGCGGCCCGAAGCGATCCACCAAGTAGCCGTCCACCGGCCCCATCAGCGCCGTCTCCGCCTGCGTGATCGACCGTGGCCCCGCCAGCACCGCGCGGCTCCATCCAAACTCCTGGCCCAACGGCGTCAGGTACGCCGAGAACGCCTGCGCCGATATCCCCGTCAGGAACTGCGCACAGAACCCAACACCGACGATCACCCATCCGTAATATGGCCTCCGTCCCACCCGCGCCTCAGCCATGCTGCCCCCGATATCTCTCGCGCTGGACAAGAACGACAATCGCGTCCGTTTCGCCCGTGATGATGATACGGAATGCGAGGAAGACCGCCTGCGCGCATCGCTCTCCAACAGCAGCAGGAACGTGAACGCGCCGAATCCATCGCCAAGGCCATCGCGTCCCACCAAGTGAAGTCCATCGCTGTCGCAAAGATCACTTCAACTGTGAAGAAGGTTACGCACATCCAGCAAACGGACAAGCAACAGCTTTCCGACGAAAAGTGGAACAACAACACGAAGGAAACCAAGAACAAGCGCAAGGACTAGCACGCTTCAATCCCAAAGCGCTCCGCTGCCCTCAGCAGCGACGGAAGCCTCCGGCACAATCTCGGGGCTTCCTGTTGTGTCTTCACAACACGTAAGTGATACGCTCACCGTGATAACCGCCTCGGGCTAGCACGCACCGTGCGACAAGACAGACCGCGAAGAAGAGGAGCATCTCTTGAACGTCTTGCCCACTAGTCGATTCGGTCGCCGCAGCATGCTGCAAGGTATCGGTGTTGGCGCACTCGGCATCGCCGGCGCAGCCCTCCTCGGTTGCGGCAACACGAACACGAGCGGAGGCGGTGCCGCCGCCCCCACCGACAAAGTCCCCGTCAAAGGCGCCACCAGCGGAGGCGGACTTCCCATGACCGCACCAGTGGTCGCAGGCAAGGCGAGGCAGGGTGGCGTCTGGACTACCGCCGGCACCACCACACCAAAGCAGCACGATGCACATACCGTACTCGCAGCCAGTATCTGGAACCGCACCAGCGAGCGCATGCTTGAACCGGATCCCAATACTGGAGCCATCCGCCCGCACGTCCTCACGAAATGGGAAGTAGCAGACCCCAGTGGCCTCACCCTCGTCGTGAAAGTTCACCCGAAGGTGTTCGTACACAACATCGCACCATGGAACGGGCGGCAGTTCACGTCGGAAGATATTGCATGGAATATGATGCGCATCGGCGGGATGTACGCCGACAAACTGAAAATTCCCGCCACCGCGTTCCAGCGCGCCACCATGGTGCAGAACATCACCAAGGCCGAGGCGATCGATCCGCTCACCGTGAAGGTCACGCTCTCACGCCCCAACAGCGCCTTCTTCAACGGCATCATGGAGAACCGCACGTGCCTGATGCCGAAGGAGATGGACGACATCGGCTTCAAAGACCCGCTCAAAATGGCGGGCATCGGCGCCTTCCAGGTCGCCGAATGGGTGAATGACCAGAAGACGATGTTCAAGCGCAACCCGCGCTACGGCGAGTTCCGTCCCAACGAACCGTACTTCGATGAGTTCCGCGAGATCGTCGTCCCCGACACGGCGTCCACGCAGGCGGCGTTCATCTCCGGTCAAATTCAGTCGCTCGCCGTCGCCGCGCCTGACGAGATCGCGACCATCAAGAAAGGCCTTCCGGACGCCAACCTCTACGCATGGGTGGATGGCAACTGGATGTACCTGCGCCCTTCATATGACTACGGACCGTTCAGCGACTTCCGCGTCCGGAAGGCCATCTCGCTCGCCATCGACTACGCCTCAATCGCCGACGCGTACTACGGCCCCGGCTGGGGCTACCAGGCCGCACTCAACCCAGGCTTCCCGGAAGCGTGGAAACCCGAGAAGGTGAAATTGCTCCCCGGATACAACCCCGGGACGAAGGAGAAGGATCGCGCTGAAGCACAGAAGATGCTCACCGCCGCCGGCTTCCCCAACGGCAAGGGCATCGACTTCGGTGTCACCTTCACAAAAGGCGACCTGCAGAACTCAAATGTCACTAGATTCCAAGGCCAGATGGCCAGCGTGTTCACGGAGATGAAGGTCGGCCAGAAGCCGCTCGCGGACAGTGCCTCATTCGCGCCGGTGCTCGCCGACGGCAAGTTCCAGATGGTCGGCTACACGAACACCTGCGTCCCTGACGCAGTGCTTGAAATGATCTCGCAGTACCACAGCAAAGGTAGCCGCAACTACGGTCACATGAACGAGAGCAGCATCGACACCCTGCTAGACAAAGCCATCATCGAACTGAACAAAGACAACCGCATCCAGATGATCGAGGAGTTCCAGCGGCGTTATATGGACGAGTGGATGCCCACCAACGTCCTGGCCGCGCAGCCGAAAAAGACCATGCTCGCCGGCAACATCGGCGGCTACGACAAGGTCGTCGGCCCTTGGTTCCAGTACTCCAGCAACGGTCAGGCCGCCCGCTGGTACTACATCGATAAGTAGATTCCGCGGTTCACTCGAGTGACCGAATACGCATCACGAAGCAACCCCGCTCACGCGGGGCTGCTTCGTGTCTCACCACTCCCACCGCCGCCGCCCGCGAGTTGCTTGCCGTCCTCGACAAACTCCGCTGGATCCACGACTTCACTCGGGATGTGGCCCGCTCCCGCGCTGCTGCTGCCCATTCATAGAAAACTGAAGCGCCTAGCCCCAGCCCTTCTGCTCAATATGTACTCACCCCGCCCGACCCGCACCCACCCGCCCGTGCGATACACTGATGGAGGCGCTATCGATACGCCGCCTCAGCCCTCCACTACGCCGTTCCAACGAAACGTCGCCCTGAGCCTGAGACACCACGCGACCACGGACCACGTTGGCCCGCCGTCAGCATCGTCGGTGTTGGGTTCAGGCCCATAACCTGTCCCCTCCGGGCGAGACCACACACACCGCGCCACGCGCGCGAGGGAGGGACTCCCCCATGATGAAATGCCCACGCTGCGACCGCCTGCTCGTCGGCCTCGCCGGCACCTGCCTCGTCCACGGCGACCAGATCGATGTCGGTGGCCGCGCCCCCGCCCTCGAAACGGTCAACGACCAACTCCGCCAACTCCGTCAGCCCGCACCCCGGACCTAACGGCCCGTAAACATCGAGGTATCAGCAGCCCCCGAGGAGACCGCCATGACCACTAACGCCGAGTTCGACTGGGAGACCAAGGGCTCCAAACTCACCCCGCGTCAGCGTGCCGATTTCTCCGAGGTGGTCGACAACTGGCTGACTGGCGCTGTCCCGCTCGCGGAGGCCGCCGCCGCCCTCCGCGCCCGCATCGCCAAACTCCCGTCCAACCGTCCCGTCCGCGCCCCGCGTGTCGCGAAACCCAAAGCCACCCCCGCCGCCGAGTAATCCCGGCGGATCAACGAGTCCACCAGCGACGAGGTATGCCATTACCGCCATCAACCAGAAGTCCCTGCGCTTCTCGATCGATGGAGTACTCGCTGGCATGCTCGCCACGCTTGAAGGCGACCGCTTCTCCGACGACACCGCCGCCCTCGCGGCTTCATTCGAGACCCTCGCCTCGCAGTTGACGCTCTTCGCACCCGTCGCCGGCGCCGGCGCCGGCGCCCCGGATGCCTTCGGCAGCCTCGAAGCCAAGTCGCACCTCGGCCGCGATTCCGGCAAATACCTCCTCACCACCGAAGGCCGCGTCCACTGCATCAGCACCAAGCGCACCCTTTTCAACCGCGCCGACTGCGAGCAGCTCACGGCCGCGACGCACATCTTCCAAGCGTAGGTAGCCACGCACCCTGTCTCACACAGAAAGCCCCCATACTCGCGGGGGCCTTCTGATGGGCCATGTCGTCGCCCCCGCTACGGCAGCAGCGCCTCAATCGTCCAGGCCCCGTGATAACGGATGCTCACCCCTCCCCGTGCGCGTGCATCACGTCGTGGATGAGCGCCTTCTCCTCGTCAGACTCCGCCGGCACTGAGAGCAGTGCGGCGCCCGTGGCCACCGCTTCCTCGTACTCGCGAATCTCCTCCTGCTCACCGCCAAAAGTATGTATGGCCCGCATCACCCATCCACCCGCGCCTTCAGCCGGTGTCAGGCTTCCCGCCCCTGCGGTTCCGCTGAACACTTCCACGGTGCCCAGCGGCACCTTCGCCTCGCCGAGTCCAGCAATCGCCTTCGGCGCTGCTGCTGCATTGAAAATCCCGACCACTCGGTGCATCGGATACGGTAGTGACCCGTCGCCATCCACATCCGGATCGCGATTCACGCGTGCCGGTGCGCCTGTGTGGTCATAGCATGCATGCTTTCTTTCTACCGCCAGCCCGCAGAGACGCCTCGGAAACGATACCCACTCCACTATCCAGCCGCCCCAACACACTCCCGTCACACCTCCATCAGTTCAAGGTGGCCGCAATGCAGTCCAACCCCTCAGAGCATTCCCCCACCCTCTATGCTGCCTCCGAGGTGACACCTATGCCCAAGAAGACCCTGACTCAGAAGCAGATCGACCAGGAGGTCCAGCGCGGTGCCTATGTACAGGCAACCGGCGACGCCGCCACCGAGCGCCGCATCACCGTCGTGCTCGCGCTCAATGCCCTCGACTACCAGCACTGGTGTGAGGCGCACGGCAAGAACGCACGCGACCCCAACTACATCATGGCCACCCCAGCCACTGCCCGAGGCCTGCGCAATGCGCATTTCGAGATGACCGCGCAAGGCATGTGGCGCGCCGATATCCACGTCCTGATGACGCAACTCGTTCCTATGCTCGACGCCCCCTCAGTCAAGAAACTGGCAGGCATGGGCTGGGCACGCGCATAGCCGCACACCCCGCCCGTTGACGCACCCCGTACTGCCCGATAGCGTCCTCGAGGCAACACCCATCTGCTCCGGCCTCCCCTCTCCTGCCTCAGGAGCGGGGCCGGGGGTGAGGTACGGAGCCACCTGAATGCGCAACCCGCGTGACTTCCTCAAGCCCCTCGCCATCGGCGCGCCCCAGCCCCCCACCGAGGTCGTGGTCAAGCCCACCCGCATGATCCACTTCTTTGACCCCGGCAATGAGCGCATGCGCGCCCGCGTCCCCGAAATGGCCACCCAGGTCGATGTCCTCCTCGGCAACCTCGAAGACGCCGTCGCCGCCGACCGCAAGGTTGAAGCCCGCCGCGGCCTCATCGAGGTCGCACAAACCGCAGACCTCGGCGATGTCGCACTCTGGACCCGCATCAACAGCCTCGACAGCCCCTGGTTCCTCGACGATGTCACCGAACTCGTCTCCGAGGCTGGCAACCGCATCGAAACCTTCATGCTCCCCAAGGTGCAGGGCCCCTGGGACATCCAGTTCCTCGACCAGCTCCTCGCCCTCCTCGAAGCCAAGCACGGCCTCCAACAGCCCATCCTCATCCACGCCATCCTCGAGACCGCCCTCGGCGTCGTAAACGTCGAGGAGATATGCGCCGCCAGCCCGCGCATGCAGGGCATCTCCTTCGGCCCCGCCGACCTCGCCGCCTCCCGCCGCATGAAGACCACCCGCGTCGGCGGCGGCCACCCCGGCTACGTCGTCCGCGCCGACCCTGTCGCTGACAATCCCGAGGCTCCCCGAGTCACCGCGCAGCAGGACCTCTGGCACTACACCCTCGCCCGCATGGTGGACGCCTGTAACGCCGCCGGCATCGCACCCTATTACGGCCCATTCGGCGACATAGCCGACGAGCAGGGCTGCGAAGACCAGTTTCGCGCCGCATTCATCCTCGGCTGCGTCGGCGCATGGTCGCTCCACCCGCGCCAGATCGCCATCGCCAAGCGGGTCTTCTCCCCCCCGCCCGACGAAGTCGCCTTCGCCCGCCGCGTTATCGAGGCTATTGGCGAAAGCGGCTCCGGCGTCGTCATGCTCGACGGCAAGATGCAAGACGACGCCACCTACAAGCAGGCCAAGGTCATGATGGACGTCGCCGAAATGATCGCCGCCAAAGACCCCGAAATGAAAGCCGCCTACGGCCTCTAGAATCCGAGGCGAACGTACCCCGAGGGAGCCACTTCCCGCTCATGGTTCGACAAGCTCACCATGAGCGGGCTACCAGACAATGTGAACAGGACGGTGTGCATGCGTCTCTATGAATTCGAAGCCAAGCAGGTGCTCGCCAAGCAAGGCGTCCCGCTCCCTAAGCGCACCTTTGCGAAAACCCCCGAGGAAGCCGAAGCCGCTGCTGCTGCAATCGCCGGCCCCGTCGTCCTCAAGTCGCAGGTGCTCAGCGGTGGCCGCATGAAGGCCGGCGGCGTCCTCTTCGCCGATGACCCGCAGACCGCGAAGACCCACGCCGCCACCATCCTCGCGCTCGAGATCAACGGCCAGCAGCCCGCAGGCGTGCTCGTCGAGGAGCGCCGCAACATCGCCCAGGAATACTTCGCCGCCGTCACCTGGGACGGCCGCGCCAAGCGCCCCGTCATCATCTTCAGCGACATGGGCGGCATCGACATCGAGGAGGTCGCGGAGACCCACCCCGACCACATCTCGCGCACCACCTTCTCACCGTCGCGCCCTTTCTCGGACTACACCGCGAAGGTCGCCGTCGCCTCCGTCGGCGTCACCGGCAACGAACTCGCGCCGCTCACGCGCATCGTCGCCGCACTCGCGCGCACCTTCCTCCAATACGACCTCACCCTCGCCGAGATCAACCCCCTCGTAAAACTCGACGACGGCAGCATCATGGCCCTCGACTCCCACATGGACATGGAAGACGAAGCCCGGGGCGCACAGCGCACCCTGCTCACCGAACTCGCCATTCCCGACAGCGACACGAGGCAGGCCCGCCCACCCACGCAGTTCGAGATCGACGGGGCGCTCGTGGACTCCGCCGACACGCGTGGTGTCGCAGGCCGCGTGGTGGAGTTCGACGGCGACATGGGCCTCGTCATCGGCGCTGGCGGCGGCTCGCTCACCCTGTTCGACGCCGTCCGCGGCGCAGGCGGCAAGCCCGCCAACTACTGCGAGATCGGCGGCAACCCCTCCGTCAACAAAGCCGCCAACCTCACCAAACTCGTGCTCTCGAAGCCCGGCGTGCAAAAGATCGCCGTCATGATGAACGTTGTCTCCAACACCCGCGCCGACATGATGGCCCGAGGCGTCATCAAGGGCTGCCTCGACGCTGGCCGCGTCCCTGCCGACACTATCGCGATCTTCCGCATCCCCGGCTCCTGGGAAGAAGAAGCCGTCAAAATCCTCCAGCAGTACGGCGTCGAATACGTCGACCGCACCGTCTCGATGCACGAAGCGGCCGGCCGCGCCGTCGCCAAGATGGGCAACTAACCATGTCAATCCTCATCGACAAGAACAGCACCTACATCATCCAGGGCATCACCGGCCGCGAGGCCGTCACGATGACCCGCGAACTGCTCGACTACGGCGCGAAGGTCGTCGGCGGCGTCACCCCCGGCCGCAAAGGCCGCGACGTCCACGGCGTCCCCGTCGAGGACACCGTGCGCGCACTCACCGATCGTATGCGCGTTGACGGCGCCATCGTCGTCGTCCCGCCCGCCTTCGCTGCCGACGCCATCCTCGAAGCCGTGGAGGCAGGCATCAAACTCATCGTCGTCGTCACCGAGCGCATCCCGCGCAAGCAGGTCGCACAAGCCGTCGAGTACGCACAGCAGGAAGGCGCGCGCATCATCGGCCCCAACTGCCTCGGCATCATCGCCCCCGGCAAGTCCCGCATGGGCGGCATCGGCGGTGCTCCCGAGGCTACCCGGCGTGCCTTCGTCCCCGGCAGCATCGGCGTGATGTCCCGCTCCGGCGGCATGACCGTCGAGATTTCGAACGCGCTCTCGCAGGCTGGCCTCGGCATCAGCACCGCCGTCTCCATCGGCGGCGACGCGATCATCGGCTCCACCTACGCCGAACTCATGCCGCTTTTCGAGGCCGACCCCGACACCAAGGGCATCGCAATCTACTCCGAGCCCGGCGGCCGCATGGAAGCCGAACTCGCCGACTACATGCAGCAGTCCAAGAGCCGCCTCCCCGTCGTCGCCTTCATGGCTGGCCGCTTCATGGATGCCATGCCCGGTATGCG
This sequence comes from Thermoflexus hugenholtzii JAD2, assembly GCA_945903275.1. Taxonomy (GTDB): domain Bacteria; phylum Chloroflexota; class Dehalococcoidia; order UBA2979; family UBA2979; genus RH-chloro-G1. The sequence goes on from CAMDNW010000003.1 coordinate 152,845, forward strand.
CTTCGGCCACGCCGGCACCATCGTCGAAGGCCGCGCCGACACCACCGCCGACAAGATCGCCCGCATGGAAGCCGCTGGCATCAACGTCGCCGAACGCATCGAAGAAATCCCGGCCCTGCTCAAGCAGCGCATCGGTTAATAGGACAGGCGAAACCAATGTCCCTCTTCATCACTGTCGAAATCGCTGACGCCGTCCAGTCTGATGAGGCGCTCAAGAAGCAACTCGTCGAGGTTTGCCCCGTCGATATCTTCGCCCTCGACGGCCCCCGCCTCACCGCCGTCGAAAACAACCTCGACGAGTGCACTCTCTGCCGCCTCTGTCTCGACGCCGCCGGCGACAAAGTCGCCGTCATCAAGCTCTACGACGGCAACGCCCGGCTGGAATAGCACCGCAGCGTCGGTGTAACCCCGGCCGGACAACCTCGCAACCCCCGATCCCTCCTTCACACCTCCGATATCACGAGTATGATGCCGTCGTCCGGGGCAGCGCTGCCCGTCCGGCCCCAGCCGGGCGCGGGCTACCTGCGGTGCAGTGAGCGGGGGGTACGCGATGAAAGTCCTAGTCATGGGCGGCACGAGGTTCAACGGCCTCTCGCTCGTCCACGAACTCGTCAAGCACGGTCACCAGGTGACCACCTTCAACCGTGGCGTTTCGGAGGCTGTCCTGCCTCGCAGCGTCCGCCGCCTCTATGGCGACCGCAACGACCGCACCGCGTTGTTCGAAATGATGAAGAACGAAGACTTCGATGTCGTACAGGACATCTCCGGCTACACCATCGACGACGTGAAACCGCTCGTGGACGCGTTCAAAGGCCGCATCGGTCACTACATCTTCGCCGGCTCCACCGTGATCTACGCCGACACCAAAGTGCTCCCCATCCGCGAGGAGACCCACCCCGTCGACGAAGGCCCCAAGCAAGGCGACTACGGCAAGAACAAGATCCTCGTGGAGCGTTATCTCTTCAACGAGTACCGCCAGAACGGCTTCCCCGCCACGGTAATGTCGTTCTCGATGGTCTTCGGCCCGAACAACAACAACGTGGAGCGCGAGCAGCGCGTGTTCATGCGCCTGCTCACCGGTCGTCCCATCCTCCTCCCCGGCGACGGTCTGACCGTGCAGCAGATCGGCCACGTCGACGACGAGGCGAAGGCCATGCGCATGGCGATGCTCAACCGGAACACCTTCGGCAAGCGCTACAACGTCACCGGCAAGGACTACTGGACCGACGAGGGCTACATGGACACCTTTGCCGAGGTCGTCGGTGCGACGCCCACCAAGGTCTACATCCCCGACGCCCTGATGGACGACATGTTCGAGGATCGCATCTCGCTCTCCGGCTCCACCGTCCGTCTCCGCGAGGCGCGCACCGGCCTCCAGCCCAATGAGTCGAACAGCCGCTTCATGAACAGCCTCGTCCAGCGCCTCAACCCGCAACTGCACGGCTGGAAGCACAACACCGTCTTCGCCATCGACCGCATGCAGGAAGACTTCGGCTTTACCCCCGAGTTCACGTTCCAGTCGGCCGTCGAGCACACCTACGACTGGTTCCGTCGCGAAGGTCTGGAGAAGGAGCGCCAGTATGACTGGTCGTGGGAAGACCAGATGCTTGATATGGTTCGCCGGGCCTAACCACATCGCATCGCATCAGTTGAGGAGTACCCATGAACACCACCACCGTCGCCCGCGTGATCGCCGCTGCCCGCGTCGAGGCCGAACGCGTCGGCAAGCCTGTGACGATCGCCGTGCTCGATGTTGCTGGTGTCGCGCTCGGCCTTGAGCGCTTCGGCGATCCTGGCACGTTCACCTCGCTCGTCGCCGACGGCAAGGCAATGGCCACAGTGTCTATGGGCCGTGACTCTTCGCAACTGGCTGCAATGGCCGAACGCAATCCCATGATCGTGCACGCGATGATCGCCCGCCTCGGCGGACGCTTCGTCGCCGTCGCCGGAGGCGTGCTGCTCATACAGAGTGGCGTGCCCGTAGGTGCCATCGGTGTCTCCGGCGCAACGGCCGACGAGGATGAGCAAATCGCGAAAGCGGGTGCAGCCGGACTCGGAACCTAGCAGCAGTACTTGGTACTGCCTCCTGGCGGGCGAGACAATCGCCCGCCAGGATCTGCCGCTAGTTGTGGCTGTTCGACCCAGCCGCTTGCTGACCGCCAAGCATCGCGCGGAGCCGTTCCTGAGCCGCGCCACGCAGTGCGCGCGCCTCCTCATTCGTGAACGTCGAGTTGCAACTGGAACACTCCCACGAAGCAGCACCGCTGGCCAGAATGCCACGCCGTACACTGGTATCACAGCCTCAGGAGGTTCCGATGCCACTCACAGCCGCTGACGTCGAAGCCCTCGCCACCGAACTCGCCACCGCGCACCCGGCGAACATCATTGCCCGCGCCCAACGCGAGTACGGTGAGGCACTCCGCATCTCGTTCTCTGGCGCGGAGGACGTAGTGCTCATCGACGTGGCCTCGCGCAACAACCTACCGTTCCGCGTCTTCACCCTCGACACCGCTCGCCTGCACCCACAGACCTACCGCTTCCTCGACACCGTCCGCGAGCGCTATCACGTGAACATCGAGGCCTACTACCCACAGCCCGAGGCCGTACAGCAACTCGTTGTCGCCAAGGGCTACTTCTCGTTCTACATCGAAGGCCACGAGGAGTGCTGCGCCATCCGCAAGATAGAGCCGCTTCGCCGCGCGCTCGCAGACGCCTCCGCCTATGTCACCGGACAGCGCAAAGATCAGAGCCCCGGGACGCGAGCTGACATCCCAGTCGTGCAGATCGACACAGCCTTCTCAACGCCCGAGCGCCAACTCGTGAAGTTCAACCCACTCGCGAACTGGTCATCTGACAAGGTCTGGCAGTATATCCGCGAGCACGATGTCCCATACAACCCGCTGCACGACATCGGCTTCCGCTCGATCGGCTGCGAACCCTGCACCCGCGCCACAAACCCGGGCGAACACGAGCGCGAGGGCCGCTGGTGGTGGGAAGAAGCCACCAAACGCGAATGCGGCCTGCACATCATCAACCTTGGCAACGACAGCCACTAGCCGCCGCTGCCCCGCTAGATCGCGACCGCGTCCACCGCATAGATCGGCGGCAACATGTCGCACACGCGCAACGCCTTGCCGCCAACCTCGACGCCCCCTACGTCGAAATGGACGCGCTGTTCTGGAAGCCTAACTGGGTCAGCAGCCCCGATGAAGAGTTCATCCCTGCCTTGCGCGCAGCGACCTAGGCGCCGCCCGCGGTCGCTGCGCGCAACTACCGCAGGCAGACCGGCGAGGCTGTCTGGCCGCGCGCACAACTGATGGTCTGGCTCGACCTGCCGCTGCACCTCGTGCTCTGGCGCGTGATTCATCGTTCATGGCAGCGCTCGCGGCGCAAGGAACTGCTCTGGGGCGCGAACACCGAGACGTTCTGGAAACACCTCAAACTCTGGGATCAAAGCGAGTCGCTCATCGCCATCGCCACCCACCGGTCGAGGCGCGATCGCTACTCCGCGATGCTCACTGACCCTCAGTGGTCGCACACCCGCTTCGTCCGCCTCTGCACACCCCGTGAAGTCGAGGCCTTCACACACGACTTCGAGGCCACAGCCCACGCAAAACGCACCGCCTAGAGCAGCGGCCGCCCATGCGCCGCGATCTCCGCATCACGCTCAATCCGCCGCAGCACCTCGCCCGAGCAGCCGAGAGCCACCATCTGCCGTTCGAACATATCGCGCGTATGGATCGCTTCAAGCACCTGCATACGTGTGAATAGCCCGCTCATGTCCTGTACCACCGCGTGATACCGCTTCCATTCGCGATACAGCGACTGGCACTCGTCAGAGTGCTCGTGATCCGGTGCAAATCTGGGCTGTTCGGCCATCACCGGCCTACCTAACTCGTCGGCCCATCATCGATCTGCGCCAACCGTCGGTCGTGTCGTCCGCCCTCGTATGGCGTCGCCAGCCACGTGTCGACAATCGCCAGCGCCGTCGCCTCGTCCATCATCCGCTGACCCAGCGAGATCATGTTCGCATTGTTATGTTCACGACCGAGGCGAGCCGACTCCACGTTCCAGCACAGCGCACACCGCACGCCATGCACGCGGTTCGCCGTCATCGCCTCACCGTTCCCGGACCCGCCGAGCACAATGCCCCGCTCGCACTCCCCACGCGCCACCGCCAGCGCCGTCGGCCGGATGAACAACGGGTAATCGACCGACGCCTCCGAGTCCGTCCCGAAGTCGACGACCTCGTGCCCCGCCGCGCGCAGATGCGCGGCGATCAACTGCTTGTACTGGAAACCCGCGTGATCCGAACCAATGGCGATGCGCATGCCGCTCCTACCGTGCCGCCGCGAGCAGGCCTCGACCCACTACTTTAAGTTCGAGGATCGGCTTCACCCCTTCAAAGATCGGCAGCACCAGCGCGTCCACGACGTAGCGCGAGACCGGATCCTCCTCAGAGTACCCCCACCCGCCGTGCAACTGCTGCGCGGCCTGCGTCACCGCTACCGCCACATCGCACGACAGCAGCTTCGCCATCGGCGCTTCGAGGCCGCGCGTGTCAAAGTTACGCGCCGCCGCATAGGTCAGTTGCCGCGCCGCCGCGAGGCGATATGACATCTCGCCGATGCGGTGCTGCGTCAGTTGGTACTCCGCCAGCGTGAGGCCGAACTGCTTCCGCTGCACCACGTACTGGCACGCCTTCTCCACCGCCGCCTGCGCAACGCCGCATGCGCGCCCGCCGGTCTGCAACCGGCCTGCCGCGAACCCACCCATCTGCATGGAGAAACCGTTCCCAAGCCCCGTATCGCCGCCCACGAGGTTGTCATGCGACACCCAGTAGTTGTCGATGGCGATCGTGAACGAGTGCATCCCGCGATAGCCCGGTGTCGGGTTCGCCGTCCCCGTCATCACGCCGCCCTCGGGCTGCTCGTGCCGCCACTCGTGACCGAGGTACGGCGCCTTCGGCACGATGAAGAGTGAGAGTCCCCGCCCGCCCTTCGAAACATCCGGGTCGGTACGAACCAGCATCGCCAGCACGTCCGCGCGGCCGGAGAACGTGCTCCACGCCTTCGCGCCGTTGATTCGCCAGCCGCGCTGACCGTTGTACTCCGCAGGCTCAGCCTTGACCTGCACGCTCGCCGTATCCGACCCGATATCCGGCTCCGTCACCGCGACAGCGACAATGACCTCACCCGAGGCGAGCTTCGGCAGCCACACCTGCTTCTGCTCCTCCGTGCCGCCCGTGAGGAGCGCCTTCGACAGTATCTCCGGGCGCGTCGTCAGCGACCCCGCTGCCGCGAGCGATGCCGCCGACAACTCCTCGGTGATCACGATCATCGGCAGGTCACCCATCCCTGTCCCGCCGTACTTCTCGGGAATCGAGGAGCCGAAGAAGCCCTGCTCCGCGAACTTCGTAATCAGCGACTCGGGCACCAGCAAATCCTGCCGGTGGATGTCCTGCGCAATCGGCACGACTTCGTTCTTGCCGAAATCTCGCGCGAGAGTGCGCGTGAGCGTCGCCACTTCGTCTTCGAGGTCAAGATTATTCACCCCGCCCGCCGCAATACGCGCCTTGCCGATCTCCCGGATGCGCGCCTCGGCCAGTCCACTGCGCACGGCCTCACGCACCGCCTGCGCCTGAATGCGCCCCACCACCTCCGCGACACCGAAATCGTCCCATGCCGCCTCGACCGCCGAGGCGAGCGCATGCGTGGCCTCAGCGGCATAAGCCCACGCCTCTGCCTCCAGCAACGCGTCACGCCGGCCGGCTGCCGCCAGCCGCTCACCTGTCGCGGTCAACTCGTGCGCCGCCCGCATTTGCGTCGCAAGGTAGGTAACGCGCTCGGTGTGTACTTGGTGCGCGTCGATGTCCGCGCCACCATTCGTCACCTGCGAGGCGTGCGCCAGCGCGGCCGTCATCACTTCCTGCGCCGCATCCACCAGCAGACGCGCAGACTCTAGGTCGCTCATCCCGAAACCCCTATCCGCCGCGCGGCGCTAACGCGCCTTCGGCATCAACACCGTGTAGTCGAGGTCGAGCACCACGTTCTCGTGGTATCGCTCGCGCCCGTTGTCGCCTGTCACTTTGAACGGCTGCTCCTCGGTCGCCGGGTCGCAGTTCTTCACGCCCACCAGCCGTAGCCGCAGCGCGCCCGCGTCAGGCCGTCCGAGATCGATGCGTTCGATCACGTCCGTCCATGCAAACAATGTGTCGCCCGCGAACGTCGGGTTCGAGTGTGTCCCGCCGTTGAAGGCAAGAACGCGGAGCGCGTTCTCTAGGCCGTTGAACGAGAGCGCCCGCGTGACCGAGATCACGTGCCCTCCATAAATCACTCGCTTGCCGAACCGCGTCCCCTTCAGTGCATGCGCGTTGAAGTGTGCGCGCGCTGTGTTTTGGTACAGCCGCGCCGCCATCTGGTGCTCGGCTTCCTCGACGCAGACACCTTCGACATGGTGAATGCGTTCACCCGCTTCGTAGTCACCCCACCACGCGCGTCCGCCTGTCACGACCGGGTTGAACACGGTCAGGTCGAGCTGCTGCGGTACATGCAGCGCCGTGGTCGCGACCGACTCCGGCGTCTTCGGTGCATCGTCGATGCTCGCGTTCACATCCGGCTGTGACTTGTTGACCAGCACCCAGCGGATGAACGAGAGCACTTCCTCGCCGCGCTGGTTACGCCCCACCGTCCGCACCCACACCACACCGGTGCCGCCGCCGCTGGACTCTCGTCGCCCTAGCACCGTCGTGTGCGCCTGGAGCGTGTCGCCCGGATATACCGGCGCTCCGAAGCGCACATCCGCGTACCCGAGGTTAGCGACCGCGTTCAGCGAGACATCCGGCACGGACTTGCCGAACACCGTGTGGAACACCAGCAGATCGTTGATCGTCTCTCGTTGGAACCCGAGTGCCCGCGCGAACTCCGCGTCACAGTGCAGCGGATACCGGTCAGCCGTCAGTGCGATATACATCGAGGCGTCACCCTCGGTCACCGTCCGCGGCACAGCGTGCTCGATCTCGCGCCCGGTGGTGAAGTCCTCGAAATAGTTCCCGATGGTCGCTTTGTCGGCCACACTACCCTCCCGCACGAGCATTGTAGTCGCGCATGGCCTTACCGAAAGCCGATGCCCCGGGCTTGCACCGCGCCGCTGGCTATACTCGTGTCATTCAGTTTCAAGGGAGTCACAGATGGGCACAAAGGAACTACAGGCACTCGTCGAGGTGCTCCAGAAGCAACTCGCGCTCGGTCACGACGGCCACGTGATTGGCAGCTGGACCATCCAGTACGACAAGGAACGCTCCGCCTTCACTTTCAACAAATGCGAGGATGGCGTCTATTGCGAGGAGCGTCCAGCTGTGATCGGCCTTGACCACGCCGTCCTTGACAAGGGCGGCCCGCTCTTCGGTTAGTACGCCCCACCCCCGTTCGCGCTAGGATCGATGGAGCGGCCGCCACCGAGGTGGCCGCCACCGAGGTGGCCGATGGCGTCGCTCCTTCAGACCTACGCTGACCTCAAACCGCTCCGCGACCCGGTCTTCATCGGCGCGTTCGCCGGCCGTAACGGGGGCTCGGCATCCGCTGCCGTTCAGTACCTCGTCGACCAGTGGCACGGCACGCCGGTCGCAGAAATCGACACCGAGGAAGCATTCGACTTCACGGTGCGCCGGCCAAACGTCCGGCTGCAGGACGGTCAGCGCGTGGTCGACTGGCCGCTCAACCAGTTCTTCGTCGTCACCTCAGGCGCCCTCAACCATGACTTCATTCTCATGCCCGGTATCGAACCACACCTCCGCTGGCCATCCTTCGCCGAGGCCATATCCGAGTGCCTCACTGCGCTCGGCTGCCGCACCGCCGTGATCCTCGGCTCGCGCTCCGGCGCGCTCCCGCACACCCGCCCGGTGCCACTGCGCCTCCAGACCACCGCGGCCGCCTTCGCGACCGCCTTCGGCGTCGAGCCCGCGCAGATGAACTACGAAGGCCCCACTGGCGTCACCACCGTGATCATCGAGCGTCTCGTCCGCGCGGGCATCGTTGGCGCATCGCTCAGCGCCATGACGCCCTTCTACGTGACGGTGGAGCCGAACGCAAACGCCGTGATCGCGCTCGTCCAGGCCATCGACCGCGCCTACGAGACACACACCCTGCTCGATGTGCTCCGCGAGAAGGCTCGCGAAGTGGACCAAACCGCCGAGGACGCCGCCGCACAGTCCGCCGAACTGCGCTCCACCATTGGCGCGCTCGAACAGCAATACGATCGGGCGCGAGTCGGTCAGACGCCGAAGCCCGGCGCGGAACCGACTGCCGCCGATCTCCCATCGGGTACCGAGGCCGTCGCGCAACTCGAGGAGTTCCTCCGCGGGTTGCAGAACCCGGGCGGCGGCGAGGGTGCGGCACGCTGATCCGCTAGATACGCGGCTGAGCCTCGCGCATATATGTGCCCATCAGTCGGTGCGGTGGGCGTGCGGAGCGATCACGGCACCGATAGTGCC